>SSEV01000182.1 GCA_008015095.1 Lysobacteraceae bacterium | reverse complement strand
ATCGTGGCGACCGCGAGCAGGCCGAGCAACGACCCGGTGGTGCCGGCGACCGCGGTATCCAGCCACGGCAGGCGCGGCAGGCCCGCGGCGCTCGCCGCCGACAGGCGGAACGCGAACGCAGTCAGGATCAAGCTCAAACAACTGGGCGGACGATCCAGTGCGCGCATCGCCTCGAACCCCGCATCCAGCCCCATCGCGCCCGAAGTGACCGCATCGGCGATCCGGTCGGTCTCGGAAAGCTTGTAGAGGTCGATGGTCCCCGGAGAGGAACGGATCACGCGCACCGTGTCGCGTCGGCCGCGCCCGGCTTCGCCGAACGAGAGAATCATTCCGGTCGGATTCGACCAGGCCTCGCAATCCAACCCCAATCGCGCGGATACGGCGGTGACCGACCCTTCGAGACGATGCGCTGTCGTGCCATAAGCGTGCAGGCGTCCGGCCAATTCGACCACGAAGTCGACCCGGGCGGCGTAATCGAGCGAATCGGGCGACGGCGGCATCGCCATAGGATAGCGGATGATGCAGCGGCGTCCGACGACGATCGCGAGCGGAGCGGATCAATGCGCGCGCATGACGAAAACCGCTGCGACGCGCGCGCTGTCAATGCGCCTGGCCGTGACGCGCGAAAGCAGTCATACCGCCGTCGTTCGCTATCAATTCGACCGTATACGCCTCGGTCCTGCCATCCGGCATTTCCATGCCTGGAGAACCTGCAGGCATCCCCGGCAGCGCCAAGCCCTTCGCATGTGGTTTCTCGGCCAGTAATCGCTTCACGTCCTCCGCCGGCACATGGCCCTCGACGACATAGCCGCCGACTTCGGCGGTGTGACAAGAGCCCTTGCCGTAAGGAACGCCCAGCGCTTCCTTGATCGGGCCCAGATCGTCCGTGTCGCGCACTTCGACGCTGAATCCTGCTGCACGCATATGCTCGACCCAGGCCCCGCAACAACCGCAAGTCGGACTCTTGTGCACCACCATCTTCGGAAGCGCCATGACCGCTTGCGACGCGGTTGCGGCGGATGCCGCCCGGTTCAGCGCCGTCACCGCAGTCGCGTCCCGCTCAGGGCCTGCACTCGGCTGCGGCGATTGGCCCGCAGCTGAGATGTCCGCATCGGCCTGATGCGTGCACGCAGTGATGAACAGCAGCGTCAGCACGACCATCGGCGTAGAGGCTCTAATCGCAACCTCAACCGCATGCCTGAGCGTGCGTCTGGTCACGCGTACGGATTTCATGGCGCCCCCGACGGATCCGACGACAAAGAACGCGTTACGTTCGCGACTACGTCTTCGCCGACCACTTCCACCGCCACCATCCGCAATGCGTCGCCTCGGCAAGGACCGGCGACGCATTGACCACGGCCGAGTTCGAAACTGGCGCCATGCGCGGCGCAGATCAACAGACCGTCTTTGGAGCGCAGGAATTTGCCCGGCGCCCAATCGAGTCGTCTGCCCGCATGCGGACAGACGTTGAGCCAGGCGCGCACTTCGGCGCCGACGCGATGCAGGATCAACGACTCGGCGACGCCATCGATGGTGGCCTCCACTTCGAGCAGGCCTTCGTCGGGAATCTCCGAGAGCCGTGCGACGACGACGCCTGACCTCTCCTCGTCCGAACTTAACGAACTTCTCACACCCTCTTCCATCCCGCGCCCGATACTGCGCCATCCGGCCAATGGCCATAGTCTGTCACGACTCGAAGACATGCACGTTTTTTCCTCCCGCGCTTTCAACCGCCACGCGCGCGCGTGGTTCGCTCCGCGCAAACCTCGTCATCGCGTGTTGCGTGTCGCCCTCACGGCGATCGGTCTGGGCTTGCTGGCGATCCTGTTGGTGTTCGGTCTGATCGTGGGGGCGGCGATGCTCGCCGCCACCATGCTGTTCCGCGCCTATCGCCAGCGCGGTAAGCCGCTCGCCTCCGGAGCGTCCGCGGCGAAGCAGGGAGCGAACGTGGTCGAGGGCGAATACCGCGTTCTGCGCCGGCCTGTATTGAATTCCGGCCGCTGACTCCGCCGCGGCGGCGCATCGCTCGCTGCCCGCTGTCGGCCTCGCGTGCGGCCGCACCCGATGATGAGGTAGGTTCCAATCGCTCGTACGGCACGAGACGTGATTCGAACCGGCCAGTCATTTTTGTGCACGCCACTCGACGCGCGCCCCTTCGTCGGGCGATGATCGCGGCATGGGCATCGAACGACATGATCTGATCGAAACGCCGCTCCGGCCTCGAATCCCGTTGCGCAGCCGCGATAGCGCGTCGGGCCCGTCCGGGATGTTCCCGGTGCGGCGGATCTACTGCGTCGGACGTAATTTCGCCGATCACGCCAAGGAAATGGGCGCAGAAGCGCCCGCCTCGAAAGCCGACCGCGGCCAACCGGTGTTTTTTCTGAAACCTGCCGACGCCATCGTGACCCATGGCGTCGCCGCCTACCCTCCGGGGACGGCCGATCTGCACCATGAAATCGAACTGATCGTCGCCTTGGGCCGTGACGCGCCGGGTGGCGTACTCGATCCGGCGCAGGCCGGTGATCTGATTCTCGGCTACGGCATCGGTCTGGATCTGACCCGCCGCGATCTGCAAACCGCAGCGAAAGCCAAAGGCCTGCCTTGGGACACGGCGAAGGCTTTCGATCAATCGGCGCCGGTCAGTGCGTTATTGCCCGCATCCGAGGTGGGACCGCTCGGCCCGCGGGTGCTTACGTTGGAAGTGAATGGCGTCGAACGCCAACGCGCCCGACTCGAACTGATGATCTGGGACGTGCCCGATATCCTGCACGAACTTTCCAAACTCTACGCCCTGCGTGCCGGAGATCTGGTGTTCATGGGCACGCCGGCAGGCGTCGGGCCCTTGCAACCCGGCGACCGGTGCCTGGGCCGGCTGGATGATCTGATCCGCCTCGACTGCGCTATCGCGCCTCCGGCACTCAGCCTGTAGACTCGCCGCCACCATCCAAAACGCGGGAGCGGATCATGGGCATGATGAGTGAATTCCGGGAATTCGCGATGAAGGGCAACGTCATCGATCTCGCCGTCGGCGTGATCATCGGCGCGGCCTTCGGCAAGATCGTCAGTTCGCTGGTCGACGGCGTGATTATGCCTGCGATCGGCATGATGCTCGGCGGCATCAACTTCAACGACGCCGCGATCACGCTCAAGGATGCGGTCATCGGCCCGGACGGCAAAGAAATGGCGGCGGCGGTGATGCTGAAGTACGGCGCCTTCATTCAGACCATCATCGATTTCACCATCATCGCCTTCGTATTGTTCATGGTCATCAAGATCATGAACCGGATGAAGAAGGCGGAGGCCGCCGCGCCTGCGGAACCGACCGAAGAGGTGTTGTTGTTGCGCGAAATCCGCGACTCGCTGAAGAAATAAGCCTTCGTCGGCGCCGATGTCGATGCGCTGATGCATATCAAGCCGCGGTCGGCGAGACCGCGGTCCGTCCCCCCGGCCGAAGCCATCGCCGATCACGTCGATCGCTGTTGCCGGTCAATCGGCCGCCGCCTATCGCGCCGCGACGAACGTTTTCAGCGCTTTTTTGCGTCGATGGCCTTGACCCGCACTTCGTCGAATGTTTTTTCCCAATGCCCCGATGCGCCGCTGTCCACACCGACATCCTCGTCCGGTGATGGGAAACACGGAAACCGCATGAGACCCTGCCTCCACCGCCCCGCGTCCCTCTGAGCCGATCGCCAATGCGCCACATGTCGAGTTCCACGTTCTTCTCCGCCGCGTTGTGCGCGGCTATCGCGACCGCCGCGTTCATGGCCGGAGCGACGCCGCCGCGCGAAATCCGCATCCCTGATGCCGCATTGGGCATCGCCGATACGCTGCGCGTGCGCGCCTTGGACGATCTCACCTCCTGGAACGTCGTCGAGTCGCTGACCACCCAAGTGGGGCCGCGCCCCGGCGGCAGCGCGGCGGATGCGCGTGCGGTGCAATGGGCGGAGGTGATGTTCAAGACCCTCGGCTACGACAAAGTATGGTTGCAGCCGGTGAGTTTCCCGCGCTGGGTGCGGCGCAGCGAGCGCGGCGAAATCCTCGGCGACTATGCGCAACCGCTGACCCTCACCGCGCTCGGCGGCAGCCCGGGCGGCACGATCGAAGGCGAGGTCGTGCGCTTCGCCGATCTCGCCGCGCTCGAAGCCGCACCGGCGGGCTCGCTCGCCGGCAAAATCGCCTTCGTCGATTACCGCATGAGCCGCGCACGCGACGGCAGCGGTTACGGCCCGGGCAGTCGTACTCGCAGCCGCGGCCCTTCGGCCGCGATTCGCGCCGGCGCGATCGGTTATCTGATGCGTTCGGCCGGCACCGACAGCCATCGTTTCCCGCATACCGGCGCGACCCGTTTCGATGAGGGTCTGACCCCGATTCCCTCGGCAGCCCTCAGCGCGCCGGACGCCAATCAGCTCGCCCGCCTGGCCCAGCTCGGCAACACCCTGCGCAAACCGGCTCGTGTGCGCATCAGTCTGGATTGCGGTTGGGATGGCGCCGCCACGTCCTACAACGTCATCGGCGAAATCACCGGCAGCCAGCACGGCCTGCGCGATGACGTGGTGGTGATCGGCGGACACCTCGACTCATGGGATCTGGGCACCGGCGCGGTCGACGACGGCGCAGGCATCGGCATCACCATGGCCGCCGGACATCTGATCGGACGGCTGCCGAAAGCACAGCGTCCACCGCGCACGATCCGCGTCATCGCCTTCGCCAACGAGGAACACGGACTCTACGGTGGCAAGGCCTATGCCGACGCGCAGGCGGCCAATGTCGCCAGGCATCAGATCGTCGCCGAAAGCGATTTCGGCGCCGGCCACATCTACGCCTTCAACAGCAACGCCGCGCCGCACGCGCGCGGCGCGATCGCGCAGATCGCCGCGGCGCTGAAACCGCTTGGCATCGAGACCAGCGAAAAAGGCGGCCCGGGCCCGGATGTCGGCCCCATCGCGGAAAAAGGCGCGATTTGGGGCTGGCTGGCGCAGGACGGCAGCGATTATTTCGATCTGCACCACACGCCCGACGACACGCTCGACAAAATCGACCCGGCAGCGTTGGCGCAGAACACCGCCGCCTATGCAGTGTTCGCCTACCTCGCGGCATCGGCCGACGGCAGCTTCGGCAGCGCGCCGAAAACGCCAGCCGCAGCGCCGTAGCCGGACGCCTGCATGCGACGGCGCCCGCCCGTCGCCATCGGTCGTCCTCTGCAATTCCAGACCGCGCAAGGAAACGACGATGACCGATAACCCGTCACCCCCCAGATCACCGATGCGGTCACTCAGAGCAACGTGAAGGTGGTCGCCGAGTCGCCAGCGATGTCCGCGATCTATCAGCCGCTGGCGCATGCGACCGGCATCCTGTTCGAGAATGCGATCGCTGCTGCGCAGCAGCAGAATACGATCGTGAGATCGCACGCCCTCTCGCCAGGAGTACGTCATGGAAACTGTCACGCTGCAAACCAGCGATGCCGCCGCTCACGCCGATGGCAAAAACCGCCATCCACGTCAGCGTCCACCAAGACGCGCTCGATAAAGCTTATGGCTTGGTGGCGCATTCGGCCGCAGCCGCGATCGAAAGGTTGTATCAGGTCGTCGATGGCACGCCAATGCGGGCTTTCAGCTTCGCCATCCGGCACGTGGACCCTGAGATCAACACGGACAGGCGGCGCGCATTTCAACAGTCTGTTAGTTCCGCGCACCATGGAGGGCGATCTCGCGGATCAAGCGCGCAAGGACTTGACCCCGCGGTCGCAGACGCAGGCTTGGCCTGCGTCTGCGACGTCTGAATCACACTCTGAATCACACTCTGAATCACACTCTGAATCACACCAGGATGGCGTTGCTCAGAGATTCCTTAGCGGCGCCGGGACGATATCGAACCGCGGAGGGATAGCGCTTCGTTATCGGACTACCCCGCCCGTGCCCACTGCGCCAGCAACACTGCGGTCGCAGAGGCGACGTTGAGGCTCTCCACCGCGCCGCTGCCGGGAATCGACAAGCGCAGATCGCAGGCCTTGACCAGCTCCGCGTCCATGCCCTCGCCTTCCGCACCGAGCACGTAGACCAGACGACGCGGCAGCTTGGTCGCGAACAGATCATCGCCGCCGCGGACTACTGTGGCCGCCAGTGCGAATCCCGCGCCGCGCAGTTGCGCGATGGCGTTGTCCTCGCGGCCCATGCGCACGAAGGGGACGGCTTCGGCCCCACCTTCGGCGACTCTCGCCGCGGCGCCGGATAACGCCAACGGCGAATGCTTCGGCAGCAGCAAGGCAGCCACGCCGAAATGCGCGGCCGAGCGCAGAATCGCGCCCAAATTGTGCGGGTTGCCCACGCCGTCGAGCCACAGCGCGCAGCACTGCCCCGCAGACAGCTCGCGCAACCAGGTCGATAACGGCAGCGGTTCTTCGCGCAGCACATCGGCGACGACGCCTTCGTGATGCGCGCTGGCGGCGAGTTTGTGCAGATCGGCCTCGTCAACCACGCGGTAACCCACCCGCTGCGCGACGCACCATTTCAACAACGGCTGCAACTGCGGAATGCGCGCTTCGGCGAGATACAACTTGCGGATCGCCTGCGGCCGGCATGCAAACACCGCCTTGATCGCATTCAGGCCGTAGAACCGCAATTCGGCGTCGCGCTGACGGCGCGGAGGCTCTGCGGGCGCGTAAGGGGGGCGTTCGGACATGCGTGCATTCTACGCGCGAGCGGGACACAACGGTTTCAGCGCGACGAATACCACGCCATGCCGACGAGCGCCGCCACGAGCAACAAGGCCCAAAACCAGATCCAAGCGCTGTTGCGATCGCCACTGTTGACGGCATGCACACGCACGCCGCTCAGCAACCGTTCCGAGCGCAAAGCATCAAGCGCCGCCTTGTGGATGCCGACCTTGCCGCTACGCTGCTTTTCCACCGTAACCCTGTCGAAGATCCTGCCGACCGCATCGAGCATGTCGTTGCGCCCCTGATCGCCATCCACGGCCATCAGCAGCTTCAGCGCTTGGCTGGTTTGTCCACGCATCATCAGATCGGCGATCTGTTCCGCAACCTCGATGGATCCGCGCATTCCCTCTTTCCTTCTCCAGCACCAACCGGGTGTTACGCGGCGCCGTGGACCTTATTGGCCGAACAGCCAGAACACCACGGCCGCCACACCGATCAGCAGCAGCCAAATCACACCGCGTCCACCGCTGTCGCCGGGCATCACCGTGGGAGTGTGCTTCACGGAGAGGATGTTCTGCGTCCGCTCGCGATTCTCGCGCTGCCCCTGGGTCTCCGACACGTGATGCGGACCGGCATGCTCGCCCTTGCGCAGGGTCTGCTGGTTCTGCTGGATCTGCATGAGCACCCGTTGCGCCATATCCAGGGCGCCTTTGAGGTCACCGCCCGTGGCCTCGCGGATGAGTTTGATCGCCTCGATCTTGTCGCCGCGCATCAGCGCATCCAGCGCGGCCTGCGGCACATCGCGTTTGTCCATGACTCCCCCGGCAGACGATCGTCGCGCAAGCATACCCCGCCGGGCGTCACTTGGGGCCGCAGGCGGCAGCGCCCGCGGGGTGAGCGCTCATGCTTCACCACACAGAGGCCCACGCCGACCAGATCGGCCGTAGTATCCGCGGATGCGCATCGATCTCCTGCACAGCGATATCACCGCGTTGCGGCTCGACGCCATCGTCAACGCCGCCAACGAAGCGCTGGCCGGCGGCGGCGGCGTCGACGGGGCGATCCACCGTGCGGCGGGGCCGGCATTGTCTGCCGCGTGCCGCGCGATCCCGACGGTCCGCCCCTTCGTCCGATGCCCCACCGGCGAGGCGCGGATCACGCCCGGTTTCGATCTCCCGGCGCGCCACATCATTCACACCGTAGGCCCGGTCTGGCGAGGCGGTCTTCATGGCGAAGCCGATCTGTTGGCCTCGTGCTATCGCGAGTCGTTACGGTTGGCGGAGAGCCACGGTCTCGCATCGATCGCGTTTCCGGCGATCAGCTGCGGCGTGTTCGGTTATCCGCCCGATCTCGCGACCACCCTGGCGGTTGCGACAGTGCGCGCGCATCGTGGCGCATTGGCGCGGGTAGTGTTCTGCGTCTTCGACGCGGCGATGTTCGATCGTTACCGGCATGCCCTCATCCGCGCGTGCTGATCGAATTTCAGCCATCCATTGACGTCATTCCCTCGCATCATCCTCTTCACATCACTCTCGTGGAAAAGATCGTCATTGCTCAGCCACGCTTCGGGACGGCCGTGGTCAGGCCTCGCCCCCGGCCACCGGCGTTTCGGCTTCGAGTTTCCGCAGCGCGTGCTTCACCGCCTCGGGCGAACGCGTATACGGCGCGAGCAGCAGATAGAACGCAGGCACCACGAACAGCGACAAGAGGGTCGAGAACGACACGCCCGCGATCACCACGATGCCGATAGTCGCGCGGCTGGCCGACCCGGGTCCGCCGGACAGCACCAGCGGGACCGCGCCGACGACCGTGGCCACCGAGGTCATCAGGATCGGGCGCAGACGCACCGCGCTGGATTCGACGATCGCCTCGCGGACGCCGCGTCCCTGATCGCGCAATTGATTGGCGAATTCGACGATCAGGATGCCGTTCTTGGCGGCGAGACCGACCAGCATCACGATGCCGATCTGACTGAAAAGATTAAGCGTGCTGCCGAACAGCCACAATCCGAGCAGCGCACCGGCCACACCCAGCGGCACGGTCAGCATGATCACCAGCGGGTGGATGAAACTCTCGAATTGCGCCGCGAGCACCAGATACACCACCAGCAACGCGAGGGCGAAGGTCATCAGCACCGCGCCGCCGGCCTTACGGAATTCGCGCGACTCGCCTTTCCAGTCGACCTGCGCGGTTTCCGGCAATTCCTCGCGCACCGTTTGCTCGGCCCAAGCCACCGCATCGCCCATGCGATAGCCCGGCGCGAGAGCCGCGGAGATGGTGATCGCGCGCAGCCGGTTGAAACGGTTGAGGCTGCCGGCTTCGGCCAGTTCGGTCAGTGTCACCAGATTCGACAGCGGCACCAGCTCGCCATTGCGTGCTCGCACCTGGATCGCGGCGAGGTCCGCGGGCGTCGCGCGCGCCTCGCGACCGGCCTGCAGAATCACGTCATATTCCTCGCCGTTGTCGACATAGGTGGTGACGCGACGTCCGCCCATCATCGTTTCGAGGGTGCGACCGACCGCACCGACCGAAACGCCGAGATCGGCGGCGCGCGCGCGATCGATCATCACCCGCATCTGCGGCCGGGTCTCTTTGTAGTCGGAATCGGCCGCGAAGAAATTCGGGTTTTTTTCCATCCGCGCCAGCACGCGGTCGCGCCATTGCGCCAACTCGGCGTACTCGGGGCCGCCCAGCACGAGTTGGAAAGGCTGTCCCCCGCCCCGGGTGAGTCCGGTGCGGACCTGCGGATTCACGCGTACGCCGGGCAGGCTGCCGAGATCCTTGCGCACCTGCTGGACCACATCATCCGTACTGATCTCGCGTTTGGTCCAGTCCTGCAGGAACACGATCGCCTGCCCGGTGTGCATTTCCTCGCTCACGCCGAACCCGCCGGGCACGCGCGTGTTGACACGTTGCAGCGGCTTACCCTCGCCGACCTGCTTCAACAGGATATTTTCGACCTGACGGATCTGGCCGACGCTGTAATCGAATCCCGCGCCTTCCGGGCCGACCATCATCGCGAAGAACACGCCACGATCTTCCGGCGGCGCCAACTCGCTCGGCACGCGCTTGAACAGAATCACGCTCGCGGCCAGCGCAACCAACATCAGTAGGGCGAACAGCAGCGGCCGTCCGATGCTGCGCTCAAGCATGCGGCGGTACGCGACACAGATCCGATCGAGCAGCGTGGCCACAGCGCGATAGAAACGATTCGAGCGCTCCTGAGCGTGCGGGCGCACCAGCCGCGAGGACATCATCGGAGTGAGCGTCAACGCAACCGCCGCGGAAATCGCGACAGCCGCCGCCAACGCCACCGCCAGTTCACGGAATAGCCGCCCGGTGTTGCCTTCTAGAAAGCCGATCGGCAAGAACACCGCGACCAACACCGCCGTCGTCGAGATCACCGCGAACGCCACCTGCGCGGTGCCGCGTTTGGCCGCGACCAGCACCGGCTCACCAAGATCGGCGCGGCGCTGGATGTTCTCCAGCACCACGATCGCATCGTCGACCACCAGCCCGATGCACAGCACCAGCGCAAGCAGCGTCAGCAGATTGATCGAGAAACCGAAGGCGTACAGTGCGATGAACGCAGCGATGAGGCATACCGGCACGGTGACCGCCGGAATCAGCGCCGCGCGCACGCTGCCGAGGAACAGCCAGATCACAAGCAACACCAGCACGATCGCCTCGAACAAGGTCGACCACACCCGATCGACCGCCGCTTCGATGAAGATCGTACTGTCGAAAGCGACGAAGATGCGGGTTCCGGCGGGCAACGACGCCTGGATGCGCTCAGCCTCCGCGCGCGCCGCGCGCGCCACATCCAGGCTGTTGGCGGTGGACGTCTTGACGATCCCAAGACCGACGTTGGGTTCGCCGTTGCTGCGGAAATACGCGCGTCGCTCGGACGAGGCCAGTTCGACCCGGGCCACATCGCCCAGCCGCACCACGTAACCGTCGACGCCTTTGCCTAGCGGAATCTGCGCGAAATCTTCGGGCTTGCGATAGCTGCGCTCCACGCGCAGGGTAAAGTCGCGATCCTGCGATTCGATCCTGCCGGCGGGCAATTCGATATTTTCGCCGCGTAAGGCGGCTTCGATATCGGCCGCCGTCAGACCGCGCGCGGCCAGCGCGTCTCGATCCAGCCACACCCGCATCGCATAACGTTGTTGGCCGCCGATGCGGATCTGCGAGACGCCGTTGAGCGAAGACAGGCGATCGACCACGTAACGATCCGCGTAGTCGGTCAGTTGCAAGGTATCCATCGCGGTCGAACTCATGTTCAACCACAGGATCACTTCCGAATCGCTGTCGGCTTTCTGCACTTCCGGCGGATCGGCCTCCTCCGGCAGGCGCGAAGCGACGCGGCTGACCGCATCGCGCACGTCGTTGGCGGCGGCCTCGATATCGCGTTCGAGCGTGAATTCGATGGTGACCGTGGAACGACCGTTGACGCTGCGCGATTGCAGGGTCTCGATGCCTTCGATCCCGGCGAGCGCGTCCTCCAGCACCTGGGTCATCCGGGTTTCGACCACGCCCGCGGAGGCTCCAGGATAGGCGACCTCCACCGACACCACCGGGGGATCGATCGCCGGCAGCTCGCGCAGGGTCAATCGGGAGTACGACATCGCGCCGAGCACGACCAGCAACAGGCTGAGCACGGTGGCGAACACCGGACGTTCGATCGAGATATCGGACAGACGCATGGCTCAGCCCGTGTTGCGGGCCGCGCCGTCCGCGGGGGAAGTGGACGACGCGGGTGCGGGGACTGCGGAGCCAGACGTTGCGCCGCCAGGGGCGGCGGCTTCGATCGTCGGGGATGTCGGCTTACTCTCGCTGATCTTTGCGCCGGGACGCAATTTGCCGGTGCCTTCGACCACAATCCGGTCGCCATTGTTCGCGCCCGAGGCGATTTCGGCTTTGCCACCACTGCGCGTGGCGATCTCGACCTTCAGTTGCTCAACGCTGTCGTCGCCCTTGACCCGATACACGAAACTGTCGCGGCCAACCTGCACCACGGCGATCTCCGGCACCAACAGCGCCTGACGCTCGCGCCCGGCCAATTCGATATTGATCAGCATGCCCGGCCGCAGCAAACGCTGCGGATTCGGGAAATCCGCACGCACCAGCACCGAACGCGTGGCCGCATTGATGCGCGCGTCGATCGTGGACACGACGCCGTGGAAGCCCTGTTGTGGCCAGGCCGCTGCGCGCCCCGCGATATGCTGCCCGGGGCCGACTTGCGCAAGCTTGGCCTCTGGCAACGGGAAATCCACGTACACACGCGCCAGATCATCGAGCGTGGCGATCGGCGTCCCAGGCGTGACCAACGCGCCTGGACTCACCTGACGCAAACCGAGCACGCCGGAGAAAGGCGCACGGATCACCCGGTCGGCGAGTTGGGCGCGAATCTGGGCTACGCGCGCCTGAGCCGCATCGCGGGCCGCGCGCTGATTGTCGAGTTGCGCGCGCGAGACCAGTTGGCGTTCGGCCAGTTCGCGTTGACGCTGGTACAGACGGTCGGCTTCGTCGGCGGCGGCCTTAGCCTCGCTCAGCGCGGCCTGCTGCTGCGTATCGGAAAGCGTCACCAGCGGCGCACCGGCAACGACTTCCTGGCCGCTCTCGAAATGCACGCGTTGCACGATCTCGCTGACTTTCGCGGTCACGGTCACCGACTCGCGCGCCTTGACCGTACCGATCGCACTGGTGCTTTCGGCGAAGGCTTCCGGGCGCAGGGACAACGTGGTGACCGGCGTCGGTCGGTCGCCGGCGCTCCCGGGGCTGTTGCCGGGGCCGCCGCCCGGGCCAGAACCGGCGCGATCCCGATCGCATCCGGACAGCACGGACAGAGACAGCAGCGCGATGGACAGGAGGCGCACGACACGGCCGTGTGCGCATGACGACAAAGGCGAAGACGAGCGGGGCATTACGTTTCCCGACGTGCGAACCTCCGGATTGTAGCGGCAGAACCGCGACCACCGCACGCACGGCGGGGGATGACCTTCGGCATAGACAATGCGAGTATCCCGGACACGTATCGCGATCCGGACCACGGCTGCCAGGGGACTTACGTTGGCCACCTCCGCCCGCAATCTGATTCTCGCCAATGCCATCACCCTGGCGACTACGCTTGTTTTCGGCGGCGACGTGGGCTGGTTGCTATGGCCGTACTGGGTGCAGAGCGTGATCATCGGCTGGTACGCACGCAAACGCATGCTCGCTCTGCGCGTGTTCAGCACCGAAGGCTTCACTTCCAACAATCGACCGGTGCCCGAGAACGAACAAGGCAAACGATCGACCGCGAATTTCTTCGTTCTGCATTACGGCTTTTTCCACGCCGGTTATCTGGTGTTCCTGCTCGCCCAGCACCGCGTCGACGGATGGCTCGGCATAACGGCCTTGGCCGCATCCGGCGTCTCGTTCGTGATGTCGCAGCGTCAGACCTATGCCGCGCAGCACGCCGCCGACCTTCGCGGCAAACCCAACCTCGGCGCATTGATGTTCACGCCCTATCTGCGTGTGTTGCCGATGCATCTGGGCATTCTGATGGGGGGCGCGCTCGGCGGCGACGGCGCCATGCTATGGGTGTTCACAGCATTGAAAACCGCTTCCGACATCGGTCTGGACGCCGTGGACCGACGGATCGCCGAGCGCAGCGCGGCGCGCGCGGCTGCCGTGAATCGGCGATGAGCATATCGCCCGCCCAAGCACCGAGATGTCGCCCTCCGCTCGCAATCTGATCCTCTCCAATGCTGCCACGCTGTGGCTGGCGATCGCTTTGCGCGCCGACATCGGATGGTTGATGTGGCCCTACTGGGTGCAAAGCGTGATCATCGGCTGGTATGCGCGCAAGCGCATGCTCCATCTCGGGAAATTCAGCACAAAAGGCTTTAAATCCGGCGGCAAACCCGTACCAGAGACTGAAAAAGGCAAGCGCTGGGCAGCGAATTTCTTCGCTCTGCACTACGGCTTCTTTCATCTGGGGTATCTGATATTTCTTTTGGGCGGGCATCTGTTTCGCAACGCGAGCGATCCGGCGCTGCTGCTGGCCTGCGGAGTGTCTTACCTGTTCTCGCAGCGCCAGACCTATGAGGTACAACATGCCGCCGACCTGCGCGGGCGGCCGAACCTCGGCAAGATCATGGCGACGCCTTACCTGCGCATCGTTCCGATGCATCTGGGCATGCTGTTGTGCGGCGGCATCGGTTTCAGCATCGGCGCGTTGATATTGTTCGCCGTCTTGAAAACCGCCACCGATATCGGCCTGGATGCGATTGACCGGCGAATGGCCGAACGTGGCGCGACGACCGCATCGAAGCCGGCGGCCTGAAAGCGTTCTGCGCGCCACTGCGCGGACTAAGTTTGAACCGTGTCATCCCCGCGTTATTCGGGGATCGCCCGCCACAGCGCGGAATCTCCATGTCTTCCGGAAGCTCGCTGCCCCCGCCCGCCCCGGGGGGCGGGCGGGCTTACCGGAATAGCCAAGCACCGTAGCGGCGTTGCTGCGGCGGAATACATGGAGAAAAGCGCCGACTCAGCGCGCTTTGATCGGATTGCGCGCCCGGCAATTGGCCGTGACCGGACCGGCCACCATCTGGCCATTGGCGTCGAAGATCGCCGCTTGCACGGTGCCGGCGGTGATGAAGTTCGCGGGGATCGACTGCGCGCCAGCGGCGACGTCGGCGGGATTGCTGTCGAAATCGAATTCGACTTCATCGCCGACCGCGGTCAGCGGGGTGTGGGTGGACTGGCTGCTGCCGGAAATGATCCGCGCGGAATACATCGCATTCAGCGGGAACAGACCCTTGCCGTCGACGGAGACTTTGGACCGCGCCGGAAGCGTGCGCTGTTCGCAGCGCAGGCGCAATTCGGCGGCATTGGCCACGGTGGTGAAGAGGGTCAAGCCGGCGACAGCCAGCAGCATGGCGAAGGGACGTAACTTCATAGCGGACTCCTTGGATGGAATGCAGTTCGATTGGGGAACTGCAGGGGATATAACGAGTCCGCGAATGGATTATTCCCGTAACCGCGCCGGTCGCGATGCCGGCCGACGGGCGGTCAGATAAAAAACGTGGACGAAAGCCGCCAAGAGAAATCCTGCGGGAGAAAGCAGATCCCCCAAACACGGCGGCGCGGCTTCAGGAGATAAGGTCGAAAGCCGCACGGATTGGCATGGAAATCGAAACCAGCTGATGGACAGTGGCCATCGAGTCATTGCGTCCGCAGCGTATTCTGCGCTTGCCACTGCACCTTCGAGACGCGCGCGGCAGCGCCGCGCGAGCGCAGTGACTTCTCTGCGAGCATCTCAGCTCTCCCCGGCGAAATCGTACGGGCTCCGGATCGCCCGACCCGCACATCCATGTGCGGGCGCTCGCCGACGCGCGCGGCATTGCCGCGCGAACGTGTCAGCTCGTCCACTGCCCCAATGCGGCGAGGCCGTTGTCGCGTGCACGGGCGTAAACGGTCTGTTGCGCTTCGGCGATGTTGTTGACCAGATCCTTCGACCACAGCTTCAGCGCAGCGGACTGCATGGCGCGGCCATAAGAGAACGACAACGGCCACGGATTCGGGCCCATTTTATTCATCGCATTGAGATGCGCGGTGGCGGCTTCATCGCTCTGCCCGCCGGACAGGAAGACGATGCCTGGCAGAATCGCCGGCACCGAGGCCTTGAGGCAGCGCAGGGTCAGCGCGGCGACTTCCTCGACGGATGCCTGCTCCGGGCAATCCTTGCCGGAGATGACCATCGACGCCTTCAGAATGGTGCCATCGAGATCGACGCCGTGCAGATAGAGCGCGTCGAACATCATCCGCAGCACGGTCTCGGTGACGTTGTAGCACTCTTCGATGTCGTGGTTGCCGTCCATCAGCACTTCCGGCTCCACCATCGGCACCAGGCCCTGCTCCTGGCACAGCGCGGCGTAGCGCGAGAGAGCGTGGACGTTGGCGTCGATGCAAGCATTGGTTGGGGTGCCGTCGTCAACGCTGATGTTGATCACCGCACGCCATTTTGCGAATTTCGCGCCGAGCGCGGCGTATTCCTTCAGACGCTCGCGCAGGCCGTCCAGGCCTTCCGTCACCACTTCGCCCGGACAGCCGGCCAGCGGATGCGTTCCCTTGTCGACCTTGATGCCCGGGATGATGCCGTTGTCCATCATCACCTTGGTGAACGGCACGCCGGCCTTGGTCGCCTGGCGGATGGTTTCATCGAACAGGATCGCGCCCGAGATGTGATCGCTCAATTTCGGTGCGGTCAGCAACAACTCGCGATAGGCGCGACGGTTCTCTTCGCTGTTGGGAATGCCGACGCCTTCGAAACGCTTGGCGATGGTAGTGGTCGACTCGTCGATGGCGATGATGCCTTTGCCTGGCGCGACCATGGCGCGGGCGATGTCGGCAAGCTGTTCGATGCTCATAAGATCCTGTTCCTGGGCGGCGGTGAAAGCCGTGCATTATACCCCGCCGATGACCGGCAAAGGCCCTTTTCAATCAACGCGTTAGCAGAAAAATAGCGGCTGCGCGGCGCTATGGCCGCAGTGCAGGCGGTTTAAGCGCGGAGGCTGCAGGAGCAGTCACGACAATGCTGGCATGGAGGATCCGACCCATCCCCGTCCGGCGTCCGGCCCCGAGCAGGAAGCTTGCGCTGTGGAGTATCGGGCCTGGAAACCAGATCACTCCAGCAAGAGTTCGATTCCGCCCGCATCGACTTCAGCCGGATCGTGGCGTCGGATGATCTCCAGCAGCCAATCGAACACGGTCGGGCCATCGCCGCGTTGCGCCCGCTGCAGTTGCGTGGCGACCGCCCCACGGTTCGAGGGATGGCAGGTCGCTAACCTCTTATGCAACTGGCGCGCCGTCTCGACATGCCCCAGACGCGCGCGCGACAGCGCCGAGTCGCGCCAGATGAGGATGAAGCCCTCTTCCGGCGTGCCGAAACCGCCGTAGAGGATGTCGTCGAATGCGTCCAGATTACCGAGCCAGACATGGTCTCGCAGGACGCGTTCGCTGAAATGCGCGGCGAATTCCTCCAACGTGCCGAAGCGCGAACCATCGATGACATACCGGGATTTCACGGGGCTCTTGTTGCGCGATCGTCTGGCGCGATCGGGGATACGCCGTCCCAAAGATGAACCATTCGATCGCGGACCGCAAATGAATCCGCGCCGCGACGAGCGCATGCGGCATGCGCGATCCGCGCTGTCGTTGCCCGCAAGTCATCGCTGCAGGCCGACCGCGCAGACCAGACAAGCGATCCAGACCGGCGCGATCACGGCTGCCGCCCGCCAGAACCGCCTTGATGCGCCTTCGCGAGAAACAACCACGACCGATGCCAGTATCGGCAGCAACACGCCGATTTCGAGAAGCAGATTGCGCCAGAGATAGACATTGGCGATGTCCAGCCGGCCGGCGCTGGGCAGTACGCCTATCGGAGAGGAGACGCCCGAATCCGTGAACGGCCAGAACAGCGGCAGCGGATGCGCTCCCACCGCAAGATCGAGCAATGGATGCGACGCGGCGGCGATCAGCCATGCGACGAAAGGCATGCGGGCGGCGCTCGTCCACGGCAGGGATCGCATCATCATCCAGACGACAACGGCGATGATGCATGCGAACGGCAATGCGTGCGTGAAACGCGCCGCCGCATGCGCTCCGAACCACCAGATACCCAGATAATCGAAATCCGCGCAGATCGCGACCAGCACGCAGACCGGCAACGCCGGCAAGGCCTGTCGATCGTTCAGCCGATGGCGGGCCAGATAGGTCGCGGCCCCAACCGCCGCATGGCCAAGGAAGGAGGACATCGGCTCAGCCGCAGCTCGACGTCATGAACGAACAAAGCGTCCATTCGCCCCCCGCGGGCCACGGAAGGCAGTGCAACCTCGTGGAGGCCTCCACTGGACCACGATCCTCCGACATCGCCAAAGACCCCATTTTGTTTCGGTCGCACACGCTTCCACGGCCGAGTGTGCGCGCCGCGGCGCGGCGGTGAAGCCGAGGTGAAATCACGCGACCTGCGCGATGCGGGTGAAGAAGGCGATGGCGACATTCAACCGACGATCGAAAACGATTGTCGCGATCGTTCTTGACGCACCGCACCCGCGCTGACCCCTTCGGCGAAATCAAGTCACGGCGAAACCAAGTCGCAACCAGGGCCGCGCCGGAGTCGCTCGCGTCGAATCCGCGGTGTGCCCCGCTTCGCCGCCACCCCCATTCCGGGTGATCAGCCGAATCGATTCCGAGACCTTGCTAAGGATCCGCTGAACAACGCAGAGCTTCCGCGCGCCGTGGAGGGCGCGCTTGCGGATCAAGCGCGCAAGAGCTTGCTCCCGCGGGAGCAGACGCAGGCTTGGCCTGCGTCTGCGATGTCTGAATCACATCAGGATGGTGATGCTCAGGCCTTGCCTAATGCTGCGTCGAAGAACCTTCGACGACGCGTGAAATCGCCGATCTGTCGATGACGACCTGAGTCTGACCGAAAACCGCCACGAACGCGTCGCCTGCTGCCGACTCCACGGTGCCTTCGGTACCGATCGGGAGGCTTGCCGCCAACTCCGCCGGGGGGGCGCGCAGAACGATGCGCTCGCCGGGCTGTAACGCCTCCCAGCAATTGCCGCAAATCAACAAAGGCATGCCGCTATCGGAGCGCTGCCGGATGTATTTGGCCTCCCACTCCGCGGGACTGTCGCGGACGTGCAGGTGGATCGTGTCTTCGCAAAGCGGGCATTGAACGTAGGGCATGGCAGTCGACCTTGGCGGCCAGAACGCGGGTAAGACCGCAGTCTAATCCGCGCAGGCGACAGCCGCCAAGCGGCGGCTCGGGACCGGGCTCACGGGAAGAGCCCGGCCTCGATGGCGCCCTCAACACAGGCGTAAACGGCGCCGGTTTGAATCAGCGCTGTCTCGAATCAAAGCGGGCAAAGTTCCTGCAGCTCGTAGAAGCTCAGTTCGCTCGCGACGACGCTCCAACCAAGCCCTTGCACCAATCCGTTGACATCGGCGTAAGAGACATTGATCCCTATGCGCGGAAACTGGCCGACCGCGACCGAGCCGTAGATGCTCTTGGCGCCGGTGCGCGCGTTGTAGGCATCCACCGCGGTCTTGAACCGCGAATTCGCCGGCGCGTTGCTGGTCATGTTGCTCAAAGAACGCAGATCGACGTTGAACACGAATTCGATGTTGTTCGGCGCATAGGTATTCACCGTAGTCGGATAGAACACCGGCTTCGAACTCCAATAGTGATTGATTACACGATGCTGGCATTGCTGCACGTTTGGCATCAGCACCGGCCCGTTCATCCGGCCAAGCGACGCCCATGTGGCTGCGGAAGCGGTACCGGCGAAGAACATGGACAACAGCAGGCCAAGCAGAAATTTTCTCATTCGAAACTCCTTGTTGAATGTCGATGATTGCAGGGCACTCGCATGGATCGAGCGCTCCGCACGGCAGGCATGACGCCAACCGCCGGATACTTTAGTCCACCGGCATATCAGGGGTTGAGACTGATAAGGCCCTTTTCATCGAACGCATCTGAATCTCGCTCGGGGCGTATGATTCAACTGCGGCCTGTCGCGCGCTCGATCATCAAGCAAAAAAGCGCGCGAATCACTATCAAACGACTATTCTGGCCACATAAATTCTGCCACAGGCCCTGATCGATACGAAAATCTCGTTTTCCGCAAACATCCACTAGCGTGGCGTCTCAAAAGTTCGCATTGTATTTTTCTGGCTGTAAAAGCAGGAAATTCGGATTTATCAGCAACTTGTTTCACGTGCTTATTGCTGAGACACCACACTGGCCTCCATCTTAAAATCCGGAGCGATCGCGTTTGCGGCGAAAACGGAATGCACAGGTTATTTACGCGAAATCCTGCAACGCCCCAGCTGCGCCGACCCTAAATGAAAAATAATTGAAGCCGTACTCGCTTTCATAAAGATAGATTCCTACGGATTCAAGCCGACGATTGCGCCAGGAAACTGTCAGTCGCCTCGACCAAGTCTCGGATGAAGCGAATCGCTTTTCTGAGCGAGTCCTTGGTCACGACATGCGGTGCCGGCTCTCCTTCTTTTGGGCGCAGCGAACGATGCGCAATCTCGCCTCTCACTTTTACCAACTCATCGAGCTCTTTCCGCGCGCGAGTTTGATCGTAATTATTCCAAGCCCACCCTTCCGTCACATCGACCGCAAGATACTTCCTAAAAATGACCCTCACGCGGTCGGTGTTAGGCGTATGAAAGTACTTCAGATCGTTTTTGAGTGAATCCGCATAAAATTTGCCGAGGATCGAGTCTTCACTACCCATGACAATCTCATCCGCAGCCTCTGTGATTCGGTCTTCGATATAGGTCTCCAAAGCAGTCAGCGCCATCATCAGCCCTGCTCGCTTGAGAACTTCCGCCTCAGGCGGGGGCGGATTGTTGTTTATAGCGTCGAATTGCTTCAACAATTCAATCGCATCTTGGATATTGATCCGAAAACTGTCGTACGCACTCGACATCCTGCCCCCCAAATCAAGCCCACGCCATTCATGTAGACCTACAACTCCCCCAAACCTTCGGCCTTGCCATCGTCGCCGACCTGCAACAGTCGCAACGTGTTGGTGGCGCCATGGGTTTCCATATGCTCGCCGCTGGTGAAGACCACACGATCGCCCGGGCCGAGAAAGCCCGCTTCGACCAGCTTGCGGATACTGCCGCGCGCGGCCTGACGCGGTGTTTCGCCGCGGCTGTCGTAATCCATCGGGAATACGTCGCGCATCAGCGCCATGCGGCGCCGTGCGCCGCCATGGCGGGCGAAGCCGAAGATCGGCGCGCGGCCGCGGAAGCGCGAGAGAAAGCGCGCGGTCCCGCCGGATTCGGTCATCGCCACGATCGCGCCGACCCCGATGTGTT
>SSEV01000090.1 GCA_008015095.1 Lysobacteraceae bacterium | reverse complement strand
GATTCTGGTGGCGTAGTGATCCGGCACTGCGATAGTGATCGTATGGACGTCCGTCAAACCGTCATCGTAACGCGGCCGGTAGGGAGGAATCTGACTTCGCGCTCGACGAAGTTGAATACAAGGTCGTCGACTTTCATTCTTTGAAAATTTCTTCACTCGCGCATAGAGATGTCATCAATTTCGCGAGTGATCACGTTATTGATCCGGGATTGTGAGGTTTGCGTCAACGGGTCAATGGGCGTGCCAAGGATGGCTCGTTTGCGACCGGCGAAAGCGCCGGGCCGCACGCTTCGATCTCGGAAATGATTTCGAATTCGAAGTTGCAGATGTTTGAACAGGCGGCGGTTTGAACAGGATATTCAAACTTGAGCTGCTCTAATCAACAGTCAATGAACAAGGATCGTACTATGAAACTTCATATCAATACCCTCGCTTTTTCCATCAGCGCCGCTATGTTGTGCGCCACTTTGCCGGCATTCGCCGGTGAATTTCGCACAACCAATCATCCGGTCAGCGGCCAATATATCGTCGTGCTCAAACCGCAAGCCGCCAGCTTGGCGGGGGAGTCCGGCGCTGCCATTCGCATTCCTGCGGCAGCCAAAGCAATTTCTGCGCAGCATCGCGCCACGCTCGTGCGCAGCTTCGACCGCGTTCTGCGCGGTTTCGTGGTGAGGGCCGACGACAAAGCCCTGGCCGCCTTATTGGCCGACCCGCGCGTGGACTATGTGGAGGAAGACGGCTTCGTCACGCCCAGCACCATACAATTCAATGCGACATGGGGGCTGGATCGCATCGATCGACGCCTTCTACCGCTGGATAGTTGGTACACCTACGACACCACCGGAGCTGGCGTGCACGCCTATGTGATCGACACCGGCCTGAATCTCACACACAACGAGTTCACCGGCCGTGTCGGCAATGGTGCGGATTTTGTGGGTGGTGGCGTCAACGACTGTCAAGGACATGGCACCCATGTTGCGGGCACTCTAGGCGGCACGACATATGGCGTGGCCAAGGCGGTCACGATCCATCCGGTGCGGGTGCTCGATTGCTTGGGCAACGGTACCTTCTCGGGCGTGATTGCGGGGATGAACTGGGTCGCCGCCAATAGGATCTTGCCGGCCGTCGCCAATATGAGCCTGGGCGGCCCTACGAACACCTCAATCGATGCTGCGGTTGCGAACTTGCACAACAATCAAGGTGTCACGGTGGTCGTCGCGGCAGGCAACACGCCCGCCGACAACGCTTGCAACTATTCACCGGCGCGCGCACCTCTGGCGATCACGGTTGGATCCATCGATAATAATGACAATCGCTCCTCGTTCTCGAAAATCGGGCCATGCCTTGATCTGTTCGCGCCGGGCCGCAATATCACGTCCGCATGGATCGGTAGCAATACCGCCACCAACACGATCAGCGGCACCTCGATGGCTTCTCCACATGTGGCCGGCGTAGCGGCGCGCTATCTGCAAGCCTTTCCAATGGCCTCGCCAACGCAAGTCTGGAACGCCATTCATAGCGTCAACAACATCTTCGGCATAACGCCCTCGTGGCCGGGGGTGATAAATCGCGGGACCGGCTCGCCTAACGAGCAACTGTTCTATGGTTCGCGCAACAACGGCGCCGATGAAGGAGATCCCCATATCTGGACCGTCAATGGTCTGTATTACGACTTCCAGACCGGCGGCGAATTCGTCGCGCTTCGCTCGCAGAGCATGCAAGTGCAGACTCGGCAACGGCCGGTCGACAATTTTCCTTGGGTCAGCGTCAACACGGCCGTCGCCGCGCGCGTTGGCAAGCACCGGGTGACCTGGCAGCCCGGCACTGGCGTGATGCCCGATCCCGCCGGTCTGCAGTTGCGGATCGATGGCGCTGTCAAAACGATTCCAGCGGATGGGATTGATCTCGGCGTCGGCGCGCGAGTGTCTGCATTGGGCGGCAATGGCATCAGCATCGATTTTCCTGATGGATCGAGGATGACCGCTACTGCCAATTGGTGGTCAAATCAAAGTCTGTGGTACATGAACGTCCGTGTCTACGACACGATGGCGACTGAGGGCATCATGGGCGCACTCGCTCCGAATGAATGGCAGCGTCAGAACTTCTCGGACAAATGGCGTGTAACCAAAGAGACGAGTCTGTTCGATTATGATCCGGAGGTCACCCCGGAGGAATTCGTCAGCCAGCCGTTCCCACCGGATGAAGTGCCGGCGATGGACCCCAAGAACGTGGAGCTGGCGAAAATCGCCTGCGACCACATCAAGGACGAAAAACTGCATAAGGACTGCCTGTTTGACGTCGGCACCACCGGCGATCCGGTCTTCGCCGAAGGCGGCGGAGTCGGGGAAATCGTGTCGAAAGGCGTAACTGCGACGGCATTGCGCGTCGAAGATCAGCGCCAGCCTGGCATGGTGACCCTTACCGCAAGAGTGGAAGGCTTCGCACGCACGGGCAAAGCGCCTACGGGCTTCATGCGATTCCTCGCAGACGGCAAGACGATCGGTAGCCCGGTTCCGCTGAACGCGAGCGGCGAAGCGCAGTGGATCGGTTCGTTGCAACTGATCGGAAACCGTCGCGTGTCCGCCGAGTACGTCCCCGCATTGGACAGCCCGATGCTGCCCAGCCGCAGCAGCGCCGCGCATTACGTGCCCGGACGCGTGCAGCAACAGGATTCGCCGGTGAGCGGAAAGCCAACAGTATCGAAATGATCCGCCGACGTTTGCGAACGCCATCGTCGTGTCGAGCCAGCAAGAAAACCCCGGTCATACGGCCGGGGTTTTCTCTGGTGCGAGCCAGTGCCTGTGACTGATTCGGCCGGCAGACGTTTGAACATCCTGCTCAAACGTCTGCGGCTTCGATCTCGGCGCATGTCCGCGATCGAAGCCCGCGCTCCGGCGCTTTGCGTCGGTCGCGAACGGGCCTTCCCTGGCCCGTGTATTCATCCGACGATGCAAACTCCGCATCGCCGGATCAATAATGCGACTCTGGAAAAATATCGCGGGTATCCAAACGACACGGCTCACGCCGCCAGCCGATACCGATAAAGCGGACGTTCGCGGTCGTCGAGGATTGCGTATAGCGTATCCAATCGTTCTGGATCCGGGGTCAGCCAGGCGTCGAGGTGCTCTTCCTTGATCGGGATGATGCAACGGTCGTGCCCGGCGGCGGCGATTTCAGGCGGTGGTTCGTCGGTGATGGCGGCGAAAGACAGCAGGTCGGGTTCGTCACGGCCGCGCCAGTGCGAGAACAGACAGGCCACCAGCATGGGTTTGCGATCGGAGGGGCGGAATTCAAGCACGAGATTTTCTTCGCGCTCGTTTTCGACAAGGTCACGGCCTTCGACCTTGTGGCGGCTGACGTTCTCGTAGAAGGCATCGACGATGACGATGCCGTGACTGTGGCCGAACTGGCCTCGCCAGAAGCCTTCGAGATTGTCGCGGCGGGCGTTGTAAGTGCCAGGATATCGCGTGTCGTAGACCGCGGGCTTGCCGGCGGGACGGCATTGGTAGCGCATCGGTTTGATCACGCGTTCGCCGCGCTCCATCACCATTACCGGCGCGTAACCGCCGGGAAAGATGCGCGCATCGCGTGGCTCGGCCGCAATGCGTTTGAGGTCGGTCAGTTTGCCTTTCGCCCATTCGATCTTATTCGATGCGATGCGTTGATCGTTCAGAGCTTTTCGGGTCATCTTCGTACGCAGGCTGCGCTCGGCGGTGGCCAGGCGTTTGCGCTGGCTGAACAGCGATTGCTCGAGGTCCGCGATCTGCTGCGCATTCCATTCTTCGATCAATGCGGCGATCACTTGCGCATTCGAATCTTCCATGAACAAAAAACCATCGTCCATGGCTTTAGAGGTCCGGATGCGGCGGCCGGCCTTGCGCTCGACGTATAGGCGAGCGAACTCGCGCAGATCGATCCTGGCGCCGAAGCGGCGCACGTAGTCGTCGTAAGCCTGCCGCACTTCGGCCGAATAGCACATCGAGACATCTCCTTGCCATCGTGGCGCATGCCAGTGACCGCGCACGCATGCATGCGCATGCCGGCAACGATTGTAGGCGCGGCCGGCGCAGGCCGCACGTGCTATGCGGGCATGCCGGCACCGTTCGCGGCCTGCGCTTGAAATGCCAAGCGGGGGCGGAGCCGCCCTCGATGACCGTTTCGCGCTTCGTGTTGCGTTGATCGAATGTGGCGCAAACCGGAAGCCTCAATCATGGCAGATCTCGACAATTCCAGACGTACCCTCAACCGCGCGACCTACACTCCGATCAAGCGGCCACGCACGGAGCAGGGAGAGGCCGACCGATCGAAGCGCACGCTGGATAAATTCAGCGCCTTGACGGCATTGGCGATCCGCAAGGCTGAAATTCCCGCACTTCGCCGTGCGTTGAGCCAAGCCAAGGACGCGGTGCGCGTGCTCGGGCTTGTCGAGACGACGCTCGGCGACGCCGACCGGGCCGCTGCGGCGCCAGGGCTCGCGGTATTGCCCGAATTGGCGGATGTCAGTCCCGAGGCGATCCTGACGATCGGCGAGGCGCTTATCGGCGTCAGGACGCAGTATGTCGATGAGGTGGCGGGGGCTATCGGCAGATTGCGCGATGGGATCGCGCAGTCGTTGCGGGGAGCGCCAGCACAGGATGCGTCTACGTCCGTGACGCTTCCGAAAAGCCACCGTCTCGATACGGAATTCAGAAACGCGAACTTTCCGGGGGCAAAGCTCTATCGATTCACGAAAACGACGGTTGCCAAGGGCGACAAGAAAACGCTCACGGCGACTCAAGCCTCGGACACCGCTGGCGATGCGCCTATCGCCAACACCGCCGATCGGGTCGTCCAAGGCGGCACTGTGAGCCAGCAGTTCACCCTCGTGCTCGAACAACAGCATGCGGCCACCCGCGAGTGGGGCGCGAAGTCGTTGCCGATTGCCGTATCCGATCTGGCGGCGATTTCCGACGTGCATCCGCAGCTGAAGGGCGCTGCAGAGTTGATTGTCGACGCTGCGCGGTCGCTCCTGCCTTTGACCAGCGCGATGAGTGTCGAGTACGAGGCGGTGCAGACGACCGCGGTCGCCTCAATCCAGACCGCCAAGGACGCGATATACGCATTCAGACAGCGCCTCGAAATCGAACCGGTCGGATATCTTCACCTCGAACGTATCGGATTCACTCCGGCCGGAATCGAGCGCGGGGAGCTGGTCTATTCGGTGCCGTTGACCCCCGGCGAGCAGGTCAACATCAGCCATAAGGAATGGTCGAACACCTCGGAGGAATTTGAGCGGATCGTCAACGATTACCTCGAAACTTTCAGTGAGGAAGGGGTGGCCGAGAAAACCGAATTGACCCAGGCGACCGCGTCCCAGCAGCAGCATTCGAGCGGTTTCAATATGTCGGTCAGCGCGACCGGCGGATATGGGCCAGTCAGCATCACCGCGAACGCCGGTTACAATGTGGCGGATTCCGCGAATAGTTCACAACAGTACGCGCGCAATCAGAGCAATGAACTGACCCGCAAGGCTTCGGCGCGCACGAAGAAAGAGCACAAGGTCAGTTTCAGGGTGGCGTCGGCCTCCGGGACCGAGGACCAGGCGGTGCGTCTGATCAAGAATCCGTACCTCGATCGCGCCGTCCGTGCCGATTACTATCAGTTGATCAGGAAATGGCGGGTGGATCTGTTCCGCTACGGCGTGCGTTTGACTTACGACATCACGATTCCGGAGCCGGGTTCGGAAATCCTGTCGAAAATACTGGAAATCCGTTCGATCCAGGCGGCGCTCGGCCAGGGCTTCGGCGCTTCCGATGCGACCCAACCCTGGGCGCGGTTCGATCTGGCGCCGGCGTCGGTGACGCGGTCGAACTACATGACGCTCTCGGCGATCTACGGCGCTGCCGTGGAAGCGCCTCCGGCGGATGAGATCAGGATCACGCGCGACTTTTCTCGCAGCTGGTCCAACTTGAGCGAATCCGAACGAGCCGAGACCTCCTCGTTCGACGTCGAGGTTCCGCAGGACTATTTCGTCCAGAGTGTGCTCTCGGATTTCCATGTCGGGCATTGGAGAGATTGGCGAGGGACGATTGAATCGGAAAGCTCGGTAGGCACCAATCTCAATCAGTGGATTGGCGCTTCTGGCCGTCTGACGGTCAATGTCTTCAGTTTTAGATTATCGACATTCATGCTGTCCCTAACCGTGATTGCGCGGGTCAAGGCGGAAGTCTATGCGGACTGGCAGATGCGTGCCTGGGCCGCGATCAAGGACGCGGCCCAGGCGCGCTACGAAGCCAACCGCGCGAATCTCAAGACACGACTGACGCAGTTGCAGGAAGAGATCGGATCACAGGATGCATTGTCCCTGCGCAAGATGGAACGGGAAGAGGTTTCGAAAGGCGTCCTGCGCTGGTTATTCGGGCCTTCCTTCAATTTCGTGCCGCCGGGGTTGCCGGCAAATCTCTACGGCAGCCATCAGGCGGTCGCTACTCCCGATATCTGGGCGAAAGTCTCTGCGCAGGGAGAAATCATCAAATTCCTGCATCACGCGATCGAATGGGAGAACATGCTGTATTTCCTCTACCCCTACTTCTGGTCGCATACGAGCCGGTGGGAACTGAAGAAATATCTCGATCATCCGGATTTCATGCATCGCGCTTTCCTGCGTGCAGGCAGCGCGCGCGTCGTACTGACGCTGCGTCCCGGGTTCGAACGCGATTTCATGCGGTTCATCGACGGTGGCGTTCTCGGCGGAGACGCGAGCGAGCGCTATCTGAGTATCGCAGGGGAGATGGAGGCGTTCGCGAGAACGAATTACCCGGGCATACGCCCGGCCAATACGGTGGAGGGCGCCCGTCCGCTGCTGACGCCACTGCAGCGCCGCGCATGGGAGGACATGCAGCAGATCATGGGCTGGCTGGAGCGCCACAAGGCTGAGCATGGCCGATATCCGACATCGGAAGAGGGCATCGCCGCGCTTGCGGCGTATGGCGTCGCGCCAGCCATGGACCCATGGGGGCGTCCGTATCTTTATCGCTCGCCCGGACAGATCAACGATTTCGAGTTGCTCAGTTATGGCGCCGACGGTGTTGAAGGCGGCGAAGGCGAAGATGCGGATATCACGAGTTGGGCAGAGGCTTCGCTGATCGGACGCTGGTACGAATATACGCCGACCAGCGCGCTCGACGTCGGCTTTGGCG
>SSEV01000026.1 GCA_008015095.1 Lysobacteraceae bacterium | reverse complement strand
GGTTCATTTTTCGCCCCCCCGCCCTCTCCCGCCCCGTTTTCTGCATTCGATATCTGTACCTGACTCCATTTTTTCTCGCGCAGCAGGCGGCAGAGGTTGGCGAACATCCAACTGATGCCGGGGTCATTGAACTGGCTGGCGATGGTCGGATAAACCGGGATGTCCTCGTCCTTGATGGTGAACGCGGTGCGGTTGCGTTTCCACTGCTTGCGCACGTCGCGCAAGGCGTCTTCCGCGCCGCGCTTGTCGAACTTGTTCAGCACCACCAACTCGGCAAAGTCGAGCATGTCGATCTTCTCGAGCTGGCTGGGCGCGCCGAAGTCGCTGGTCATCACGTACATCGGGAAATCGACCAGATCGACGATCTCCGAATCGCTCTGGCCGATGCCGGCGGTCTCGACGATGACCAGGTCGTAGCCCAGCGACTTGAGGAAGGCGATGCAGTCCTTCAGCACAACATTCGTCGCCATGTGCTGGCGGCGCGTGGCCATCGAGCGCATGAACACGCGCTTGGAGCGCAGCGAATTCATGCGGATGCGGTCGCCCAGCAGCGCGCCGCCGGTGCGGCGACGGGTGGGGTCGACCGAAATCACCGCGATGCGCATCTCGGGGAAGTTGGCGAGGAAGCGATTGAGCAGTTCGTCGGTCACTGACGACTTGCCGGCGCCGCCGGTGCCGGTGATGCCGACAACCGGCGTGCGGCCACTGGCCAGTTGCCATTCCTTGCGCAGGTGGGCCAGTTCGGAGTCGGTCATGGCGCCGTCTTCGATCAGGCTCAGCATGCGCCCGATCGAAATTTCGTCGTGTAGGGCGGGTCTCGACCCGCCATCTTGAGATTGTCCGCCGTCCGAATGGCGGGTCGAGACCCGCCCTACGGCGTCGCGCGACTGCGAGGCGCGGCGCACCACATCTTCGATCATCGCCACCAGCCCCATGTGCATGCCGTCGTTGGGGTGATAGATGCGCTCGACGCCGTAGGCTTGCAGTTCGCGGATCTCTTCCGGGGTGATGGTGCCGCCACCGCCGCCGAAGACGCGGATATGGCCGGCGCCGCGTTCCTTCAGCATGTCGACCATGTACTTGAAGTATTCGACGTGGCCGCCCTGGTAGCTGGAGAGCGCGATGGCGTCGGCGTCTTCCTGCAGCGCGGCGCGGACCACGTCTTCGACGCTGCGGTTATGGCCCAGATGCACCACTTCCGCGCCCTGCGCCTGAATCAGCCGGCGCATGATGTTGATCGCGGCGTCGTGGCCGTCGAACAGGCTGGCGGCGGTGACGAAGCGCAGGGGCGAGTGTTCGCCCCGCGGAGCGGTGGCCTGTGCGGCGGTGGTTTCGGCGGGCGAGCTCATCGGCGCGCGCTCCATGCGGGAATCGGTCAGACGGTATTGTAGAACCGAACCGCGAGGCCGCGTTCGGCCTCTCTTTTGCGGGCCAACCAAGCTCGCTCCGATCGGACAGTCCCTCCCATTCGTCCACGCTCCGTCCCCGGCATGTTCGAGATGACCGGACCAGACCCGCATCGGCCGCGATCGGCTTGCCGTCGCGGTATGGCCACGGGGATACTCGGCACATGCCGATACCCACACGATGGACCAGGATTCGTCGAATCGCCGCCTGGGGCGCTTTCAGCCTGTTCGCACTGATCGGCAGCGGGCTGCTGCTCGCCGACCGCTTCACGCCTGCGGCCAACGGCGAGGCGGGCGTTACGCCGCCGATCGAGGCCGACGCCACCGCGCTCGATCGCGAACTCGCGCCGCTGTTGGCGCAACACCCGGGCCAGACCGGCGTATTGATGCTGCCCAACGGGTTGGATGCATTCGCCGCGCGCGCGGTCTCCGCGCGACGGGCCGGACGCAGCCTCGACCTGATGTACTACATCTGGCACGACGACCTGACCGGACGGCTGTTGGCGCGCGAAGCCTGGGATGCCGCGGAACGCGGCGTGCGCGTGCGCATCCTGATCGACGATATCAACGCCGAATCGCTGGATCAGAAGTTGCTGTTGCTGGACTGGCATCGCAATATCGAGCTGCGCCTGTACAACCCGTTCCGCAATCGCGAGGGCGCCGGCCGCATCGTCGAGATGACGCAGCGGATCTTCAGCCTCAACCATCGCATGCACAACAAGGCGTGGATCGCCGATGGACGGGTCGCCGTGGTGGGCGGGCGCAATATCGGCGTGGAATATTTCGACGCCAGCGAGGAAGTCAATTTCCGCGATCTCGATCTAGTGCTGTTCGGGCCTGCCGTGGCCGAAGCCTCCGCCGTGTTCGACCGTTACTGGAACAGCACCTCCGTGGTGCCGCTGGCCGCGCTGGCCCAGGCCACATCCGCGGACCGCAAGGCGACGATGGCCTGGGTGGCCGGAGCGATCCCGGAAGCGGAAGCGAAACGTTATCTCGCGCGCGTGGAGGGTTCGCACAACGTGCGTGACTACGGCCAACAGCAGTTGTCGCCGATTTGGACGCGCGGCCTGCACGTGATCGCCGACCCGCCGGACAAGGCGCGCAAGGATCCGGGCGAAGACTGGCTGATCAAGCGCATCATCAGGGATCTCGACGGCGCGCAGCGCAAGGCGCTGGTGATCTCGCCGTACTTCGTTCCCGGCGATGACGGCGCCACGGCCTTGTCGGCGCTCGCGCGTCGTGGGGTACGGGTCGGCGTGGTCACCAATTCGCTGGCGGCCAACGATGTGCCCGCGGTGTACGGCGCCTACCGCCGTTACCGCGAGCCCTTGCTCGCCGCGGGCGTGCGACTGTACGAGTTGCGCGCGCAGGGTCACGTGCATAGCGCGAACTTCGGCGCCAGCGATGCGAGTCTGCACACCAAGGCTTATGTCGTCGACGACCGTCGCGGCTTCATCGGTTCGTTCAATCTCGATCCGCGTTCGGCCTGGCTCAACACCGAAATGGGCGTGGTGTTCGACGACCTGGCGCTCGCAAGCGAGTTGCGCACGGAATATCTGCGCTTGGCGGGGCCGGAATTGAGCTACTGGATGCATCGTCGCGAAAATGGCGATGTCCTCTGGCTCGATCGCATGGCGCAACCGCCGGCGCTGCTGTCCACCGAACCCGACACCGACGCCATGCAGCGGATCGGCGCGCGGGTCATGGCGATGTTGCCGGTGGAGTCGCAACTTTGAACGCCCCCGCCGATCGCGCGGATCACCCCGATGCGCAATTTATCGCGCTGCGCGAAGCCGCCGAGGCCGGCTCGATTGAGGATGCGCTGCGTCTGGCGCTACGCCTGCTGGACGCGCAGCGCATGGATGAAGCGATGCCATGGCTGCAACGCGCTGCCGATGCAGGGCACCCCGGCGCCATGTTCGAATTCGGCCGGATACGGCTTTACGGTCTGGTTGGCGTGCCCGCGCCGCAGGCCGCCGCGCAGTGGTTCGAACGCGCCGAACGCGGCGGGCATGCGGGCGCCACCGAGGCGTTGGTCCAGATCGCGCTGGGCGGCGCGATCCTGCCGCGCGATCAGCGCATCAACGACCGGCTGATGCAGGCGGCGCAGGCCGGTCATCCGCAGGCGATGCTGGCCGCCGCGGTCCATTTCGGGCGCAAACCGCATCCCGAGGATCAGGCCTTGTGCATGCAATTGCTCGAACGCGGTGCGGCCCGCGGCGATGCCATCGCAGCGGCGCTGCTCGCGGAACGGCTCGCGCATGGCGAAGGCTGCGAAGCGCAACCGGAAGTCGCCGACGATCTGCGCGCGCAACTCGCGGCCAACGGCGTGCAACGCCTTCCCGCCTTCACCATGCCGCTGCCGCCCGAACAGATACCGACGCCGCCACGGCTGCTTACGCTGGAAGAGGCCCTGCGCCCGCCGCCAGCGCAGGCGCTGCACGGACAACCGCACGTGGCGAGCATCGACCCGCTGCTCTCAGCGGACGAATGTCGGTTGTTGATCGCGCATGCGCGGCCGCGGCTGCGCGATTCGCAGACCGCCGATCCGCTCACCGGGGCGCCGCTGACTCTTCCGGTGCGCACGAGCAGCGAGGCCTGCCTCGACCCCCTGCACGAAACCAGTGCGTTACGTCTGGTGCAATTGCGCATGGCGGCCGCAGCCGGCATCGACCTGCCCAATGCCGAGCAGTTGAACGTATTGCGTTATCTGCCTGGTCAGCAATACCGCCCGCATCGCGATTACCTGCCCACGAGCACCCTGCAGATGGACCGGCCGCATGCCGGCAATCGCTGTCGCACGGTTTGCGTGTATCTCAATCCGGTCGAAGCCGGCGGCGATACCGAATTCCCGGCGATCGGGTTACGGATCGAACCGCGTCCGGGACGCGCATTGATCTTCGACAATCTGCGCGCGGACGGCAGTCTCGAACCCGATTCGCTGCACGCCGGCACGCCGGTGGTCGCCGGCGAAAAATGGCTGTCGACACTGTGGATCCGGCAAGCGCGGTATCGCTTCTGGTAAGGCGCGCAACGGACTCGCGCGCGATCGCTATCACGATGCATCGACGCCGTGATCGCCTGCAGGCGGCGATGGCGACGGATCAAGCGGGATCATGCGCCGCTTCATTCCATTCGAAAGGCTTCATTCGAGCGGCTTCATTCGAACGATAGCCATCGCATAACCCCGTCGTTGTGGCGGCGGCCGCAGCGTGTCGCCGGAGGGGCCGGTCAGCGCACGATGCGCTCGATCATGCTTGTAAGCGTTTTCGGCAAAAAAACTCCGCCCGAGCGTGACGGCCTGGACGTCCGCGTCGCAACGGGCGGCGACTTCGGCCACATCCCCGATGTATTCGATTGCATTACACTTGCGCGCCTGCAATACCGCGCAGCCGCCTCAGCCGGCGATTCTTTTCAATCAAATCAACAGCTTCCCACATACCCAGGCGTATCGGAAACCACCGAGAGCGCCGCACCGGAGCCTCCGATGATCTTCGAGCACATCGAAAACAACGGCCACGAACAGGTCGTGTTCTGTCACAACAAAGACGCCGGCCTCAAAGCCATCATCGCTATCCACAACACCGTGCTCGGCCCCGCACTGGGCGGCCTGCGCATGTGGCCTTATCAGACCGAGCAGGACGCATTGAACGATGTGCTGCGTCTCTCGCGCGGAATGACCTACAAGAACGCGGTGGCCGGTCTCAACATCGGCGGCGGCAAGGCGGTGATCATCGGCGACCCGTCCAAGGACAAATCGGAAGCGCTGTTCCGCGCTTTCGGCAAATTCGTCGATTCGCTCGGCGGCCGTTACATCACCGCCGAAGACGTCGGCATCGACGTCAACGATATGGAATATGTCTATCGCGAAACCGAATACGTGACCGGCGTGCATCAGGTGCACGGCGGTTCGGGCGACCCGTCGCCGTTCACCGCCTATGGCACGCTGCAGGGCCTGATGGCGACGCTCAACCGCAAATTCGGTCACGAGGAAGTGGGGCGTCACAGCTATGCGGTGCAGGGCCTCGGCCACGTCGGCATGGAATTCGTGAAACTGCTGAAGGAACGCGGCGCGAAGATCTTCGTCACCGACATCAACAAGAAACTGGTCGAATACGCGACCGAGGAATACGGCGCCGAGGCGGTGGCTCCGGAAGACATCTACGATGTGCCGGCCGATGTCTATTCGCCCTGCGCGCTGGGCGGCACCGTCAATGAGCTGACCCTGCCACGGCTCAAGGCCAAGATCATCTGCGGCGCGGCCAACAACCAGTTGGCCAACAACGCGATCGGCGACGAAGTGCAGAAGCGCGGCATCGTCTATGCGCCCGATTACGCGGTCAACGCCGGCGGCGTGATGAACGTATCGCTCGAAATCGACGGTTACAACCGCGAGCGCGCGATGCGGATGATGCGCACGATCTACCACAACCTGGGCCGGATCTACGAAATCTCCGACCGCGACAAGATCCCGACCTATCTGGCCGCCGATCGCCTGGCCGAAGAGCGCATCGCTGCGATCGGCAAACTGAAACTGCCGATGGGCCGCACCGCACCGCGTTTCCTCGGGCGCATGCGCGGGGGGCACTGAAGCCTGTCCGAAGCAGTGGATCGCTCAAGATCCGCCTCGTGAACCTGGGCCCCATGCTTCGTTGCCAGATGCCCGCCACCACGGCGGCCATGACGCGAGCGCGTTGCAGGATTCGAAAGCAAGACGATCGGACAGGGCCCCGCGCCGACTTGAAGACGCCTGGGATGGCGGCTTCGAGGGAGAGCGATTCTCTGCGCAGCGTAAGATCCCCCAAAGATTTGCAATGCGAACCTCGGCCTCGAATGTTCTAATACCGTCGGCAGACGGTTGAAAACGGCCGACTGAGGCAGCCAAGGATGGTGGCGACGACGAAGCAAGCGCGTCAGCGATTGAGGCGTCTGGCCGAGCCCGGGCATTTCCCGGGCTCGCGACCTGAAAAACGAACCGGACGATCGTTTTTCAACAACCGATTCCCGCGCCGCACTGCGGCGCTCCCTTGGCTCAAGGGAGCTTTGGATTCCCTGACATGAGGTCGTGATGCGCCCGTTTTCTCTTGGTGAAGATATCGATGCGTTGCGGGATGCGGTGCGCCGCTTCGCCGAAACCGAAATCGCGCCGCGCGCGGCGCGGATCGACGAAGACAACGTATTCCCGCAGGATCTGTGGCCGAAGCTCGGCGAAATGGGCCTGCTCGGCATGACCGTGCCCGGCGAGTACGGCGGCAGCGACATGGGTTTTCTCGCCCACTTGGTGGCGATGGAGGAAATCTCGCGCGCATCCGGCTCGGTCGGCCTGAGTTATGGCGCGCATTCGAACCTCTGCGCGAGCAATCTCTACGCGAACGGCGACGAAGCCCAGCGCCGCAAATATCTGCCCAGGCTGTGCAGCGGAGAATGGAAAGGCGCGCTGGCGATGAGCGAGCCGGGCGCGGGATCCGACGTGGTCGGTTCAATGAGTTGCCGCGCCGAACTCAAGGG
>SSEV01000036.1 GCA_008015095.1 Lysobacteraceae bacterium | reverse complement strand
GCCCACAACGGCGCTGAGCATGCCGGTGAGAAGCATGCCGACACGAACACCGAGGCTGAAGGACGACAACCGGAACATACGGACATCCGTGGACGGCGACAGGGCCGTCACGCTAACACAGTGCACGTCCCTCGGACTTGGCCCGCCCCCCGTTTTCACCCCCTCTCGCACGCGCGGGCCGTCTACCGGCCGCTTGCAACACCATGCCGCATTCGGGACGGCATGCCACGTTCAAGTCGCAGCCGATGCGTGGTGTGGTGTTCGCTGCACACCCATCGGCGCTTCAACGTTCGGCGCTGCGCTTGCGATCCACCTGTCCGAACATATAGGAATGTGGTCCCACCCGGAGATCCGTCACTGTCGCCGCATGGCGGCGCGACCACCGCAGCGTGACCCATGCGGTTAACGGCAACGCCAGCAGCCAGAATGGCACCCAACCGAACGCGACTCCGGTATTGCGCGCGGCCGGAAGCGACAACATCGCCACGACCGCCAGTGCGGCAAGCCCGAGCAGGGACTGTTCGAGGAGCGAGGTTTCGGTTCCGGCGCAACGGGCGGCGATCGTGGTGCGAGCTTGATGACGGCGCATGACGGCTCTCCGGGCGGGGACGGCCAGTTTTGCCGATGGGGTTCTCACAGGCTGCGACGCTAACGGCGACAGACGACTTCATGGCGGTCGCGGGCCGTGGACCGCCAGGCGGCTTTCGTGCGCTCTCACCAAAGCCCTCTGTTCGCTGCGCGCGCCATCACCGCACGACGGGACGGATGCCGCATGGCGTACATCCTGTTGGTTTTGACAGGTGTTTTCAGTTGCGGTTTCTGTTGGGCTAGGCAGGTGGGAAGTGGACGCGCATCTGGGGCGAGACGCTCGGGAATGCATGAACCACCACCGCACGAATCGGGCGGGCTGTCGAGAAACAAGCTTTCAAAACAGCCAGGCATCGCCGCACGTTCTTGTCCACCGCGGTAGGCCTTCGGCCTATCGACGAACTACGCAGGCCGCGCCTCCCGCGGCCGGGGAGGCGCCGAGCAGACCGTCACATCCACGCAATCCGCGAATCCATGTCGCGCAGGCCCTGGAACCCGGTTCTTTGGGCGCCTGCGATCTCGCTTCGGGCGTCGGCCAGACGTCTGTTCCGGACTTTTTGCGGCTAGCACACCCGCGATGGACGTCTCCGAAGCCCGCTCGACCGGCGTATTCCCGGGGCGTCTGCGCTGGCATCGAATCTCGTCTTTCGCCTTGTCGCTGTTCGTTGCGCTGTCCGCAAACGCATCCCGGCCTCACAAGCACGATCCGGAGTGCGAAGCGGCGTGCAAGCGAGCGAAATCGGTGGCCGTCGAGCTTGCGATGGCCGCGCAAAAGCTGCGGCGATGCGCGCTGAAAGAGGACATCCGCGACGATTGCGGCACGCAGTACAGGCGGCTGGAGTACAAACGCCTGCGTCAAGCCGATGGCGAATGCCGATTCGCACTCCGCGACGCGCATTCGCAGGGTGACTGCGGCAGTACAGCAAATCAGTGGTCGCATACGCACCATGGAACGGGCCGCACCGGACACGCCGTCCAGTCGCGACCCGATCACGACCCGCATCGAATACGCCATCGGACGTCGCTCCAGCGTCCGTGGCGTCGGGGCCCTCCCCGCCCCTTGCCGGATGCCATTTCCGGATGGCCGGATCGACGGTCCGGCCTATTTTCTTTGTGCGCGACCCGCTTGTGTCAGCCCGCTTCTGTGGGCTTGTTTCAATCGGCCTGCGTCGATGCCCCGCCGCTCTATCGCTGCGGCGAACCGGTGTTCGAACACGGGTGCGAACATGCGCGCAGTCGCATGCGGGCGACATCAGAAGGTCGCCGGACGCGGAAAAATCGTGCTACTTATCCCTACTTTTCGTAGTTCGCCACGGCCAGGCTGAGCATCGCCCGCATCTGTTCGCGCAAAGATTGCGGTTCGATGATCTCGGCGTCGGACCCGTAATGCAGCACGTCCATCAGCAGTTCGCGCGGGGCGCTGTAGGGGAGTTTGAGTTCGTAACGGCCATCGGACAGATGCCGCCCCTGCTGCTGGGAGTGCCAGTGCTCATCCGCCACCCAACGCGCGGCTTTGGCGCTGAAGATGATGGTAGCCCAGCCTTTCGGCGCACCGGAGAAGATGCCGTAGCTGCCGGCGAGGTGTTCGTTGAGTTCGATCTCGGGCACGTCATGGGCGGCCGTCTCCTGCATGCGCACCGAAGCGATGCGGTCGACCGAGAAGCTGCGCAAGGCGGCGCGGTCGTGATCGAACGCATCGAGATACCAATTGCCCCGGTAATGGGTAATCCGCTGCGGCGATGCGGTCCGCCGGGTTCTCTCGTCGGTCGAGCGCGCGCGATATTCGAAACTGAGCTGTCTGCGTTCGAGCACCGCAGAACACACGATCCGGAACACAGTCTCGTCCATGCGCCTGGTGCGATGCGGGATCACCCGCACCCGTTCCACTGGCCAGCGCTTGCCCGGCGCGTGTTCTTCCAGCAGTTTCTCGATGCGCTGCTGCAACGGCGCCAGCGCCGAAGACAATACGCCTCCGCCGGTTCGTCCGAGCAGTTGCTGCGCAGCGAGCAGCGCGTGCAACTCTTCGGAGTTGAGCCATAAGCCCGGCAATTCGAAGCGCCCTGCTTCGTCGGGCTGATAACTGAAGCCGGCCTCGCCATCACCGACGATCGGCGCCATCAGGGCATCACGCAAGAACGCCAGATCGCGATAAGCGGTGGCGCGCGAGCACTCCAGCTCGTCCTGCAGCCGCTTGATCGTCACCGGATACCGGGCGCTTTTCAGAATACGGTGCAGGGAAAGAATACGTTCGTATCGGTCCATGGGCGGATTATGTCGGAATGGGCCACGATGCGTGAGTGCCTTCGATAACGATCGTGCACATAGCAAAGATCACACCAGCATCACATCGATCGTTAATCGCTCATAGTGCGGCTGTGTCGTCTCACAGATTGAGATCACAGATTGACATAGCTTGGATCGTCGTTGCCCTGTCTGGTCTAACAGGTGGTCGAAAGACATCATCTGTGCAGTTCCGAAATGCGGTGTCCGGCGTATGCCTGGACTCGATACCGGCGGCCACCGGTTTGCGACCGGACGACGGCGCTGGTTTTTTCCACCGGGATGCGCAGATCGGATAAGCACGGTTCGGATAAGCAATGCGAATCTTCGGCCGCACGGACGCCCGTCCACAGTCCGTCCTTTGCGCGAAGCGCTGTCTGAGCGACTCGAGAGTTCCGTACGCGATGAATGACACGCCCGTGGATCGAGCACGCAAGCGCGCGCTCCGCCAAGTGGCATATCATCCTGCCCCGAGGCGCGGGAGCGGCGTCGGCGCTGTCGGCATCGACCGGCGAGTCCGATGCGAGCTCCTCAGCCGCGTTTCGGAGCAAGCCTACATGCGTGAAGCCTCTTCCTATCCAAACACCGCCTTCGTCACGCTGTTGGCCTTGCTGCTGGCGGCCGCGCTGTCCGCACCGCCGGCGCAGGCCGCCCGGCCGACGCCTTTTTCCGCAGGCCCTGTTGGCGGCACTGCGCCACCGGGCTGGACGCTGCAGGACGCCACCCCCAAGACCAAACGTCAAACCCGCTACGACCTTGTCCGGGATGGCAAGACCATCGTGCTGCGCGCCCGGGCCGATGGTTCGTCGGCCATGCTCAAACATGGCCTCTATGCGAATCCGGCGAACACCCCGGTGCTGCATTGGCGCTGGCGCACCGATCGGATGCTGCAGGGCGCGGATTTGACGCGCAAGGAGCGCGACGACCACGCCGCCCGGTTATGCGTCCTGTTTGACCGCGATCCGGAACAGCTCGGCCTCAAGGAACGCACCCTGCTGAAACTCGAACGCGCCAAACACGGCGAACGCTACCCGGCCGCCACGCTGTGCTACGTCTGGGACAACCGCTTGCCGGTAGACAGCATGCACGATGCGCAGTCATCGAAGTTCGCAGTGATCGTGGTCGCCGCCAGCGGGGCCGGCGCTCCGGGACGTTGGCTGTCGATGCAGCGCGATACGGCCGAGGATTATCGGCGCGCCTTCAATGCGGAGCCGCCATCGATCGTCGGCGTGACCGTATCGGTCGACACCGCCGACACCGGGGAATCGGTAGTGACCCATTTCGGCGATATCGATTTCTGGCCTAAGCGTGCACGGTGACGGCCGGCCGACATTCGAAGGACGACCTGCTCTCGCGGCCAGGCGATGATCTTCACCCCCCGTTCTTCAACCCGTTCGATCCATGTCCGTGACTCCGTGACAGCGAAGCAAACACGTCAGCGACCGATTGGTTCCGGACATGGCCCTGAACGGCGCTTCACCGCGCAGGCCCGCGGCTTGGCCGGTTTCGCCCGGCTTTTCCGCTATTGCGTGTTTGAAAGCCGGTGCGCGAAAGCCTGTTCTCGTCTTGCTCTTGCATGCCGTGGTCCCTTGCCCCTCATCGGTTCGTGGTTGCCCTTGCCCGCCATCGCACTGATGATGTCAGCCCTCCCGCGCAGCAGTCTGTTCATCCGTCGCCCAATCACCGTCTCGGACATTCTCCATGACAACCGACCTCCGAATTACCGTCCGTCGCCCTCATGCTTTTCTCTCCGCCATGGCCGCCATCCTCTTGTCGACCGCCACGCTTCCTGTTTGGGCCGGCCCGAAAGAAGAATTGCAGGCGCTGAGCGTCAAGTTTCTGGCTCTGCGCAGTTATCACGTGAAAATGGACAATAGCGATAAGCGCGTTCCGTCGATGGAGATCGATTTCCAGGCGCCGAACCGTTACCGCATGCAGATGCCAATGGGCACCCAGTACGTGATCGGCGACACCATGTACATGACCATCGATGGCCGCACCATGCGCATCCCGATGCCCAAGGGCACCATGACCCAATGGCGCGAATCCGATCGCGCGTTCCGCGAGATCGATCAGATGCAGATCGAAGGCCTGGGCGCCGAAGTGGTGAACGGCAAGCCGACCAAAAAATACCGCATGAGCCAGACCGCGCATAAGCCGGCGACGACTTCGCTGCTATGGGTCGGCGGCGATGGCTATCCCGTGAAGATGGAGACCACCGGCGGCAGCGGGAAACGCGCGAGCACGGTCACAGTGCATTATTCGCGCTTCAACGACCCGTCGATCAAGATCGATCCGCCGAAGTAAGCCGCAAGCGACTTCGCGCTGGCGCTTGCAGGTTGTCGTAAAAAGCCTGTTGAAGAACAGCCTGCCAGAAGCAGAAACTCGCCTGCCGGCGCCCCCGGCAGGCACAATGGCGCCATGCGCGCGCCTCAACCCCCTTCCGACCCGACTGCCGCCGACCAGTCACAAGGTCAAGAACGCTTCCGCGAAGGCGGTCCCGCGCTCGACGCGACTTCACGGCGCGCGCGCGCCATGAAGCATCCGGAGCTGAATCTTTCGCCATCGCCCGGCGATGAACTCAAGCGCACCACGTGCTACATGTGCGCGTGCCGATGCGGCATCAACGTCTGGATCAAAGACGGACAGATCCGCTATATCCAGGGCAATCCCGAGCATCCGGTCAACAAGGGCGTGCTCTGCGCCAAAGGTTCGGCCGGGATCATGCAGCACTATTCGCCGGCGCGCTTGCGCAAGCCGCTGCTGCGTACCGGCGAACGCGGCAGCGGCGAATTCCGCGAGATCGAATGGGACGAGGCGATGGCGATCGCGACCGCGTGGCTGAAGCCGATCCGCGAGCGCAATCCCGACGAACTGGCGTTCTTCACCGGCCGCGACCAGTCGCAGGCGCTCACCGGTTGGTGGGCGCAACAATTCGGCACCGTCAACTATGCCGCGCATGGCGGTTTCTGCTCGGTCAACATGGCCGCGGGTGGTTTGTATACGCTCGGCGGCAGCTTCTGGGAATTCGGCGAGCCGGACTGGGAGCACACCCGCTATCTGATGCTGTGGGGCGTGGCCGAAGACCACGATTCCAACCCGATCAAGCTCGGCTTGGGCCGGCTCAAGGCGCGCGGCGCGAAGATCGTCGCGATCAATCCGGTGCGTAGCGGCTATGGCGCGATCGCCGACGAGTGGATCGGCATCCGTCCGGGCACCGACGGCCTGTTCGCTTTCGCGCTGATCCATGAGCTGCTGCGCAGCGACCGTATCGATCTCGATTATCTAGTGCGTTACGCCAACGCGCATTGGCTGGTGATCCGCAACCCTGGCGGCGCGGACGATGGTCTGTTCGCGCGCGACGAAAATGGTACGCCGCAGTGCGCGGCCGGCCTCGACAGCGCTGCGCATGTGGATGACGAAAGCGTTTCTTCCGCGAGAGACGACGCGGATGCGGCCAGCGGACGCGACGCCTGGCGTCTGACGGCCGCCGACGCCATTGGCATCTGCCCGCGCATCGTCGGCGAGTATGCGCTGCCCGACGGCCGTATCGCCGTTCCGGTGTTCCAGCTGCTCGCGGAACGTTACCTCGACCCGCAATACGCGCCCGATGCGGTGAGCGGACGCTGCGGCGTGCCGGCCGACACGATCCGGCGCATCGCGCGCGAACTGGCGCAGGCGGCGTTCGACAGTGATCTGCGTCTGCCGGTCGCGTGGACCGATGCCTGGGGCCGCGAGCACAAGGAGATGATCGGCCGTCCGGTCGCGATGCATGCGATGCGCGGCATCAGCGCGCACAGCAACGGCTTCCACACCTGCCGCGCGCTGCACGTGCTGCAACTGCTGCTGGGCGCGGTGGATGCGCCCGGGAGCTTCCGCTACCAGCCGCCGTTCCCGAAACCGGCGCCCCCCGCGAACCGCCCGGGCAAGGCGCGTCGCGACAACGGCGCGCTCGACGCCGCGCCGCTGGGCTTCGTCCACGGCCCGGAGGATCTGGTGGTCGACGCCGAGGGCCGGCCGAAGCGGATCGATCATGCGTACTCCTGGGCCTACCCGCTCTCTGCGCACGGCATGTTGCATACGGTGATCCGCAACGCGTGGGCCGGCGACCCCTATCGCATCGACACTCTGCTGATGTTCATGGCGAACATGAGCTGGAACTCGGCGATGAACACGCGCGAGACCATGCGCTGGCTCACCGACCGCGACGAACACGGCGAATACCGCATCCCGCGCATCATCTACAGCGACGCCTACGCCAGCGAAATGGTGGCTTACGCCGATCTGGTTCTGCCCGACACCACTTATCTTGAACGTTTCGACGCGATCAGCCTGCTCGATCGTCCGATTTCCGACGCCGACGGCGCGGCCGACGCGATCCGGCATCCGGTCTTCGATCCCGCGACCCAGACCGACGCCGAGGGCCGCACGCGTGATGTCCGCGGTTTCCAGTCGGTGTTGCTCGATCTCGGCGCGCGACTCGGCCTGCCGGGGATGGTGGACGACACCGGCAAGCCGCGTTATCGCGATTACGCCGACTACATGATCCATCACGAACGCGCGCCGGGCGTCGGCTTGCTCGCCGGATGGCGCGGCGAGCGCGGAAACGACGTCGGCAAGGGCCCCCCCAACCCCGAGCAGTTGCAGCGCTATATCGAACACGGCGGGTTCTGGCATACGCCGGTGCCCGAATCCGCGCGTTACTACAAGATGGCGAACCGCGAATACCTGCGCTGGGCGCACGGTCTGGGCTTCGTCGCCACGCCGGAACCGATCGTGCTGCAACTGTATTCCGAAACCCTGCAGAAATTCCGGCTCGCCGCGCGCGGCCACGGCGCGCAGCGCCCGCCGGCGGAACATCGCACGCGCGTGGAAACGTATTTCGATCCGCTTCCGCTGTGGTACGAGCCGTTCGAGATGGCGGAAGTCGATGGCGCGGCGTTTCCGCTGTCGGCCATCACCCAGCGCCGGATGTTCATGTATCACGCATGGGGATCGCGGAGCGCCTGGCTGCGCCAGATCGCCACGCGCAATTATCTCTATCTCCATCCAGACACCGGAGCGCGCTACGGCATCGCCGACGGAAACTGGATTGAAGTGTCCTCGCACCACGGCACGATCACGGTGCAGGCGAAGTTCGCGGCCAACGTGCAGCCGGACACGGTGTGGACCTGGAACGCGATCGGCAAGCGCCGCGGCGCGTGGAGGCTGTCGAAAGACGCGCCGGAAGGCGAGAAGGGCTTTCTGCTGAATCATCTGATTTCCGACATCACCCCGCGCGGCGATTACGCCAACGCCGATCCGGTCACCGGTCAGGCCGCATGGTTCGACCTGCGCGTGGCGATCCGCAAGGCCGACAGCGCGGGGATGAGCGCGCCGCAGTTCATGCCGTTGCCGTTCGACGCCGACGATGCTGCGCCGCTGCGCTACGGCGCGGCGTTGCGGGAACGCTCGCGATGATCACCGCGCGTACGCCGGTTCGTAACATCGCGCGCATCTGCGGACAGATCTGCCTCTTCGCCGGCGCGGCCATTGCGTTGATGGTAGCGATCGCGCCCCTGCTCGTTCCTGTGCTCGACCCTGCGCTTGCGCCAGCTCCCGGTCAGGCGCCGCTTCCGGTCGATGCGTCGCTGCCTTACGCGATTCTGGGCGTGTTGGTCGCGATCTTCGGATATGGGCTGATGCGGTTGGGTCGGCGATGATGTGCGCGACTTCGAGCCATCTTCGGAGGATGGTTTTTCTCCCGGAGGCGCGGTCGTGAACGCCGATCTGCTGCTGACGCTGTTGATCCTGGTCGGCGCGGTTGTTCTGTTCGTCAGCGAGAAACTGCCGGTCGATGTGGTCGCGCTGCTGGTCATGGGCGCTCTGCTGATGTCCGGTGTCGTGTCTATGCGCGAGGCGCTGTCCGGCTTCAGCAGTCCGGCGACCATCACGGTCGCGGCGATGTTCGTGCTCAGCGCGGGACTGCAACGCAGCGGCACGTTGCGCGGACTCGGCGACTTGCTCGCCCGCCTGCGCTGGCCCTGGCTACTGACTCTCTGCATGAGCGTCCTGGTCGCTTTCGCTTCCGCGTTCATCAACAACACCGCCATCGTCGCCGTCTTTCTGCCCCTGATCATCTCGGCCGTGCTCGCACGCGGGCTGTCACCATCGAAGTTCCTGATTCCGCTGTCTTTCGCGGCCCAGTTCGGCGGCGTCTGCACCCTGATCGGCACATCGACCAATCTGCTGGTCGACTCCCTGGCGCGACAAACAGGGCATTCCGGGTTCGGATTGTTCGAATTCGCTCCGCTTGGAATATGGTTCGCCGCGACAGGAACGCTCTACCTGCTCGTCGCGCAACGCCTGCTTCTGCCGGATCTCGGCGCCCCCGACATCGCCGCCGACGATCACCGTGGCCGCTACCTGGTCGAATTGCACGTCCCGGAAAAATCCTCCGCGATCGGACAAACCGGCGCAGCGCTGGTCCCGAGCGATGCCGGCGATGTTTTTTTGCTTGAGATTTTCCGCGACGGCGAGCGGCTGGCGCAGCCCCGGTCCGCGACCATCGGCGCCAACGACCACCTACTGATGCGCGGACAATGGAACGAGCTGCAGCGCATGCGCAAGCAATTGCAACTGCGGCACGACCGCGTGGCGGCGGATCTCGACGGCAATCCCGAACTGACGCGGCTGCACGCCGAAGTGATGGTCGCACCGGGCTCGCCGCTCGCGGGAAAATCCCTCGCGCAGTTGCGATTCGGCCACATCTATCGCGTTCGCGTCCACGGCCTGCAACGCGCTGGGACGACGCCACGACAGCCGCTGGATCATGTGCCGCTGGCGGTCGGCGATATTCTGCTGATCGACGCGCCTTCCAATGCGCTCGACGATCTTCGCGCCGACCCCGGCGTCGTGCTGCTGGGATCGCGCGAACAACCGCGGTTCGATCGCAGGCGCATGCTGCTCTCGTTGTTGATCATGGCTACGACCATCGGCGTCGCTGCGCTGGGCTGGATACCGATCGTGGCCGCTTCGCTGCTCGGCTGCGCGGCGTTGGTGATCCTGCGCTGCCTGGAGCCGGAGGAAGCCTATGCCGCGGTGGACTGGCGGGTGATCGTGTTGCTGGCCGGTGTGATGCCGCTGGGAATCGCGCTGCAGAACTCGGGCGGCGCAGACTGGGTGGCGCACAAAGCACTGGGCTGGATCGGCGCATACGGTCCGGTCGCCACGCTGGCGACGATCTACCTGCTGACCGCGGTGATGACCGAGGTGATGAGCAACAATGCAGCGGCCGTGCTGGTGGTGCCGATCGCGATGTCCGCGGCCGAATCGCTCGGCGTCGACGCCAAGCCTTTCTTGGTCGCGGTGGCGTTCGCGGCCTCGACCAGTTTCGCGACACCCGTCGGCTACCAGACGAATACCATGGTCTATGCCGCAGGCGGTTACCGTTTCGCGGATTTCCCCAAGATCGGCGTCCCGCTCAATCTGCTGTTCTGGATCATGGCGGTTATCCTGATTCCACGCTACTTTCCCTTCTGACCGTCGTTGCGATGACCGACCTGCCTCCCGCCTCGAACAAGAAGCTCGGCTTGGTGATCGATCTCGACACCTGCGTGGGCTGCCATGCCTGCGCGGTCAGCTGTAAGCAGTGGAACGCCGGCGGCATCGCCGGGCCGCTGACCGACGAACATCCCCACGGCAAGGATCCGTCGGGTGTCTGGTTCAACCGTGTGCACAGTTACGAAATCGCGGCCGAGCCCACGCCTTGCGCCGGCGGCGCTGCGGCCGCGCAACCGGCGATGACCTTGCATTTTCCGCGCAGTTGTCTTCACTGCGAACAACCGGCCTGCGTCACCGTCTGCCCTACCGGCGCCAGCTACAAGCGCGCCGAGGATGGCGTCGTGCTGGTCGACGAGGACAAGTGCATCGGTTGCAAGCTCTGTTCCTGGGCCTGCCCCTACGGCGCGCGCGAGTACAGTGCGGTCGAAGGCGTGATGAAGAAATGCACGCTGTGCATCGACCGCATCTACAACGAACGGTTACCGGAAGCGGAACGGCAACCCGCCTGCGTGCAGGCCTGCCCGACGCGCGCCCGGCACTTCGGCGATCTCGGCGACCCCGATTCCGAGGTATCGAAACTCGTCGCCGAACGCGGTGGCGTCGCGCTGATGCCGGAGCTGGGCTATGCCCCGGTGAACCGCTATCTGCCGCCACGCCCGCGCCGCGCGGGCGAAGAGGCGGCCGCACCCGCGACGGACGAAACGCTCGATGCGGGCGCGCTGCCGCCGCTGCTGCGCTGGCTGGACAAGGTTTTGTCGCGATGAAGGCATCGGCCAACGCGGGATTCCGGTTTCTCTTCCATCGCGCCCGCGATTGCGCGGGCGAAGGCAGCGACTGATGCATCCGGCGTTTTCCGTCATCGTGTTCACCACGCTCTCCGGCACTGGTTTCGGTCTCTGGTTCTGGTTGGCGTTGCGCATCGCGCTGGGTGATCGCGCGCAATGGTTCGACGGCCTCGGCTGGGCTCTGGGACTGATCGCGGGTGGGGCTTTGGTCGCGGCCGGCGTGATCGCCTCGCTTTGGCATCTGGGCAAACCGGCGCGGGTATGGCGCGCATTTTCGCAGTGGCGCAGTGCTTGGATGTCGCGTGAAGGCGTATTCGCGTTACTGTGCTTCACGATCGCATTCGCGATGATCCTGGTGCAGTCGGTCGTCATCGAACTGCCGGACGATGGCCTGGCTTTGCGCCTGCTGTCGTGCTTGCTCGCGCCTCTCTGCGCGGCGGCGGTGTACAGCACCGCGATGATCTATGCCTCGCTCAAACCAATCCCGGCCTGGCGGCACCGGTTGGTGCCACCGGTCTACCTGCAGTTCGCGGCGCTCGGCGGCGGCATCCTGTTCGGTCCGTTCGCCGCTTCCACGCTGGATGCGCCGAATATGATCCCGGCCGGCGTCATCGTCGGCTGCATCGCACTGTGGCTGACGAAACGACGCTACTGGCGCGCACTGGATCGCGGGCTGCCGATGCCGGCCGCCGCCGACGCCATCGGCCTGCCAGCGCGCCATGCGATCAGTGTCGAGCCGCCGCATACCGAAGCGAACTACCTGAACCGCGAGATGGGTTTCGTGCTCGCGCGCAAACACGCCCGCAAGCTGCGCACGATCGCTGTCGTGCTGTTCGCGCTGATTCCGGCGCTGTGCGCGTTGCCGGCGTGGTGGTTGCCGCACGGCGACGCCTCACCGCTGTTTTGGGCCGGAGCGATATCGTTCCAATTGGGCGCGTTGGTGGAACGGTGGTTGTTTTTTGCCGAGGCGAAGCATCTAGTGATGTTGTACTACTGAACGCAGCCACGTCACGGCCGCCGGCCGCTGGCGCGACCTCAGCGTCGTCGCAGAAACGTCGTCGCAGAAGCGTCGTCGAAGATCGGGTTCGTCCTGGGTCGGTGATGTTGTATTGCTGAACGTCGCGGTGCGCGCCACGCGCCGGAACAGGAGCACGCCATGCCGAATTCCCGATGCTTATCCGCCCCGGTCGTCGCCGTGGCCTGCATCGCGCTCGCTGCGTGCGCCACCTTCGAAATCGAGGATCGCTACATGCCGATCGAAGGTGCGAGCGATTTCCACCAGCGACGCGACGCGCGACTCTACAGTGTTTGGATCGATTCGGACACGCGGCTTTACTCGATCGGCATGTTCGGCGCTCCGATGGTCCCGACCCGGGTGAGGCCGGGCGACCCAACGACGGTCTCGCTGTCGGTCTGGCTGGATGCGCGCCAGGTGCGCCAATTCTCGTTCGCCCCTGCCCCCTGCGTCTCGGGTGACGACGGCCCCGCTCTATGCCCCGACGAGGTGGAAATCGCCGCACTGACCCGGGCAGCGCCACCGCCGAACGAAACGGATGGCGAACGCCGGTTCCGCGAGATGCGACCGAAGACGCGGATCGCGAACCTCGTCATAGCGCTGGCATCGGGCGCACCGCCGCCGCGCATCGATCGCGCGCGTATCTACCAACACTTTCAATTGGACGAGGCGACGCAGTGGGAATACTTCAGTGTCGAGCTTCGCTACCGTTATCGCTGTCCTGGCGTGTGCCCGATACGACTGGGCCTGGAACAGACCGATCTGATCGAGATCGACGGCCAATCGGCGGTGAGCGGACGGGTGGTCTTCGAGCGCCGACGGATTCGCGACTACCAGCCGATGGCCGAAGTGCAATGAGGCGCCGACCGTCGGCTATTGGAGTTTGCATCGTCGGATCGATACGCGGACTCGCGATGATCCGTTCGCGATCGGCGCAAAGCGCCGGATCGATAGGTGTGCTGGCAACCTGCTTCCGACAACCTGCTTCCGACAACCTGTTTCCGACAGCCGGCTATGCGTGAGCGATGAATTCGCCCGCACCCAGTTCCATCAATTGCTCTGCGACTCGTCTGCCCAGTGCGTCTGGGTCGTCGCCGTGCGCCGCGCCGCGCACGGTGCGGCCATCGCGCGCGGAACCGACCAGGCCGGACAAACGCAGGCCGCCGCCGTCGCAATGCTCGGCGAACGCCGCCACCGGCACTTGGCAACTGCCGTGCAGGGCGCGATTCATCGCGCGCTCCGCTTCGACGCAGACGCGGGTTTGCGCGTGGTCGAGCGCGGCGCATAGCGCCTGCGTGGCGGCATCGTCTTCGCGGCATTCGATCGCGATCGCGCCCTGCGCCGGGGCCGGCAACCACCACGGCGGCTCCAGGCGCGCGCGGATTCGCGCATCGAAGCCCAGGCGCTGCAATCCCGCACAGGCGAGCAGGATCGCGTCGTACTCGCCGGCATCGAGCTTGGCCAACCGCGTATTGACGTTACCGCGCAGGTCGACCAGCGCCAGATCGGGGCGCATCGCACGCAACTGCGCCTGGCGGCGCAACGACGAACTGCCTACGCGCGCACCATGCGGCAACGCGGCGATGTCCTCGTAGAGATTGCTGACGAAGGCGTCGGCGGGGTCCGCACGCTGCAGAATCGCCGGCAATGCGAACGGGCCTTCCAGCTCCATCGGCACGTCCTTGAGCGAATGCACCGCGCAATCCGCCTCTCCGCGCAGCATCGCCAGTTCCAGTTCCTTGAGAAACAGGCCTTTGCCGCCGACCGTCGCCAGCGAACGATCCAATACCTCATCGCCGCGGGTCGACATCGGCACCAGTTCAATCGGCAACTGCGGATAGAGTGCGCGCAACCTGTCGGCGACATGTTCGGTTTGCCACAGCGCCAGCGGGCTCTTGCGGGTGGCGATGCGAAGGATGCGCGGAAGCGATGTCATGCCGCGATTATCGCATGCGTTCGCGACGCCGCGGCGGAATGGGAGCGCGCGGTCACGGCTGCTACTCTATCGCGATGCAGGATACCCCCCACGACCTGCTGCAGCGCGTATTCGGCCATGCCGGGTTCCGCGGGCAGCAACAGGCGATCGTCGAACATCTGGCCGATGGCGGCGATGCGCTGGTGTTGATGCCCACCGGCGGCGGCAAGTCGCTGTGTTACCAGGTGCCGTCGCTGCTGCGCGCGGGCACGGGCCTGGTGATCTCGCCGTTGATCGCGTTGATGCAGGATCAGGTCGAAGCGCTGCGACAGCTCGGGGTGCGCGCCGAATTCCTCAACTCCACTCTCGATGCCGAGGCCGCGTCGCGGATCGAACGCGCCCTGGTCGCAGGCGAGCTGGATCTGCTCTACGTGGCGCCGGAGCGGTTGCTGACCACGCGTTTTCTTTCGCTGATCGAACGCTCGTCGATCGCGCTGTTCGCGATCGACGAGGCGCATTGCGTCTCGCAATGGGGCCACGACTTCCGCCCGGAGTATCGCGAGCTGACCGTACTGCACGAGCGCTGGCCGGAGGTGCCGCGGATCGCCCTGACCGCAACCGCGGACCCGCCTACCCGACGCGAGATCGCCGAGCGCCTACAGTTACAGGACGCGCGTTGGTTCGTCAGTTCTTTCGATCGCCCGAATATTCGCTACACCGTGGTCGGCAAAGACAACGGCAAGCGCCAACTGGCGGAATTCCTGCGCGGGCGTCGCGGCGAAGCCGGGATCGTCTACTGCCTGTCGCGGCGGAAAGTGGAGGAAACCGCCGAATATCTCGCCGGCCTCGGCTTCAAGGCGCTGCCTTACCACGCCGGGATGGACGCCGAGTTGCGCGCGGCGCACCAACGCCGCTTCCTGCGTGAAGACGGGGTGGTCATGGTCGCGACGATCGCTTTTGGAATGGGCATCGACAAGCCCGACGTGCGTTTCGTCGCGCATCTGGATCTGCCGAAATCGCTGGAAGGCTATTACCAGGAGACCGGCCGCGCCGGCCGCGATGGCGACCCCGCCGAAGCCTGGTTGAGTTATGGCCTGGGCGATCTGATGCTGCTCAAGCAGATGATCGAGCAGTCCGAAGCGGGCGAGGAGCGCAAACAGCTCGAACGGCGCAAGCTCGATCAATTGCTCGGATATTGCGAATCGATGCGCTGCCGCCGCCAGATCCTGCTGGCCGGCTTCGGCGAAACCTATCCCGAGTCCTGCGGCAACTGCGACAACTGTCTGCATCCGGCCGAAGCCTGGGACGGCACCGAGGCCGCGCGCAAAGCCCTGAGCTGCGTCTACCGCACCGGTCAGCGTTTCGGCGTGGCCTATGTGATCGACGTGCTGCGCGGCGCCGAGAGCGAACGCATCCGGCAACTCGGGCACGACCGGCTCAGCACTTACGGCATCGGCCGCGATCTCGACGCAAACACCTGGCGCGGTGTGTTCCGGCAGTTGATCGCGGGCGGGCTGCTGGATATCGATCTGGACGGTTACGGCGGCCTGCGCCTGAGCGAAAGCAGTCGCGCAGTGCTGGCCGGCGGCGAAAAAGTGCTGCTGCGCCGCGTGCGCAGCGAGCGCAAGAGCCGCGAGCGCGACGCCGGTCCGCGCACCGATGCGGCCGCGGCGCTGCCGATCGCAGACCGGCCGCTGTTTGAGGCTCTGCGCGAATGGCGCGCGCGCACCGCGCGCGAACAGAACGTGCCGGCGTACGTCATCTTCCACGACAGCACCTTGCGCGAGATCGCCGAGCAGCGCCCCGACACTCTGCGCGAACTCGCCCGCGTCGGCGGCATCGGCAGCGCCAAGCTCGATCGCTATGGCGAGGATGTGTTGGAGGTGGTTGAGGCCTACGGATAAGAGCAGCGTCGGTTTTGATTCTGGCTTTCTTCGCGTCGAAACCCAGACATTGCGATCACGCCTGCCGGATGCGGCGCGTTTCAGCTTCAATAATGGTGGGGTTCGCTGCGCTCACCCCGCCCTACAGGTGTTTCACCATTTCGCGCAGATGCGGCACGCAGCGGCGGCTGACTTCCAATGGTTTGTCGCCGTGTCTGAGCACGGCTTCGATACGGCCATCGCCGGTGCGGCGCAGTTCGACCAGTTCATCGCGCGCGACCAGGCAGTTGCGGTGGATGCGGATGAACTGGCCGGCGAACTCATGCTCCAGCGACTTGAGCGATTCCTCGATCAGATCTTCGCCGCGGCTGTGGTGCACCACCACGTATTTTTCCTCCGCCTGCAGATAGCGCACATCGTCGATCGGGATCAGACGCAGGCTGCCGCGCAGGCGAGCGCACAGGTGGGTGCGACGCTTGTCCTCGGCCAATGGCTCGGTTCGGGCTTGGGCACGGCCGGCGATGAAGGTCCGCACGCGCTCGAGCGCGGCGGCCAGCCGCTCGCGGCGGACGGGCTTGACCAGATAGTCGACCGCGGCCGCTTCGAAGGCCGAAAGCGCATGTTCATCGTACGCGGTGCAGAACACCACCGCGGGCCGTGGTTCGAATGCGGCGAGATGACGTGCGGTTTCGAGGCCGTCGATGCCCGGCATGGCGATGTCCAATAGCACCAGATCGGGCGCATGTTCGGAACAGGCATGCAAGGCCGCGCTGCCGTCGCCGGCTTCGGCGACCAGCACCAGATCCGGATATTCGGCAATGAGCGCCCGCAAGCGCTCGCGCGCGATGGGTTCGTCGTCGGCGATGAGGACTTTCACGTCATTGTGCCGGCTAGGTCCGTTCACCCCCGATGGTAGCCCCGTCGAGGCCTGCGGTCATCCCGTCCCGTCGTTGCCCGCATCGGACAGGCTGCTCAGACCGGTGGACGCGGCGGCGCGTCGACCGCGGTCGGCCCACCCCGGAACAGACTGTCCATCCAATGGCCAAGATCATGGATCTCCTCCTGGCACACCTGGTGCGCCATCGGGTATTGACGCCAATCGATGGCGAACCCGAGCCGCTGGAGCAGGGTCGCGCTTTGCTGACCTGCCTGGTACGGCACGACCGGATCGAACCGCCCATGCGCCATGAACAGCGGCTGGCGCTCGGCCCCGGACGCCAGCGCGGCTTCCGCCTTGTGCGGTGCGGGCAGATAGGTCGAAAGCGCGATCAATCCCGCGAGCGGCGTCTTACGCCGCATCCCGGCCGCGAGCGTGATCGCCCCGCCCTGGGAGAATCCGGCAAGAATCAACCGCGACGCGGGAACGCCGCGCGACGCCTCGCGCGCGATCAATGCCTCGACCCGGGCGATGGAGTCCTCGACACCGGCTTCATCGGCGCGATTGGCGAAATCCTGATGCGCGATGTCGTACCAAGCGCGCATGCGCATGCCGCCATTGATGGTGACCGGTCGCACAGGCGCGTGCGGGAACACGAAACGAATCGCAGGCCATCCCCCGCGCAGAAGCTCGGGCACGATCGGCATGAAATCATTGCCGTCGGCGCCCAAACCATGGAGCCACAACACGCTCCATGCCGGCGCGGGCCCGGTTTCATGTTCGATGGTTTCGAGCAGGCCCGTATCGGGGGCAAGGTTGAGATCGTTCATCGCCCTATTCTGACCGCAGGATGCGGCGATCGCCAGCATGGCGACGCCACTGTCCGCGGCAATGCGCTCACGGAATTTGAGCGCCCTCAACCGCCGCCGGCGCGCACGCGTTATCGTGGGATCCTCTGAGGAAACTCTGGACAACGCAGAGATACCGCGCGCCAGGGTTGGCGCGCTTGCGGATCAAGTGCGCAAGCGTTTGATCCGACGGGCGCAAACTCAGGCCAAGCCCGAGTCAGCGACGTCGGAACAACGCCAGGATGGCGTTGTTCCGGCCTTCCCCGAATTCGTCTGCACGGCGGAAAAGGCTCCGCGATAAGGTTCACGATGTCCGCTTTGGTTCCACGCATCGAAGTCGCCTCGCCGTCATCGGGCCGGCGCACAGGCTTGCGCCGACGGCGACGGCTGGAGGTGACGCTGCGTTTGAAGGCGGCCCTGGCGATGTTGTTGGCGGTCTGCGCCGCGCACGGCCAGGAATCGTCGCCGCGCGTACTGGCGCTGAAAGCCGGGGAATATCTGTGGATGCCGGAGCTGGCGCCGAAAGGTCCGGTCGCGATCGTGATCAGCCTGCCCGAACAGCTCGCCTACGTGTACCGCAACGGGGTGCGCATCGGGGTTTCGACGATCAGCAGCGGCAAACCCGGATACGAAACGCCGACCGGCGTGTTCACGATCCTGCAGAAACATCGCGAGCACTACTCGAACCTCTACGACAACGCGCCGATGCCATACATGCAGCGATTGACCTGGGATGGCGTCGCGCTGCACGCCGGCCGGGTGCCGGGCTATCCGGCCTCGCACGGCTGCGTGCGCCTGCCCTACGCGTTTTCGGAGAAGCTGTTCGGCATCACCGCGCAGGGCATGACCGTGGTGATCGCCGACACCGACGCGCAGGCGCCGCAAGTGGCGTCACCCGGATTGTTCGTGCCGGTCGATCCGGCCACCGGAACCCCGCGTCCCGCATCCGCGGTGCCGCCCGAAAGCGACTATGTCTGGGCCCCGGAACGTTCTCCCTCGGGCCCTCTGACCATCGTGCTCAGCACGCACGATGGCGAAGCGGTGGTGCTGCGCGACGCCATCGAGATCGGACGGGCGCGCCTGACTTTGGCCGGGGCTTCCGTGCAGGGCACGCATGCTTATGTGCTCTTGGAAGGCACGGGCAGCGGCGTCAGCACCGTCTTGCCGGAGCGTCCGGCGCTTCGTTGGCTGGCGCTTGCCGCGCCGAATCCTGGCAAATCCAGGGGACCGTCGCTGCAACAGGCCTTCGCCGAAGGCCTGATCAAAGTACCGCCCGACTTCGCCGGACGGGTCTACGATCAACTGGTTCCGGGCACCACCGTGGTCGTGACCGACGAACCCATGCACGGACGCGAAACACCCCCCGGCATGACGGTGCTGCGGGCCGACGAGTCGACCTCGACCGAAGACTGACGCTGCCGGTATCCTGCGCGGATGCTTCGGACGCTCTCATTCCTTTCCTCATGCATTTTCGCAGCCATCGCAGTGACGATGGCGTCGCCGGCACGGTCTGCGCACCCGCATGTCGCGACGGATTTGCTGGCGCGTCTTCAACACGCCGCCCCGCATGCCGACCCGCGGGTGCTGGCGTTGGCCCTGGAGGCCCGCGAATGCGCGGCGGCCTCGGGAGCGAGCGGCCTCGCGCCGACACTGGCGGTCATCGACTTCTCGCGGCCCTCGACCGAACCGCGGCTATGGGTCTTCGATCTCGACCGCGCGCAACTGCTCTATGCCGAGCACGTCGCCCACGGACGCGGCAGTGGCGAGAACTTCGCGCATGCGTTTTCAAATCGAGACCAGAGCCATCAGTCGAGTCTCGGTCTATTCGTCACCGCGGAGACGTACGTTGGCGGCAATGGTTATTCGCTGCGCATGGATGGTCTGGAGCCCGGGGTCAATGATCGCGCGCGCGACCGCCAGATCGTGATGCACGGCGCAAACTACGTCGATCCGGTGCAGGCCCTGCGCCAGGGCCGGCTCGGCCGCAGCTACGGCTGTCCCGCGCTGCGGCCGCAAGTGACCCGCGACATCATCGACACGCTCAAGGGCGGGCAGTTGTTGTTCGCCTACTACCCCGACCGCGACTGGCTGGCGAAGTCGAGGTTCATCGGCTGCAGGCAACGCAATGCGGCGGGACCGTCCGCGACAAGGGATCTTGGCGCGAAATAATCCGCCGCCGCCTCGATTCAACAGCCGCACATCAAGTATCGTGCTCTGCAGGTTTCCGATACTTCTTCGCTTTAAGGCAACGCTGCAAAAGTCAGCGTTGCCGCGGCACAGGGATGCGCCGCCCGCGAGTCAATCACGCAAGTGGTTGATTCGGCGAGAGTAAGTCCGAATTCATTTCGGGCTTGCGACCGCTAAGCAAGTTCAGGAGGGACTTGTTCAGTGTTGCCATAAGCCCGCCATCCTCTCCACGCCAAGGAAAGCGCACAATGTCGCAATGGAATGATCTGCAGATGGAGCTGAGGATCCGAGAGATCCTCGCCGAGATCCGCTCGCATGCGCCGGAGCATCATTTCGGTCGGCCATTCATCACGCCTTACCAGATCGCGATCAGATTCAGACAACGGTTTCCCGAAGCGTTCGAAACGATCGCAAAGCCGGTCGGCGGCAAAGGCGCCGGTCAACATGATTCGTTGGCGCAGTACATCGCTGGAGAGCTGTCGCGCCGGATCCGCAACCAAACGATCCAGGATATCGAAGGCGCGTTCCTGCACCGCGCGCACCTGCATGTCCTGGCGTACGACGCCGGAGACGGCGAGATCATCGAATCTTCTTCGATGCAGGCTTACGATCTGTCGATGTTCCGTCTGCGCGCGGCCGAGTGACCTGCTCGTAGGCGTCAACCGCGTACATGCGGCGCTTTCGGCGGCCCGCACCGCCGAAAGCGCGCGATACGCTCAACGCAACCACATCCGCGCGCTGCGCGCCGGAAGGCTGAAGGTGTAGCTGCCGCTGCCGATATTGACCACGCTGCCCGAGCCGAGCGTATCGGTGTAGTTGGCGTGCCACCACAACACGCTGTTGTTCATATTGACAGTGACGTTGACCGCGCTGCCGCATTTATTGATGCCCACGATCCCCAGGCTGCCGCGCCTGAAGATCAGATGACAGCCGCCATGCGCCAGCACCTGCATATCGCTGCCCTGTACCGCGTTGTGGAAGCGGATCATGCCGCGGATGTCGGCGCGGTTGTAGGCGTTGACCCAGCGGTTGTCGCCGCTTTCGTTGTTGTCCGAATAGACCATCGGCTTGCCGCCGTTGCGGCCGAACAGATACGCGTAAGCCAGGGTCTCGTCGGTGGGGTCCATCAACGCATAGCGGAAGCCGCTATTGTTGGGAATGTCGTGGGTGACGGCGAACGTCAATGCACGCGCGCCCTGCAGGGCCTGACCATAGGCGACCGGATCGACCAGGTTGCTCATGCTGCCGCCGAAGCCGAAGGCGCTGCGTAGCGTAGCGTGCAGCGGAAAATCGTAGGCCGCATGCGTCGTGTTCTGCAGATACGGCTGCAGGAACAGACCGTATTCGTTGTTTCCTGACCCGCCTCCGGTGATGATTTCGCCGAAGACATAGACGCCATTCTTGACCTCGGCCGTCAGCACGCCGTTGAGATGGGCGATCGGCATATGCTTGGCGGCGTCGATGCGGAACCCCTTCACGCCGATCGCCTTGAGCTGGCGCAGATATTCCTGCTGCTGCGCAATCACCCAACCATTGGCGACCAGGTCCGGCAGTCCCGCATCACCGCCGCCGCCGCAGATCCGCCAATTCTGTACCTGCCAGACATCGTTGTAATTGGCGATGCAGCGCGCTTCGCCGAAGTCGAAAACGCCGAGAAAATTGTTGCCGAGCGCGCCGAACAACCGAATGCTGTTGTAGTAAGCGGTATTGCCCGCGTAGACGCCCAGGATGCGCGCGCCGGGATAATTCAGATCGGAACGTTGCGCCGATTCATTGGCCATGTGGTTGAGGACCACGTCTGCGTAGACATCGATCCCACGGGCACGCAAGGCGTTGATCATACTTTTGAAGGCATTGCTGTCGCCCAGCGGATGATGAATCACTCGATAGTCCTGCGGCTGATAGCGCGCCCACCATGCCCCGCCCTCCGATTTGTACGCCGGCGCGACCAGCACCGCCTTGTAGCCTGCGGACTGGATCGCCGCGGCGCGGGCCTCGACATCCGCGTAACGCCAGTTGAAGGCGTGCAGCACCGCATCGGCCTGCGCGGCGCCCGCGACGATCAATAACGCTGCGCACGCGAAGCATCGCAGCGCGCTACGGCGCAAGGCGCCTGTTTGAAAGACGAAAGACAGCATCTGGATTCTCCTGGTCGATTGACAGATCCCGTGTTCCCACGGGCGCATGCTTCCTGCTTCCGCACATTGCGCGCGGAGCCCGAACGACGGGCTAGAACCTATTGGTCACATTTTTTTGAATCGCATTCGTTCGATCGTTCGCCTCACGTCGCGCGACCATGCAAATACTAGATGAGAGGGCCTGGCGCCATGCGTGCATGCATACGTATTCTCGAAATGCGCGAATTGACCGCGATCACGGAAGCGTGTTGTCGGCGAATCGTTTTTCGGCGGATGCTTCTTACAGCGCACCAGATCAGAACGTCGACTTCAACCACGCCCCGAACGCGAACGCGAACACGATCGCGCCGATGCCGGGCAACAGACGCAACATATAGGCGCGCCCGCCGCGCAGCCAGGCCATCATCAACTTGCTGGCGGAATTGGTGATCAATGCGATGAATACCGGCCAGGGCGCGGCATCAGGCCCGATCACGCCGACCGCCGCGAGTTGCGCGACGGATGCGGCGGCGGCATGCAGGTCGGCGAAGCCGGACACCCCTGCGGCAAGTCCGAGGCCGGGATCGCCCAACCAGCGATGCACCGCGGCCGACAGCAGCAGGATCACGCTGACGATCGTCGCGAACAGCAGCGCGTGTCGCGGTTCGAATGGTCTGCCGGACGTGATCGGCGCGTGCTCGGCGGCGCCAGGCGTCCTGCGCCAGCGCGCGATCCCTGCCGCCGCCAGCGCCGCGGCGATGGCCAATGACAGCGGCCATGCCAGTCGGTGCAGCATGGGCGGCGATAAGGCGCCGACCACTGCGGCGAGCATGATGACAGTGGCGACATTCGAGAACAGGGCCGCCGCGACGCACTGCGGCAACAACTGCGGCGCGACGCGCGAGCGGTCGCCCATCGCGGCGATGGTGGCGGTGCTGGAGACGAAACCTCCCGCGAATCCGGCGAGCGCCAATCCCGTGCCGGGTCCGAGCATGCGCAGCGCAACATAGCCACCGGCGTTGATCGCCATCACCAACACCACCAGCATCCACAACTTGTGCGGATTGAGCGATTGCCAGGGATCGATGCTGCGATCGGGCAGCAACGGCAAGATCACGATGGCTGCGGCCGCCAATAACAGGGCGTCGTGCACCTCTTGTTCGGTCAGCGTATCGCGCACGAATCCGTGCAGCCTGGACTTGCTCGCCAGCACAACGGCCACCACCACGCCAAGGCCCGCGGCCAAGGTCAGGGCGGTCATCGCCATCACGCCGAGCAGATAGGTGATCAGCATCGCGACCTCGGTGGTCAACCCGGGATCGCCGGCGAGACTGCGCCGATAGCTGGCCAACGCGGCCAAGGCGACGAACGCCGCGCCGATGGCGACACCCACGCCGCCGAGGCGTTGCGCGATCGCGCCGGCCAATGCGATCAACAGGAAGGTGCGCACGCCGGCAGGCCCGCGCGCGGGACCATCGCCTTTGCTGCGCTCGCGTTCGATCCCGATCAACAGGCCGATCGCGCAGGCGACACTGAAACCGGACAGTTCAACGGGAAGCTGAGGCATGCGGGCGACGGAGGCGAACACCAGTTGCGACAGAGTAACCGGACAACTCCGCGTTGGTCAGATGCAGGCCGAGGATGCGGATCCGCACGCCCCCGCAACGCGACCGAGCCGATCCGGTCTCACCGCTTCGATTGCGCCGGTACTGTGGCGCAGATCAGTGCGCGAACAGCACGGGCAGATGCGTGGTCTGCAGCAACTCGCGCGTGACGCCGCCGAGCATGGCCTCGCGCAACCGCGAACGGCCATAGCCTCCGGCCACGATCAGATCGGCGCCGACCTGCCGCGCGTAATCCAACAACGCGTAGGCCACCGAGAAGTTCATGCTCGGTCGCACCACCACTTCGACGTCCAAACCATGCCTGGCCAGATGCGTAGCCAGATCGGCGCCAGGTTCTCCGCCGTGCGCGGCCTCGCCGACCTTCGGGTCGATCACCAGCACATCGACGCTATCTGCCGCATGCAGAAAGGGCATGGCGTCGCGAACCGCCCGGCTGGACTCACGGGTCGGTTTCCAGGCGATCACTGCTTTCTTCGGGGTCAGCGCCAACGTGGCTTTCGGCGGCATCACCAGCACCGGCTGTCCGGATTGCAGCAATGCGGCGTGGAAAGCGTCATGGCGCAACCCGGCTTCGGCGCTTCCCTGCGGAACGCTGGAAAGCACGGTCAGATCGGCATACCGGGCATGCATCGCGATCGTATTCGACGGATACAACGAAAGCGCTTCGGCCATCCGCACTTCGAACGGCGCATCCAGATTGACGAATCGCGCGCGCAGGTCTTCGGCTTTCTTCTGCGCGCGGGCGCGCGCTTCCTCGTGCAGGCGCGCGTACAGATCGTAGGCCATCGCGCCCCAGTCGCTGGGCATCGGCGCCGGCACATCCACCACCACCAGCATCGCCACATGCGCTTCGCATTCTTTGGCCAACGCCACCGCGGCGTCGAGCGGCGCGGCCTCGCTGTCGTCGTCGATCCAAGGAACCAGAATGTCTTTGAACATGATGTCACCTCGCCAGTCGTGCCGCTTCGATAAGATGTCGCGATGAGGCTTTCCGGTAAGGCATTTTAGATCCATCATGCGCAACGGGCTTTGATTTGAATCAAGCACCGGATCTCGATGCGATGCTGCACGTTCACGGACTGATGCGCGAATCCCTGTGCGCGCTCCGGCATGATTGCTATGGTCGCAAACACGTGAAGATAGGTCGTGGCATCGACTTCAGCGCAACCGTCCGTGCCCGCGGTCGCGTATGGGGCCATTCTGACCGGTGCTTAAAACCCGTTTATGCTCTTTTCGAAAGATTCGCTGGCCGGTCCAGGCGGGCGGCCGCGACGCGAACCGCAGCCGGGCTGGTGGCCCAGCGAGGATTCATAACAAAGTCCGTCCGCCTGGATGGGCCAACCCGGAGGGAATGCTCCTGCGCACGCGGCGTTGCGCATCTTGCCTGCCATGCGCGCAGGGGCATTCGCACTTCCGAAAAGAGCATAAACAGCCTCTTATGGGGCGGCTCCCGGCAGACGCGCCTATGCGCCGCCGGGAGCGCATGACTATGAATCATGCTCGTTGCGTGCGTTTATCGAATGCTGCGATTGCGCACCATCGCCCGATGCCGCGCACGGAATCGAGCTTTGCCTCAGATCAATGCGCATCCACCGCAATCGGGGTGTACTGTTGCTCCCACCGGATCTTCGGATCTCGCCACACTCGACGCAGGAGGCCGCCATGAAACGAATCGACAACAAAGTCTGCATCGTCACCGGCGCCGCGCTCGGCATCGGTCGCGCCTGTGCGCAGCGACTGGCGGAGGAAGGCGGCCGCATCGCGCTGTTCGACGTGCTGGATTCCGAAGGAGAAGCCCTGGCCGCCGCCTTGCGCGAACGTGGCAACGATGCGCGCTATTGGCGCGTCGACGTCGCCGACGAGGCCGGCGTGCGCAATGCGATCGACCAGGCCGCGGGCTATTTCGGCGGCGTCCACGTGCTGGTCAACAATGCCGGCATCGCCGGCATCAACAAACCTACCCACGAGATCACCGAGGCCGAGTGGGACCGGGTGCAGGCGGTGAACGTCAAAGGCGTATTCTTCTGCACCAAGCACGTTATCGCGCATATGCGCCGCGCCGGTCACGGCAGCATCATCAATCTGTCGTCGATCTACGGCTTGGTCGGCGGCGCCGACGTACCGCCCTATCACGCATCCAAGGGCGCGGTGCGGCTGATGAGCAAGACCGACGCGTTGATCTACGCGCCGGATCGGATTCGGGTGAATTCGATCCATCCCGGCTACATCTGGACGCCGATGGTCGAACATCATCTCCGCGACAGCGGCGCTACCGATCTGGATGCCGCCCGCCGCGAGATCGGACTGTTGCATCCGCTCGGACACATGGGCGATCCCGACGACATCGCCTGGGGCGTGGTCTATCTCGCCTCCGAGGAAGCCAAGTTCGTGACCGGCGCGGAGCTGGCGATCGACGGCGGTTATACGGCGAGGTGATCGGCAGCCAAACGCGGATGGCATGACGCGAAGAGGGTCTCTCAAGAAACGACCATACGCAGAACTTGAGACAATCCGCTCGCCACCCGTCTGCAAGAGAGCTTCATGCGCACCGGAAACCTGTTCGAGAATGCCGATCCGCCCGCTGAGGGCGAACGCTTCGACACCTTGCTGGACCACCGCAAACTGCAGGTCGAACGGATTCTCAGCTCGGCCATGCCGGACGCGACCGAATACGTGCAACCGCAGGACGAATGGGTCGCGCTGTTGCGAGGCGCGGCGACGCTGGAGGTTTCCGGCGCGCGCGTCGAGCTGAAAGCCGGCGATTCCCTGTTCCTGCCGGCCTTGACCCCGCATCGCGTTGTGGAAACCTCATCGGGCGCTTTATGGTTGGCGGTGCATCTGCATCCCTAGCACGGACAGCGTCGATGGCCGCGCACCGCGCGTGCACGGCGTCCGCCCCAAAGCGTCATTGTTCGTCCACAGCGCCGGATGCGCATGTCGGAACGATGCCTACTGCGCGATCGATGACCGCGACGGTGCGACGGTAGAGTTCGTCGGCCTGATCATGGGTGTCGGCGATGCTGACCAGACTGAGCTTGCCGAATTCGCTGAGCGCGCCGATCAGATTGAACACTGCGCCCTGTTGTCGGGTGGGATCGAAATGCAGGCGATGTTCGACGATCAGATCGACCAGATCATCGGGGGTGAGTCTGCGATACTCCGGCCGGCACAGATTGTCGGTGGCGCGATAGACGCGGCGCTGACCGGTAGGCGTGAGGAATTCGCAACGTTCGGGGTCGTAGCGGCCGTCGGTGAGGTACTGCAGCATCTGGAACGGCAAGGTCGTGCCGCCTTTGCGCAGATTGATCTCGATCGCGTAGTGCGTCCAGGCGTCGCCCTCGCGCACGGTGATGAAATCGATACTGAAGCGTCCCAGTACGCCGCGGCGGCGCAGGACATCGCCGATGCGTTCGCCCGCATCCTGCAAGGATTTTCGGTATAACGCGTCGGCCGGGAAGGTGCTGCCGAGGAAAACCTGTCCACTATGCCCGCCCAACAATTGATCATGCGTGGAGATGATCTCCAAGGCGCCGGTCGCGCTGATGCGGATCTGCACCGAAGGCGAGCGTTTGTCCTCGCCGTCGAGCCACGCTTCGGCCACGCCTCCCATTTCGGCGAACTTGGCGAGATAACGCGTCGCATCCAGCGCGGCGGCTTCCGGCGCCAGCCGCCGCGACAACTGCGATGCGATCCATTCCGACGTGACCTCCGCCGCAGTGACGTCGCCGTAATCAAAAACCGCATTGCCTTCGCCGGAAAAGCCCTCATCGAATTTGACCACAGCGCTACGCAAGGCCGGATTGCGTCGCTTCAGAGCCGCCAGCGCGTCGTGTAATGCGGTCAGATCGCGCAGATTTTCCACGCCGTCGGGCATGGCCACGCCAGCCTCGCGGAAAGCGTGCCTGCTGCCGCTCTTGGTGCCGAGCCAGGCCAGAGCCGGATCGCAGGCGTACAAAGGGATGCCCAGATGCACCGCGAGCGTGACTTCGTCCGCGGTCGCATTGAAACAACTCAGATGCGCGGTGGCGGGGTCGGCGATCGCTTCGCGGATACGCTGCTGCAACCGCGGCCGCGCCAGAATCTTCGAGGTCAACGACCGCGGCCCCGCATCGTAGGCGGACAGCAGCGTGAGCCGCCGTCGCGCATGGCCTGCAGGCACACCACCGAGCAGGCTGAGGTAGTAGTCGATAATCACCGGATCGACCGGCGTGCTGGTCACGTACACCACACGTGTGCGCGGCAGGCGCAACAACATCAGCATGCTGAGCTGGCGCTCTTCGTAATGCGACACTCCGGCGATATGCGCCAAAGTGTCCTGGTCCAGACTGAGACCGGGAATGACCACGACCGTGCGCTCGGCAAGCGGATCGGCGTAGACCTCGCGGAACATCGGCTCCAGCCGCAGCTGCAGGGCGAGAAAACGTTCGCGCTCTTGCGCGGAGCCCGGCGTTGGCATGTTTCGATCCATCCGACCCTCCCCTGACGGCCCTCAACAGTCGACCGCGCATGGTTCGAAACGACGATACAACATCGGATCGTCCAGCAACGGAGCCAATCGACGCGCGATCAGCGCGGCCCAGTGTTCGCTCTGCGCTTCGCCTGCGATCACATCCTGCCGCAGTTCGATCAACAGGTGCGGCAAGCCCCGCCTCTCGGCATGCGTGGCGATGGTGTAGCCGAACCCCACTCGCCCGGAATACGGCTCGTTGTCGCCCACGTCCAGGCCATCGGACTCGCGCAATGCGCGCATGAACGGCAATGCCATGCGGCCGTCCCGGTTCCACAACACCGCAATCGGCCACCTGCGCGCTTGGCCGCCGAGTTCCTGCGCGAAACTGTGGATCGAAATCAAGGCAGGACTTTCGCCCGCATCCAGACGCGGCCGCAACCAATCGGCGATCGCGCGGTGATAAGGTTGATGGATCTTCCGCCAACGCTGCGCCCGCTCGACGGCGGCAAGGCCGACATTGCCCGGCACCACGCTGCCATCGCTTATCTCGGGGCACAAGGTCGGATCGTCGAAGGAGCGATTGGCGTCGATCACCAAGCGCGAATACCCATGCAGGAAGGCGGGCGCTTGCAGATGTGCGGCGAGCCTGCGGGTGACCTCGGCGGCATGCAGGTCGATCGCGATATGCCGCTCGAACTCGTGATCCGGCAGCCCCAGCCGAGACAGCGCCTCCGGCACCACAGCCGAAGCGTGGTCGCACAGCAGCACAGTCCGCGTCGAGGCGCCTGCGATGGCGGTGTAGACAGGCGGATCCTGCGGGCCGATCAGCATGGACGACGCCGGAGCCGGATTTTCGGTTGGATGGCAATGGTCGGAACGCATGCGCAGGATCATAACGGCACTGCCTGCCCATGCGCTTTCGCTGCGCGGAACTTGGCGAATGGCAACCGCATATGCGGCCGGCCAGGGCGGTTTTTGAAGCATGCGAGAAAGTTCCCGTACAGATCGCGTATCCGCGGCACGCATCGTTTCGTTCTTGCGCATTCGCGAACGATTCTCGACCAATCGCAATGGACGTCACGATTTCAGCGAAAAATCGCGTTAAGGCCTCGCTGAACACCTCAGAGGTTCCGCGCACCATGGAAGGGATCCCGTGGGAGCAGACGCAGGCTTGGCCCGAGTCTGCGACCGCTGAATCGCGCCCGGATGGCGTTGTTCAGACCTTCGTTAAGGGCACGCCATAACCGTTCCGAATTTGCGCGTCACGCGCACCCGTCATCAATTTCTGAATCCTTCTCTTACATCGGCCTAACAATCGTCTAATCGTCGCTTAATTCATGGCGGAGACGATCCTCGGCCATGGCCATCTCCGCATTCGCGTCCTCCACGCCCGCTTCACGCGATTTCGCCGAAGCCCGTCTGATCGGCCCGGGCGACCCACATCGCGCCGAAACCGAAGCCTTCATCGCCCACGTCTACCGTGCACGCTACGGCGCCGAGTTGCGCCACTTCCTGCCGCAGTTGCTGGCCTTCCGCAACGCCGGCGGCGGGTTGCAAGCGGCGGTGGGACTGCGCTGCGGTGGCGAAGGCCGATTGTTCGTCGAGCAGTATCTCGACACGCCGGCCGAGCGCGCCATCGCAACGGCCGTTGGCCACGACGTCTCGCGCGACACCTTGGTCGAAGTCGGCAATTTCGGCGCGCTGTCGGCCGGCGATTCGCGCGCGCTGATTCTGGAGCTGACCCATCGCCTGCATGCGGTCGGATTGCGTTGGGTGCTGTTCGCGGCGACCCGGCAATTACGCAACGCGTTCGATCGATTGCACTTGGCCACGGTCGAACTGGCCGATGCGCGGGTGTCGAGACTGTCCGGCGACGATAACGACTGGGGCCGTTATTACGACACCCAACCGAAATTGATGTTCGGCGACATCGCGGCAGGTCAGGCTTATCTGCTGCGCACGGGACGGACCGCACAGAGCGATGCACGACCGCCCCTGACGCACTGTCGTGCGGTGGGATCGTGAGCGCCGTGAATGACTTCGAACAGTTGATCGCAGGGCTGCAAGGCGACTCGACGCGGGTCGTGTGGGGCGGCGGCGATCTCAGCGATGCGGCGCTCGGCGCACGCGTGCGCGCGTGCGCCGAAACCCTCGCAGCGAGCGGCGCGCGACGCATCGCCAGCCGGCTCGACAACGGCCCCGAATGGCTGGTGCTGGATCTGGCGATCCGTGCCCTAGACGCGGTGCACGTGCCTTTGCCCACCTTCTTCGCCCCGCAGCAAATCGCGCACGCATTGCGCGATAGCGGCGCGGACCTGTTGGTCCAGCCTTCCGGCGCTCCGCTGCCGGAAGGCGTAACCGCATCGGAGCCGTCACCGGCGATCCTGTTGGACGATGGCTTATGCGCTTTGCGTCTCGCAGGCTCGGAAAGCCCTTTGCCGGCGGGAACTGCATGCATCTCGTATACCTCGGGCACGACCGGCGCGCCCAAGGGCGTGTGTCTGGATGTCTCCGCCCTGTATACCGTGGCGCGGTCGCTGGCCGTTGCGCCCGGTTCGCTCGCGCCACGCCGTCATCTCTGTCTGATGCCGTTGTCGACGCTGCTGGAGAACATCGCCGGGGTCTATGCGGCATTGATGAGCGGCGCCGAAATCGCGGTGCCGACGCTCGCTGAGATCGGTTATCGCGGCGATGCCGGGCTCGATGCCCATCGCCTACTCGCATGTCTGCAGCGCTACCGCCCGGAAAGCGCGATTGTGCTGCCGCAGTTGCTGCTGGCCCTGGTCATGGCCGTCGAGCAAGGGGCGCCATGGCCGGACTCGCTGCGTTTTCTCGCGGTCGGCGGCGGCCGGGTCGGAACCGCCCTGCTCGCGCGCGCGCAAGCACTGGGGATACCGGTGTACGAAGGCTACGGCCTGAGCGAATGCGGATCGGTCGTCTGCCTCAACCGACCGGATGCGATACGTCTCGGCAGCGTGGGCCGTCCATTGCCGCACGCGAAGGTGTCGGTCGTCGACGGCGAACTCTGGGTCGACGGCGCACGCAGTCTGGGCTATCTCGGCGAAACCGCCATGCCTTCCGGCCCAATCGCGACCGGCGATCTGGGCCACATCGACGCGGATGGATTCGTCTATGTCACCGGCCGACGCAAGCACCTGATCATCACCTCGTACGGACGCAACCTCTCTCCGGAATGGGTGGAGAGCGAATTGCTGCAGCACCCGGCCATCGCCCAGGCCGTCGTGTTCGGCGAAGCGCGACCGTTCAACGTCGCGGTGATCTGGCCGCGCCGCGAAACGATCACACGCGACGCATTGCGTGAGGCATTGGCCGCGATCAATCGCGACCTGCCCGCATACGCGCAAGTGCGCGACGCGGTGCGCGCCGATGCGCCGTTCCGCGCCGCCGACGGTCTGCTCACCGCCAATGGCCGGCCAAAGCGCGATGCGATCGCCGCGCGTTACCGCGCGGCGAGCGACGCCTGTTACCGCAACGCCGACATTCCCACGATCGAAGGAGTCATCGCATGACGTTCCACGAGCGCCTGCTCGCCGAGACCCGGCGCGAACGCGACGCGCTGATCGCGATCCCGATCATCCAACAGGCGTTGGACGGTCGGATCTCGCTGCAGGACTACGTCGCGTTCCTGGCCCAGGCCTTCCACCATGTCCGCCACACCGTCCCGCTGCTGATGGCCTGCGGCGCTCGCCTGCCCGCGCGGCTGGAATGGTTGCGATCGGCGATCGGCGAATACATCGAAGAGGAAATGGGCCATCACGAATGGATCCTCGACGACATCGCCGCATGCGGCTCGGACCGCGATGCGGCCGAAGCGTCCCAAGCGGGCGAAGCCACCGAACTGATGGTCGCATATGCGTACGACACTATTGCCCGCGGCAACCCGGTCGGTTTTTTCGGCATGGTCCTGGTGCTGGAAGGCACCAGCGTGGCCCTGGCCACGCGCGCGGCCGAAACAATCGAGGCCTCGCTGGGCTTGCCGCGCAGCGCTTTCAGCTATCTGCGCTCGCACGGCGATCTGGACATCGAGCACACCGGCTTCTACGAGCGATTGATGAATCGTCTCGACGACGAGGACGACCGCCGCGCGGTCGTGCACGCAGCGAAGCGCTTCTACAAACTCTACGGCGACGTCTTCCGCGGGCTGCGCGAGGATCGCGACGCCCTGCGGGAGGCGGCATGATCGCGCTGGCCGGCAGGACCGTCATACTGACCGGCGCCAGCGGCGGCATCGGCGCGGCTTTGTGCGACGCATTGATCGCGGCGCAGGCGCGGGTGGTCGCGATCGGCCGCGACGAAGCGCGGTTGGCTGCGCTCGCGCGCAAATATCCGGAAGGCCAGTTACTGCCTCTGGCGGCCGATCTGGGCAGCGACCGCGACCGCGACCGCGTCATCGCCGAAGCCGCCGCCCTGAGGCCAACGCCCTCCGTGCTGATTCTCGCGCATGCGCAGAGCGCGTTCGGTCTGTTCGAAGAACAATCCGACGCGCAGCTGCGCGCGCTGATCGAAACCAATCTCACTGCGCCGCTCGGTCTGATCCACGGCATGCTGCCCATGCTCAAACGCCACGAACAGGCGGCTGTGGTCGCGATCGGTTCGACCTTCGGCAGCCTGGCCTTTCCCGGCTTCGCCGCCTATAGCGCGACCAAATTCGGTTTGCGCGGCCTGATCGAAGGTCTGGCGCGCGAGTACGCCGACACCGGCCTGCGCTTCCAGTTCCTATCGCCGCGCGCCACGCGGACCGGATTCAACACCTCTGCAGTCGATGCGCTCAACCGCGAGCTCAAAGTCGCGCAGGACGATCCCGCCGACGTCGCCGCGCAGCTGGTCGAGGCCATCGCACAAGGGCGCCGACGCCTGCAGATCGGTTGGCCGGAGAAACTCTTCGCCCGCGTCAACGGCGCATGGCCCGGTTTGGTCGACCGCAGTCTGCGCCCACAACTGTCGCTGGTGCGCAAACACGCCCGATCTTGATCGTGGCCCTAACAGGCTGTTGAAAAACGGCCCGCTCGCGCATGCGCCGACGAAGCAAGCGCGTCAGCGATGGATTCGTCGTGAGCAAGTTCGGGCATGTACCGGACTCACAAATTGAAAAACGCACTTCCTGTGGGTTTTTCAACAGCCGCCAACCCTGATCCCACGTAGCCGTCTTTCGCTATCCGCTTTCGTCCACCTCATCTCGTCCCGCTCTCATCGGAGAACTCGCATGTCGATTCCATATCCCCGCATTCTGGCCCCACTCTCCGGGCTGGCGTTGCTCGCCGTTTCAGCCCTCGCTTTCGCAGGAGGGGCATTGTCTGCCCAGGTCGCCTCGGTGCGCGACCGCTGGGCCGAAATCAACTACAACACGCCCAAACCGCAACGCGAAGCGGCGTTCGAAGCCCTGGTCAAACAAGCCGCGGCCGCGCGCGCGGCGCAACCGCAGGATGCGGCCGCATTGATCTGGGAAGGCATCGTACTGTCGAGTTTCGCCGGCGAGCGCGGCGGCATCGGCGCGATCGGCCTGGTCAAGCAGGCCCGCGCCGACTTCGAACAGGCGATCAAGATCGACGCGAAGGCGCTCGACGGTTCGGCCTACACCAGCCTCGGCGTTCTGTACTACCAGGTGCCCGGCTGGCCGATCGGTTTCGGCGACGACAAGAAGGCGCGCGAATTGCTGCGCAAGGGTCTGCAGACCGACCCCGACGGCATCGACGCCAATTATTTTTTCGGCGATTTCCTTCAAGACCAGGGCGATTGGAAAGGCGCGGCCGCCGCGCTCGAGAAAGCGCTCGCAGCGCCGCCGCGTCCGGGGCGCGAACTCGCCGATCAGGGTCGACGCAAAGAAGCCTCGGCATTGCTGGCCAAGGTGAGAACGCATCTTGCGGGGGGCTGAGGCCGGGGCCACACTCGCATCATGCGAATCCTGCTGGTCGAAGACGACGAGTCCCTGGGCGAAGGACTCCGCACCGCGTTGCGCCGGGCCGCATTCTCGGTCGACTGGTTGCGCGACGGCGCCAGCGCGCTGGCCGCGATCAAAGACGGTGGCATCGACCTGGTCGTGCTCGATCTCGGGTTGCCGCAACTCGACGGCATCGCCGTCATCCGCCAGGCGCGACTGGCCGGGGCGGATCTGCCGATCCTGGTGTTGAGCGCGCGCGAGCGCGCCAGCGACCGGACCCTGGGGCTGGATACCGGCGCCGACGATTATCTCGGTAAACCCTTCGACATGCAGGAACTGCTGGCGCGCGTGCGCGCGCTGCTGCGACGCAACGCTGGTCGCGCCGAACCGTTGTTGCGACTCGGCGCGCTCGCGCTGGATCCGGCCCGGCTCGATGTGGTCTGGCGCGGCAAATCCGTCGATCTCTCGCGCCGCGAATTCGCCCTGCTGCGCCTGCTGATGGAACAGCGCGGCAGACCGATCAGCCGCGAATCCGCCCAGCAACGCCTCTACGGTTGGGACGAGGACGTGGCCAGCAACGCACTCGACGTGCATGTGCATGCGTTGCGCAAAAAACTCGACCCGGGCCTGATCCGTACCCTGCGCGGGATCGGCTACGCGCTCGACGAGAGCGTCGCACAGGCGCCGGAAGGATCGGTATGAATTCGATCCGCCGCGCGCTGCTGATGTCGATCATCGCCGTGAGCACGCTGCTGCTGCTGATCGCGGCGGCGCTCAGCTATCGCGCCGGCTTGCAGGAGGCGGGCGAGCTGTTCGACGCCAAACTCGCGCATTCCTCGCGCGTACTGCTGAGCCTGACCGACGCGCCGCTGGCGGAACTGCCGGAGCGTCCGCCGGGTGCGGTCGCCGACACGCCGATGGTGATCAGCGTCTGGCACGGAACGGTCGGCGGCGGGATTGCGGATATCGCCGACATGGCCCAGCCCGGCGGTCACGCCTACGAAACCAAACTTTCCTTCCAGGTGCGCGACTCTCACGGCGTGTTGCTGTTGCGGTCCGACAGCGGACCGAGCCGTCGTCTCGCACCACTGGTTCCCGGCTTCGCCGATGTCGAGATCGACGGCGAACATTGGCGCACGTTCACCCTGAAATCGCCGTTGGGGCGCTGGTATCAATCCGGCGAACTGTCCGCGATTCGCGAAGAGATCGCCGAAGAGATCGCGCTGGGCACGTTGCTGCCGCTGCTGGCTGCGGTGCCGTTGCTGGCCTTGTTCGTCTGGATCGCGGTCGATTGGGCCTGCCGCAGTCTGGTGCGGGTCTCGGATGCAGTCGAACAACGTTCGCCCGATCATCTCGAACCGATCCATCTCGATCGGGTACCGCGAGAGATCCAGGGCATCGTCAAATCGGTGAACGGACTGATCGCGCGGCTCGACGTTGCGCTGGCGCGCGAACGCCGCTTCACCGCGGATGCCGCCCACGAGCTGCGCACGCCGCTCGCGGCGCTCAAAGTCCACGCCTACAACTTACGTCACGCCGCCACCGCGATCGAACGCGACCAGTCGCAATCGCATCTGGATGCGGGGATCCAGCGCATGGAGCGGCTCGTCGCGCAAATGCTCACCCTCAGCCGCATGGAGAACGGCACTGCGCCGCTCTCACGACGACGGATCGATCTGGCTGCCGTACTCGAGCGGCATTGCCGCGACTACGCAGCCAGCGGCATCGCCGATGGCAAACGCCTGCATCTATCGACCGAACCGGTGACCGTGCATGGCGACGAGCTGGCGTTGGACGCGCTGGTACGCAATCTACTGGACAACGCCTTGCGGCACACCCCGCATGGCGGTGAAGTCATCGCCCATGCCGGCCGCAACGACGGCGACGCCGAAATTGTGATCGAAGATTCCGGTCCCGGCATTCCCGAAGCCGCGCGACAACGCGTATTCGAACGCTTCCACCGCGAACTCGGCACCAAGACCGAAGGCAGCGGCCTTGGCCTGTCGATCGTGACCCAGGCCTTGCATCTGCACCAGGGCCGCATCGCGCTCGATGCCTCGCCGAAACTGGGCGGGTTGCGGGTCATCGTCACCCTTCCAATCGCGTCGGACATTGCGCAGTGAGCGCATCACGACCGGGGCGCGGTTCCGATCAATCCTCTGGCGGGAATTCGAAATCGGGCTGCAGCCAGGGCGCATGACCGACTGCGACGAGCTGCTTGCTGGCTTCCGGATCGTCGTACACGATGAAGCTGGCGCCCAGAATCGCGATGTCCCACGGATCGGCCATCAGACCGCTGCGCGCCAAGGCGTCCGCAAACGGCCGCCATGCAATCCGCTCCCCCTCGGCCATCGACTGCAACGCAGCATGCAGGGCAGCCCATTCGGTTTCGGCGATCGACCCCCGCTGCGCGCCCAATGCCGCACGCACGCGCGCAAGCGCGTGCCCGGCATCCAGCGATCGCGCGGAACGCCGCGATGCCTCGACGACCCCATCCAATCGGCTTTGCTCATCTTCCGGCAAGGCTCCGACGCCCATCAGCGCATTGAACACCCGCGCCCGGTCCCATGCATCGAGGAAAATCGACAGCTCGCGGAGCAGGTCCGCCGGTTCGTCGGCGACATGAAACAAGCTGAACACGCGATTGGGCTGAGCCATCAGACGACGCAAGCACCCTGGCGTCTGCTGCGCCACGTCCGAAGGCCCCTTAAGCTCGCTCAGGCGCACCGTGGCAGGCAATGGCGATACTGTCGTGTCGCGCAGACACAGCATCAGGCCAGGCTCTGAAAACACCAGATCGTTGACCATCAGCCGGTCGAGGGTCGCGGCGGTCAGCTGATACCGCCACAGTTCACGCCATTGCAGACGGTGCAGGACGAAGTGGCGCACTGCAACGATTTCGAACCCGTATTCGTGCAGAAACTCGACGATCCTGGGAGCTTTCCCACCGATCAACCCATCAGGCTTGATCATCATCAACGCGCTGCGATGCAGCGTTTCAGGGGTTGCGTCGCCCAGACACCGCCATGCCTGATCAAGGCCTTCGCGAAAATAGGGCTCCCGCGCATAAAGCCGCGCCTTCAACGGGATACGGGTGAGTTGCTTCCAAGCGGGCATAGGGCCAGGACAGACTGGAGAATCAAGTGGCGGCCCGGGGGTGACACCGCAGGTCGCGGCGGAGTGTAGCAGTTGCCGCCTGCCCGACAGGTCAATGACTCCTCTCCGTCGAATCCGCCTGTCGTGGCCCTGTCCGTAATGCCTGGAACAGGCTTGAGGCCAGGGTTTGAAATTCTCTCAACCCGCTCGTGAAAGCGCCATCGGAACAGTCCGATAGAGCACCGAATTCTTGTTAAGAAATTGAAAAACAAGGAATTTCCCGCAGGGTTGACGCTCTGGAACCGATTTGCTAGCCTGCGGTTCGGCTTGTTCGAGCCGTCTCCAATCGAACCCTAATTCTCAAGGAGATCCACCATGTTTTCTTTCGCCAAGAAAAACGCCGTCGTCGAAATGAACAGCATCGACGATCAGCTCCCGGATGGTTGCGAAGCCCTGTCTGAATGCGAATTCGCCGAAATCACCGGCGCAGCCGTCCTCGGCGTGGTTGCCCACCTGTAATTCGGTCGACGCCACACGAAGGGTCGGTCTCTGCCTGATCCTAGGCAAGCAGGCCGGCCCTTTTATATTGCCGGCCGCGTACCGGGCATCGTGGTCTTGCGATGCGGATGTCCATCAAGGGTGATGTCCATCAAGGTCGATGACACCGGCTCTGGCTGAAGACACGACAGCTGCACGCCGACAATGAAGACTGAAGAATTTTTCACTCGCCCGCACCTGATTGAGGACGCCCAGGTTCGGATCGAAGACAGTGTGCTCAAAATTTTCCGTGACAGTCGCGCGGTACGCCTCAAGGGTCTGCCGCCGCAGCACGTGCAACCTGTTCACGATTGGCTGCAGAACTGCGCCTCGACCGGCGGCATGCGGCTGGATATCGCGAGCGCCCCGAAAGGGGTGGGGATACCGATCCTCCGGGCGCTGGATTCGGCTGGATTGGTGGTGGAGGGGCACGGGCCGCAGCATGGGCGCAGTGGCATCGCCGTACTCAGCAGGATCGAGCAGCGGGTGTTGGAGCAAGTCGAGCGCATGATGCAGTCCGGAATCGCCGACATCATTGACGGCGACCACTGGAACGAGCGTCAGCTCATCGGCAACGCGTTCGAGTACTACTTCATCACTCTCGGCGCCTACGACGCGATTTCTCCCGCGCTGGCTCGGGTATCGGGCGAATTGCAGGCGATCATGGCTGCGTTCGTGATCGAGGAGTACCGGCACGATCGCATCCTACTACGAGCGCTGGAAGTCTACGGCTACGGCGAACATGATGTCGCCGATGTCGTGCCGCTGCCCTACACCAGCGCAGTGATTAACGAATTGTTCTACCTCGCCCACGTCGATCCGCTGGCGCTGCTCGCTTGTTTATTCGTGGTCGAGGGCCGACAGCAGGCTGGCGAAGGCTATCTGCAGATGTTGCAACGCAACGGCGCGCCGACCGCCTATATTGAAAGTCATCGCGAGCACGACCGGATCAACAACAACCGCGAGCACGGCACCATCAGCCGACAATGTTTCAAGCACGTGGAATACCTTTCCGAGGAGGACGAAGCGCGGATCACGCAGCGCGTGTTGATGTTGCACCGCGTGGCTTCAGCGCGTGTGGGGCAGCTCTACACCTATTACGCCGACGAAAATAACCCCTGCCCACGCCGGGTATCCGATCTGCAAGCGAGGCCCCATGCCGGAGTGCATTGAACCGCGCTCCGCTACCGCAGCCATTGCAGCGCGCGCGGCCGTTCGTTCCCGTTTCGCGATACCGGGTTGATCCACGGCATGGAGCCGACATCGGGCAATAAAGGCACTTTCCGCAGCGAAGCCCTGGCCGCGCAGCGCGAGAAATACCAAGGCGAGCCGGCGATGGCCTATCCGCTGTCCTTGTCCCGATTGGGCTGGGGCGTCGCGATCGTGGCGGTGGCCTTAATCGCGTTCCTGGCCTTCAGCGACTACACCCAGTACTACCGCGCAACCGGTATCGTCAGCCCGCGATCGGGCATCACCGTGCATGTCGCCGGCCAGGAAGGAACCGTGTATCTCGCTCCCGAGGCGGTACCCGGCACGCGGCTGCGCGCAGGCGCGTTGCTGGGCTGGGTGGACGCCGCGGCCGCAGTGGAGGCGGCGAATTCAGTCACCGATGCCGGGCTGTCGCACTTGGCTTCCAAGCGCGACAGCCTGCAACGCGCCGACCGCATCACCGATGCATCTTCCCAGGCGCAGTTAGCCTCGATCGAATCGCAATCACGCTTGCTCGATACGCAGCTATCGCGCCTACAACAGGAACGTGCGCTGGTCGGTGAGCGCCTGCGTCTGAAACAGGCCGAGCTGGAGCGCAATACTGCCCTGCAGCGCGACGGTTTCGTTTCCTCGCAGGCGGTGTCGGTGTTGCGCGGCGAGGTCGCTGAGCTGCAATCGGAGGCCGCCAACGCCGAACGCGATGTAGCGGCTCTGCGGCAACAGGCGATGGCCCTGAATCAGCGTGCAATCGATCTGCGTGATCGTTCGCGTACCGAAACGGAACGGCTGCGTCAGGATATGGCCGAACTCGACAGCCGGATCGCATCGGCCCGCGGCAACCGCCGGGTCGAGTTGCGGGCGGGCAAAGCGCTGGCGGTCGAAGCCCTGCATGTGGAATCGGGCAACTACGTCGATATCGACACGCCCATCGTCACTACCGTCAATCCCGCCGAAGCACTGCAAATCCGCGCACTCGTCAGCGCCAGCGCGGTGGTCGGTCTGCGCCCAGGCACCCGCGTCCGTATCCGTTACGAGGCTTTTCCTTATTACTACTACGGCAGTTTCGAAGGTCGCGTGACCAGCGTCGATCGTTCGCCATGGCGCGGCGAAGCGGCCAACCGTACAGAAGCCGAGCGCCAAGCGCGCGAACCCCTGTATCGGGTGATGGTGCAGCCCAGTGATCAGCGCATCCAGACGCCGCAGGGCGCGCGGCAGCTGCTTTCGGGTATGGTCGCGCAGGTAGAAATCCCCAGAGCCACACGGAGTCTGCTGCAATGGATCCTGCTGCCCGGCAGCAATTACTGAGCTGTCCAATGGCGGCATCGTGGCGGGACATCGCCATGATCGCGCGTGAACCGCTCATTTTCCGGCAATCCATCCGATGATTCTCGAGTTGCTTGGCTTCAAACGCTCGGTTCCCCTGATCCTGCAATCCGAACGCGCGGAATGCGGGTTGGCCTGCCTGACCATGGTCGCCGCCTATCACGGTTACGACGTGGATCTGGCGACTATCCGTCAGCGCTTCGCATTTTCTGCGTTGGGAGCGACCCTGCGTGAGCTGCTGGAGGTGGCTGGACGCCTGAATCTGTCGACCCGGGCGATCAAGGCGCCGTTGGCGGCGCTGCCGAAACTCAGCAAGCCGGCGATCCTGCACTGGGACTTCAATCATTTCGTGGTGCTGGTCGCAACCAAGTCAGACGGCACCCTGGTGATAAACGACCCCGCCTCGGGCCGTCGGGAATACAGTCCGCAAGAAGCCTCCGGGCACTACACCGGCGTGGCGGTCGAACTATCCCCGGCCCAGAATTTCCAACGCGTGAAAGAACGCACCGCGCTGCCGTTCCGGGTTTTGTTACGCGGCGCTTTGCAGGACAACAGACCGCTGGTGCACGGCCTGATCTTCGCGCTGTTCACCCAGTTGCTGGCGATTCTGGTGCCGCTATGCGGCCAGTTCCTGGTCGATACCGTGGTGCCTGCCGGAGATACCCGCGTGCTGAATATCGTGGGCGTCGGCCTGCTGCTGTTGCTCGGAACACTGTTCGTCAGCCATTTCGCGCGCGGCATGACCTTCGTCTATCTGGGCAATGCGATCCACAGTCATCTCGCGCGCACGCTGTTCCGGCACCTGATCAATCTGCCGCTGGACTTTTTTCAACGACGGCAGAGTTCAGATCTGGTCGCGCGTTTCGAGTCATTGCGCGTGATCCAGCGCTTGATCACCACCGCCTTCGTCGAGGCGATCATCGACGGCATGGCGATGCTGCTGGCGATCATGGCGGTTCTGGTCTACAGCCCTGCTATCGGCGCGATCGCGATCCTGGGGATGGGTGGCTACGCGCTGCTGCGTTACAGCCTTCAGAACCGCTACGTGATGATGAACGAGGAACAGATGGTCAAGGCTTCGGTCTCGCTGACCACTTTCGTCGAAAGCATGCGCGGCATCGAAAGCATCAAAGTCCACAATAACCAATACATGCGCGACGCGACCTGGAGCGCGTTGTTGTCGGCTTGGTTCAATGCGACCGCGCGGATGCAGACCCTGCTCTCGTTATTTTCAGCATCGGCGGCCACTCTCCAGATGTTGATCTTTGGCGCCGGCCTATGGTACGGCGCGCGCATGTCGATCGATGGCGAACTGAGCCTCGGCGCACTGCTGGCCTCGCTGAGCCTGGTGCAGTTGTTCGCGCTGCGCCTGACCACGCTGATCGATCGCGTCGCCGATTTCAACATGCTGCGCATCCACCGCGCCAAACTCAGCGACGTGTACGCGATGGAGCCCGAGAAGGCGATGCAGGGCAGCGGGCTGCTGACCACCTCCTCGCTCAAGGGTGGGATCGAGCTGCGTGATGTGTCGTTCCGTTACGATCCGAACGCGCCGTGGATCTTGCGCAACACGTCTGTCTCGGTGCAACCCGGTGAATTCGTTGCGATCACTGGGCCTTCCGGCGAGGGCAAGAGCACGCTGTTGCGCGTCATGCTCGGCATGTTGGAGCCGGAGCAAGGCGGCGTGTTCGTTGATGGCGTCGAACTGGCTGCGATCGGAAAAGAGCGCTTTCGCGACCTAATCGGCGTGGTCTTGCAGAACGATACTCTGTTTTCCGGCTCGATCCTGGAGAACATCTGCCTGTTCGATATGGCCCCGGATCTGGAATATGCCGAACAATGCGCGCGCATGGCCGGCATCCACGACACGATCGCGAAGCTGCCAATGGGCTACCGCACGTTGGTCGGCGATATGGGGTCGTTGTTGTCCGGTGGACAACAACAGCGTATTTTCCTGGCGCGAGCGCTATACCGAAAGCCGATGATCCTGTTCCTCGACGAAGCGACCAGCCAGCTCGACGTCAAACGCGAACGCCAGATCAATGACGAGATCTCCAAAATCGGCATCACCCGCATCGTCATCGCCCACCGTCCGGAAACCATCAACGCCGCGCACCGGGTCTTGCATCTGCACGGCGGACAACTCAGCGAAATCAACGGCAACGGCAACGGTGATCAGGATAACGAGCCGTGACCCCGATGCCGTATCACGGCCTGTTCCGGCTGTTGACCGAACCCTTGCCACAGAATCCTGCCGCCGAGCCGGAACTCGCTGCACTCTGCGAAGCGGATTCGACGCTCGTCGATGCGCTCGCCGAGCGTGAGCGCTGCCTGCCGAACCTGCTCGATTTCCGCGCCATGCACCAGCGTGTGCTTGATCCGGGCGAACAGGCGAAACGCGACCTTCTGCATCTGAAGCATGAATCCGCGGCCGCCGTGACCGAGGCCTTGCCCACGTCCACAGTGTTGTTGAAAGGCGCCAATATTCATCGCCATTATCCATCCGGCATCGCACGGTTCAGCGGCGATATCGATGTGATGGTGCGTGATTACGCCGATTTGGCGCCTTTGCACGCGGCGTTGCAATCGCTGGGCTACGCACCCGCCGGTTCCGGTCTGTGGGGGTTCCACAGCGCTAAACCCGAGACCGGGCTGGCCAGTCTTCGCTATTGGCGTCACGACGGGGAGGCGCAAGCCGTCTCCGTCGAAGTTCAGGTTGGTGGATTCCCGATCGATCTGTGGCGCTGCGTCCGATACGACGAGCTTTGTCGCGGTGTCATGCACCTGCCCGGCAAGCCATATCTGACCCTCGCGCCGACCGCGCAGTTGTTGCTGGGATTGGCCGATTTCGTCGGTCGGCTCAGCCCGGTCTCGATTCGCCATCTCGCCGATGCCTCACTGGTGGCGCGCGCCGCCGGCGACCAGCTCGACCTGGATTATCTGCGCGCCCGCATCCGCGATCTGAAGCTGGAAAGCGGTCTGCACAAGATGTTCGACGCAGCACGCGGGAAAGGCCTGTTCGAACGCTTGCCGGAAGCATTGCGCGCCTTGTCGCAAGCACCCCGACACGCCTCCGCCGCCGCCGCGGAGGTCGCCAGCGTGGACCCGGTCCGCGTCGGCCCTTTGCGCCGTGGCATCGCCACCGGTCTGGTCGCGGCCGCACGTGCGGCCTATCGCCTGCGCCCCAACGCGCGCTGGCCGATAGCATGGGCCACGCGCCCGCGACTGGTGCGTTACGCTTTGGACAGCGGCTATCGTGTCTATGGCATCCCCATGTCGTTCAAATCCGCACCGATCAGCCGTCTGCAGCAAACGAACGACGGGCTGTATCTGAGCAGCGGCAGCGGGATCTACGCCCTGTCGCTATGCGGCGACTGTTCCGCCGGTAATCGCAAATGGTTGTTCGACCGCCTGCGCCGTGCCTCCGCGCCGAGCGCCACCCGTCGAAATCAGGATGCCCCATGATCAGCACAGCGCCCATCGCCATCCCCGCCGATCCAGCGATCACCGCGATCCTCGAACGGCAATACGCCTATTTCATCTACCGTAATCTTGAATGCGTCTCGCATCTGGTCACCGGAACCTCGCGCGATCCGGATGCGTTCAATCGCCATTCGCGGTTCTACGCACGGATGATCAATCTGCTCAGCCGGCATACCCGGTCGCTACCTGATTTCGCTGACGTGTTGCCCGCCTCCGAAGCCCTTGCGGCGTTGTTGTTCCATTGCAGCGTCTGCCATCGCGAGGCCTATTGGCCAGCACTGTGCACCGCCAACGAACGCTGCTTCGGCGCGATCCGCGACCATGTGCTGGCTCGCGGCGCAAGCGCCAACAGCGAGGACGACTTCGCCGCGCTAGTGTCGCTGTTCGACCGCGCGCTCAAGGAATACGCCGACTCGCTGAGTGACGATCCCCAGGCGTATTCGTTCCCACGCGACCTCGCCACGATCCAAGCCTCGGAGTGGGCCGATCTACTGCTGCAAGAAGCACAACGCGCGAAGGCTGCGGGCGCGGCGTAATCCGGATAGGCCAGCCAGTCCGAGGGGAGGATTTTGTTCGACTGCCGTAGGTGCGATGCAGCACCGGGCTCGGTTACGGCATTTCCTCCAACGCTTACGCGCTGGTTTTTTCAGCGCAGCCCTCCGTGAGGCGTGATCAGGCTGTTTTTCAACCGCCGCTAGGGCCGCACGGGCTCCGCCCAGCCGGAGTCGATCCATGCCTGCCAGAGCAGATCCGCCAGCGCCGGATCCCAGGGCCGTCGCATCGCATGCGAGGCTGCGGCAAGTACTTCGGCACGGCCGCGACTGCCATCCAGATGCACCGCAATGTTCGCGAGCCAGGCGAGCGTACTCTTGTCGCGGCGGACCGCCGCACGGACCTGTCCACGCAAGGGCTCCGGTGTATCGCCGATCATCGCACGCAACTTGAACGGACCCTGCCAGCGCGGAAGGATGCGTTCCTGATGACTGGCGTTGATGCCTGGATAGGTGTCCGCCGACGCCGCTGCATGCATCGAAGGAGACTCTCCGCGCGCGCGCAGACGCAGATCCGTGTGCCGGGCGTACATCGCGCGGAGACAGGCCTCGCGCCAAGCGGCATGCTCGGTCGCCGTCGGTAACGCCGACAGCGCCTGATCTTCCTCTCGCGCACACCATCGTTCGACCAGTTCGGGCAGACTCGTGCCCAGAGCCGCGTAATCGTCCGCCGCCAGGGTGAGCAGCAGCGCCGCCGCTGCGATTGAACGGCGCATTTCCAGCGGCGACACCTTGTCCAGGGTATCAGCGGCCGAATGATTGAATCGATCGGGCCAATGCGCAAACTGCACCGCCGGACATCCCAGTTGCGGGCCTGCAAACAGAGCGTGATCGGAATAGCCCAGAAACGGCGACGACCGCCAGCGACCACCACCTTCGTCCGTGGCCGCGAACACGGCTTCGACCACACGCTCGGCCACCGGCGTCAGTAGCGAGGTTTGTGTCGTCGGTGGACGCTCAACCACGAAGGGGCTGCCACAACGCGTCTGGTCCTCGCCGATCATGTCGAGATTGAGCACCGCGCAGGGCGCACCTGTTTCGCCCGCGGTTTGTATCCGCGCCTGATAGAACGCGGCGGTGCCGACGAACTCCGGCGCCCAGACGAAACGGATCGGCCATTTGCGCATCGGCCATTGCTTAGAAGCATGTGGCGCAAGCAGGCGCAACGTCTGCGCGACGCCAATCAGCCCAACGATGCCGGAACCGTTGTCGTTGGCGCCTGGGCGCGGATGACACAGGTGCGAGGTGATCCATACTTCCGATGTCGACACCACATCCGCAACGTCATCCGCCGGCAATACTCCGGTGACGACCGGCATGGCGGCATCACGATCGATCTCGATCAGCACCTCGATTTGCGCGCCGGCCGCAACCCGCGCTTTCGCCTCTGCGAACTGCGCATGGGTCAGACTGAAACCGAACCAATCGGCCGATTGATCAAGCTCGATTCGCCCCGAATACGCCACGCCGGTGCCAGGATCGACACAGCATGGGCCGTCGGTGACGAACCCGACAGCGCCCCGCGCGCGCAAAGCGGGCAGCAGATCGGGGTCGGCATAGGCCTCCGCTTCGACCAGGGCGATTGCGCCCGCCACTGCATCGCGTGCTGCGTTGCCTGGCGCGAGATCGTCCGCAGAGCCGATCCGGACCGCATGCGTACGCAATCCCTGTTCCGACGTCGGCGCGGAATAGGTCGCCAACAGAAAGGGTTGCCGCGCATGATCCCACTCCAACGCATCGATACCCGCGCCGATGCGCAGACGCGCCTGTCGCGGCGTCCAGCCGCGCGGAGAGAGGAAACTCCAAAAACAATGCGCGCCGTCGGCGGGAAAGTCGTGCACGACGACCTCGCGCAGACCGGCATCGCGCGCAGCCTGCGCAACCAGGTCTGCGGCGGCCTGGATGCCGGCGGAAGCCTGATAGCGGTCGTATTCGACCAACCGCTGCAGCTGCGCCATGACGCCGTCGACGGGGACGGCATCCAGGGCGAGCCGGATCCAGTCTTCTCGCATCGCGGTCTGCTATGCCGATCGGAGCGCCGCGACGTGCGGTTCAACCGCGCACGAAGCGTTTGCCGTCGTAGCGCGCCTGACGACCGAGATCGATTTCGATCCGCACCAACCGGTTGTATTTGGCGGTGCGATCCGAGCGCGATAGCGAACCAGTCTTGATCAGGCCGCAATTGGCGGCCACAGCCAGATCGGAAATGGTGTTGTCTTCGGTTTCGCCGGAGCGGTGCGACATCACCACCGAATAGCCATTGGTATGCGCGGCATGCACGGTGCGCATGGTTTCGGTGAGCGTGCCGATTTGGTTGACCTTGACCAGGATCGAATTGGCGATTTTGCGGCGGATACCTTCTCGCAAACGTGCTTCGCTGGTGCAGAACACGTCATCGCCAACCAGTTGGCAACGCCCGCCGATCGTGGCGGTGGCCAGGATCCAGCCGTCGAAATCCTCTTCGGCCATGCCGTCTTCGATCGAAACGATCGGATAGCGCGAGACCAGCGTTTCGAGATAGCGCACCTGCTCTTCCGGCGAGCGCTTCACCCCTTCGCCGGCATAGTCGTAGACGCCGTCCTTGAAGAATTCGCTGGCAGCCGGATCGAGCGCGAGGCTGACGTCCACGCCCGGCTTGTAGCCGGCGATCTCGATCGCGCGCACGATGAGATCCAACGCCTCTTCGGCGCTATGCAGATTGGGCGCGAAACCGCCCTCATCGCCAACGTTGGTGCTGTGGCCGGCTTCGGCCAGAGACTTACGCAGCGTGTGGAAGACTTCCGAGCCCATGCGCACGGCATCGGCGAAGGTCGGCGCGCCGACCGGCATGATCATGAATTCCTGGAAGTCGATCGGATTATCGGCATGCGCACCGCCGTTGATGATGTTCATCATCGGCACCGGCATGATGTGGGCGTGGCTACCGCCAACGTAGCGATACAAAGGCTGCCCGGTACTCGCCGCGGCCGCCTTGGCCGCAGCCAGGGAGACGCCGAGGATGGCGTTGGCGCCCAGCCGTCCCTTGTTGGCCGTGCCGTCGAGTGCGCACATCGTTTCGTCGATCGCGATCTGCGCGGTGGCGTCCATGCCGACGATCGCCTTGGCGATGTCGCCGTTGACCGCGTCCACCGCTTTGCGCACGCCCTTGCCGAGAAAACGAGACTTGTCGCCGTCGCGTAATTCGACGGCCTCATGGATGCCGGTCGAGGCGCCTGAAGGCACCGCGGCGCTGCCGAAGGAGCCGTCGCCGAGTTCTACTTCGACCGCGACGGTTGGATTGCCGCGGCTGTCGAGCACTTCATATCCGAAAACACGCTTGATGGTGGTCATGTCGATGGAGTCACGACTGGAGGGGAGAGGGAGATCACGGCCCGGGCGTGAGGCCGGACCCGATGCTGTTCGTGCTCGGGCGGACACAAGATCCGGCACAGTTGAATCCTGTGCGGAATAATAGCGCGAACCCTCCCTCACCGGATGCGCAGGCGGGGTGCGAGAACGATTTCAGCCGGACTTCGCCGAGGCTTCGCCGGCATCCGTCGCGGTCAGACATTCGCGCAGCCGGGCCATCCGCGCAGTGTGCAATGGAACGCTGCAACGGTGGATCTCGCGCGGACCACGCACGGTCCATAGCGCATGCCGCTTGAACAGAATACGCGGCGCGGCGCCGACCGAAGCTGTTTCTGCAAGCACAGATGGCGGTTCGGAGAACAGCAGATACGGCAAGGCGTCACCGCACGGCAACAGTTCCGTATCGGCGCCGCAAGCGGCCAGCAGGGCCCGCGTTTCGGCCTTGGCTTCGGCGATTCGCTTACGCAACGGCGCCGAGATGTCGCCGCGGGTCAGGATTTCGCGGCCGATCATCAACGACAGCGATGAGGCGCTCAAGGCCGGCACATGCCGACGTACGCGCGCGGTAAGCGCCGCTGAACTCACGCAATAGCCCAGGCGCAGGCTGCCCATGCCGTAAGCCTTCGACAGACCGCGCAGCACCAGGAGATTGTCGAACTCCCGGGTCAGGGGCGCCGCGCTGAAAGCGGGCGCGCAGTAATTGGCGTTGGACTCGTCGATCAGGATCGTCGCGCGCGGCATGCGCGCGCACAGCGCGCGCACCGCTTGCGCATCATCCCATGCCGCCGGAAATAACGCGGGACGTTCGAGATGGACAATACCCTCGAACGCTGAGAGCGCTTCTTCGCGCTGCGGCAGCGCATCGTGCAGCGCGCACACGACGATCCCTCTGCGTTGCAGCCAATGCGCGTAATCGGGATAAACCGCATCGGCCATGGCCACACCGTTTTCATCGGCCATGGCCGCGAGCGCATGTAACAACCCGTTCACACCGGCCGCGCAAGTGATCTGCTCCGCCAGGCCGGCCGTGGCGAAATAATGTTCCACCGCATTGCCGAGGCTGTCGCTGCCGTAAGGATCCTTGACCAGGTACCGTCGAGTCCAAGCCAAGTCCTGGTCCAATTCCATGGAGAGGCAGTCGGCGACTAGCGCGTTCAAATCCAGAGACAGCCAGTCGCGCTCGTCCAGGGTCCACGACAGGTTGAGCAATGCCGGCCCATCGCCCAGGGTTTGCACATCCCGGTACGTCTCGATCGCCAGACTCATGGCGCAGCCTCCGCGAACGCATCGCCGATGCCTGGCGGGCGCCGATCGGGATACCCCATCACGCGCTGGTAGGCGTGCCCGATCCGCAACACGGTGACCTCATCGAAGGCGCGTCCGACAATCTGGAAGCCGAGCGGCATGCCGGACCGGCCGAACCCCGAAGGCACGCCCAGCGTCGGATGTCCGCTGACGTTGAACGGGATGGTGAGCTTGGACGCATCGGTCGGCGGCCAATCTGCCGGAAAACTGTCGAGCCTTGGCGCGGGGGTGAGGCAGGAGGCACAGAGCATCGCATCACAGCGATGAAAAATCTCGCGCTCCAAACTCGCGGACAACTGTAAGCGGAGTCGTTGCGCATGCGTGAGGTCCGCTGCTGAAACCGCCACGCCAGGCACCAGACGCTGATAGGTGTATCGCCCGTACTTGGCGCCGTATTCGCGCAGCATCCGTTCGTGGATCGCATAGCCTTCGGCCGTCATCAACAGGCGGCCACAGGCGGAAAACCATTCGAACGGAGGCAATTGCGCATCAACGATATCCGCGCCCAATCCTGCCAGGGTGTCGGCGATGCGATCGAGATCCGCCAGCACCTCATCGGTGGTCGCCTGCATCTCGGACCAGAACCGCCGTGGGAACGCGATCCGCAAGCCGCGCAGATCATCATCGGTGATCGCGTTGCGATAGTCGGGCACCGGCCGCGAAGCGCTGGCGATATCGGCCGGATCATGTCCGGCCAGTACTTGCAGCGCCAATGCCGCATCTTCGACGGTCCAGGTCAGGGGGCCGCAATGATCCAGGGCATACGACAGGGGAAACGCGCCGCGCCGGGAAACGCGTCCATAGGTGGGCTTGAACCCCACCACGCCGCAATAACAAGCCGGCCCACGAATCGAGCCCGAGGTATCCGAGCCCAAGGCCAGACGGGTCAGTCCTGCCGCGACCGCGGCGGCCGATCCCGACGAGGATCCACCGGTGAAACGCTCCGGATCCCAGGGGTTGCGCGCCGGCGGAAACGGCAATTCCGGACTTGGGCCGCCCAGGGCGAACTCGTGCGTGGCCAGCTTGCCGAGCAGCACCGCGCCGCCGCGGACCAATCGCTCGACGACACCGCTATCCGCCGCAGCGACATGCTCGCACATCAGATGCGAATGACAGCTCGTCCGCATCCCGGCGACGTCGAAAATGTCCTTGAGCGCGTAAGGAATGCCGTGCAGCGGCCCGCGATCGATTCCTGCCGCCAGGTCGTCATCCGCGCGCGCGGCGTCGGCGTATGCGCGATCGGCTTCGACCATGACGAAAGCATGGATCGCAGGGTTCGATCGTTCGATTCGCGACAACGCGTCTTCGGCCAGATCCATCGCGCGGATCTCGCCAGCGCGCAGGAGACGACCGGCTTGTGCGATCGACAATTCGTGCAGAGCAGGCGAATTCATCGCGTGACTCCGCCGACCGGATCGATCTGCGCATCGAGTGTGGACACCGCATCGATATCGAAGACCGCGGCGGGCTCGATTCCATCCGCCGCGATCTCACGCAGCAGCGCCGCAAGCCGGCGCATTTCGCGCATGTTCTCGTACACGCCAGCGGCGCGCTCCGGGATCAGCGCGATTCCGGCCTGGGCGAGCAACGCATCAAACAACGCGATCTCCGTTTCCAACACCGCAGCACTGGACCGCGCGCCAGGCGCGCGCGCATCGCGATCGCCCATGCCATCGGTGGATGCTGACATCGGCCTCAAGCCCCCGCTTCTGGCGCCACGGCAGCCGGATGCGGCGGTCGCCGCAGACCGAAATGTTCGCGTAACGTGGTTCCGGCGTACTCACGCCGGAAAGCGTCGCGTCGCTGCAACTCGGGGATGACCAGATCGACGAATGACACCAGTCCATCGGGCAAGGTCGGCGGCATCACGATGAATCCATCGGCCGCACCTTCGCGCACCCAGGTCTGCATCTGATCGGCGATCTCGCCCGGATCGCCCATCAAGGTCCAGTGACCACGACTGGCTGCGACGAATTCGCACAATTGACGGATCGTCATCCGCTCCCGTCGGGCCATTTCGATCAGCAAAGCACGCCGCGATTTTCCCTGATTGGTATCGGGAAGCTCCTCGGGCAAAGGTCCATCGAGAGGATGATTCGACACATCGCTGCCCAGCTGCGTCGCCAGCAGCGAAAGCGCCACCGCCGGATCGATCAGCGCGCTCAAGCGCGCACGCTTGTCCTCTGCTTCCTGTCGCGTCCTGCCCACATAAGGGAAAGCGCCAACCAGCACCTTGACCTCGGCCGGGTCGCGTCCATTGCGCGCGATCCGCGCCTTGACATCAGCATAGAAAGCGCGCGCCTCTTCGATCGTCGGTTGCGCTGTAAACACCACTTCGGCCATCCGCGCGGCCAGATCCTTGCCGTCTTCGGAAGATCCGGACTGCACCAGCACCGGAAATCCCTGCGGCGGTCGCGGCACGTTCAGCGGGCCGCGCACCGAGAAAAATGCGCCGCGATGCCCCAACACATGCACTTTGTCCGGATCGAAATACTGCCCTGAAGCCTTGTCGTTGACGAAGGCATCATCCTCCCAACTGTTCCACAGGCCTTTCAGCACGTCCGTGAACTCGGCCGCGCGCCGATAGCGCTCGGCATGCGGCGGATGCGCGTCCGCACCGAAATTGAAAGCCTCGTCCTCGTTCTGCGAAGTGACCAGATTCCATCCCGCGCGGCCACCGCTGATGTGATCGATCGAGGCGAGTTTCCGTGCGATGTGGTAAGGATCGTTGTAGGTGGTCGACGCGCTGCCGACGAGGCCGATGCGTTCGGTCACCACCGCGAGCGCCGGCAACAGCGTCAACGGATCGAACTGTCCGATGTAGCGGATCGCGGTGCGACTGAGCGCCTGCAAATCGCGGCCACGGACCGCGAGACTATCGGCGAGAAAAACGAAATCGAACTTGCCGCGTTCGGCGGCCCTCGCCATCGCTGACAAATGGGCGAAATCGATCCCGGCGCGCGGCGGCACGTCCGGATCCCGCCATGCTGCGACGTGATAACCGGTCGGATACAACATCGCACCCAAATGCATCGTCAGCGTCTCTCGTCCTGCGGTTGCGAACACTGTTGCGGCGGCATCGCGGCCAATATATCAGAGGCCCACCGGTCCAAATGGTCGAAGATCGCGCTCCCACAACGAGGTCGTGCCGCCGCCGATTGCAACAAGCGCTGACCCTCGGCGGGCGTGCCCATCGCGGTCAGACGCGTCTGCTCCTGGCCATGCGCGTCGCGCGGATGGAAACTCGCAGAAAGATCGAGTCCGCCCGGCACGAACGCCGCTCCCGGGGCATGCGCGGGATTGATCCAGCGCCGCACCAGTCCACGGCGCAGCAGATTCGGATACAGCGGTTCGACCGGATCGGCCGCATCGAAGGCAGCAAGCCTGCCCTCGATCAATACCGTCGCTGCCCGCGACACACCGGTGACAGGGCCGGTCACGACGAAGGCATCCGACTCACACGCCAACGTGGCGCCGGGACCGACATCAAGGTCGACCCATCCGGATTCGACCAGCGCCCGGATCTTACGCAAGGCGAGCATGCCCGCGCCGTTCGACAGTCGATGGTAGATGCGCATGAAACCGTCGAGAAAGTCGCGATGCGAAGCGGCCGTCAATCCGCCGTCTTCGACCAATGCGGCGAACACGCCGCGCTGGTCGCGCATCACGCCGTCACAAGCGGCTTTCAGTGGATTGCGCAAATTGCCCTGCGCCGCGTTGCGCAGATCCTGGTCCAGGAACGCGAGGACGCGCGCGCGCCAGTCCGTACCGCTTTCCTCGCGCACGGCGCCAGCGTCGCTGCCGAACGGAAACAGGATTCGACGCCAACAGAATCGATGCGCGTTCGGCGACAACGGATGTGCCCAAGGCGACGCCATCGTGCGCGCATGCAACGCATCATCGCTACGCGGCCTGCCCGGCGATGCCGGCGCGAACAACACGGCATCGAACATGCCTCGAATCGATTCGAGGCTAACAGCGAACTCAGGCGCATGCGAAAACGCCTGTTCCGGGGTCGATGCGTGTAACGCAAGGCAGGTACGCTCGAAACACGCCTGTAGCGGCGCCAATAGCTGCTCTATCGAAATTTCGCTTTGCGCCAAATCCTCGCGGGGCGAATCCAGGAACGCGACATATGCTTGCTGCGCCGCCGCAATCGCCTGCGCATCGAAATCTGGTCCGAACAAGGTCAGATAGTAGGCGCGCGCCATTTCGAGCACGACCAACGGCAGCACGTCGGCGGAAAAATTCAATTGCAGCGCAGTGTGATCCTCTCGGATGCGCATCGGCGCACCGCGCGCTCCACGCATGCGTTGTAGCGCCTCAACGTTGAAAAACACTCCGCGGTAGGCCAGCTCCGGATCAAGAAGCTTGAAGTTCTCAGGCCGGCAACAAGGCAGCATGCCGCTCGGACTGAATGCGACGATCCGCGCCGGCTCGCGACCGCACGCGACATAACGCAGCCGCAAACCGGCTTCGTCTTCCCTTTCGAAACGCCCGCCGCGTCCTTCGGTGAGATACAGCAACACGTCCACCGCGGTGAGTCCCAAACCACTGATCGCGACCTGTGCGCCGCGCGGCACCGTGGCCTCGGTCAATTGTCGGTCCAGCGGGTAGACGCGCGCGATGCGGCGCAAGCCTCGCGCATCAGGCGGTGGCGGTGGACTTTGCGCGAAACTGGCCGCATTGCCCGTGGCGAGCAAGACTCGGTCCGCCCGGATGATTGCAGCGCAGTCGCCGTGCTCGGCGTCAGCGCAGACGATGGTGAAGGAATGGTCCGCTTCCGGTACCAGATCAACCACGCTTCTGGCGTGGCAATGCAGTTCGACGCCTGCCTCGCGCAAGCGGGCGACATAGGCCGTGAACGTTTCGGTCAGTGCTTCGCCGTGCATTCGCCGCGACGGAATCGCAGCGGGCGCCAAGGCATACGCCGGATCGCCGCGCTCGCGCGATCTGCGCACCGCCCATTCAAGGAAAGTCGGACGCGCGCCAGCCGGCAATAAAGCGGCCACCGACGTGTTGGTCTCATCTGCAGAGAATCCGATCTGCGCCGCGACACGGTTGAGCAGGCTCGTCGCCGGCTGCAGGTCGTGATTGACCTCACCGGCGCCAAACCGTCCACTGCGTTCAAACACATCGACCCGCAGACCAGTGCCCGCTTGTGGCCGCTCGATGGCGCCTAGCTGGGCGGCTAAACGCTCAAGCGCATAGACGCACAGTGGTCCGCCACCGACGATCGCCAAACGCAGACGCTTCCCTGCATGGAGCCTCGGCGGGATTCCACCGCTATCCGGCGCCGACGATGAGGTCACGCGACCGCAACGGGATCTGCGTGGCCCAGCATCCTGCGGAACTTCTGTCGCAACCCAAGCGGGACGAAGCGCTCGACGTGGAAGCCGAGTTGTTCGTCGAAGACGTAGTTGGTTGGATGCCGCATCGAAATCTCGGAACAACCGTGCGCCAGCTGCTCAATATATCCCGGGAACTGCGATTGCATCGCATAGATCACGCTGTAGTACAGATTGCGCCCGAGCGAGAAGCAGGGGTAACGCGACTCGTAATTCTCCAGCGACATTTTCGGGAAACAGCCGTCGATGATCCGCTTCGGACACAACCACAGCGGGAACACCAGGCTCATGTCGCCGATCTCGCGCTTCGGGTAGGGCGCGGGAATCATGCCGCTGGAGAGCCGGAACAGCGCTTCGCAGAGCACGTCTTCCAGATTCAGGCCTGTGCACAGATAGTTCGTGCCGAGATCACGGGCGCGCTTGACCAGCGCCAGCCTCACCAGCAACGTGCCGAGAAATTCGAAATCGTCGCCCTTGAACTCTTTCTCGAACCGATCGATCAACGGCGTCGAATCGGGCTGGATCCCGAGCAGCGCCTTGACTTCGGGTTCTTCCATCACCGTCAGTTCGAGGTTGTAGTTTGCGCACAGCTCGCGCGCGCGCGGCACACCCTTATCCCAATCCGGAATGCCCATGATGATCACCGGATGCACGCGCAAACCGTGGTCGGCCAATTGGCTGAGCCCATAAAGCATGGCGTTACTGTCGCCGCCGCCGCTGACGCCGACCACGAGATCGGTGTTGGGCGGCACCGTGGCCAGGACCGCTTCGCGGACCCGATCGGCGATCATCTGTTTGCATTCCTCTGGGCTGAGATTCTTGAGAAAAGCCTCAGTCGAGGAATACACATTGTCCACGCGCTGGTAGAAATATTCGGTGGCCTGGACGGAGCCGACCGACGGCGCAATGGTCTTGAAATTGTTCAACGAGAAGTTGAACGGGTTCACGTTACGATTGAAATAAAGCAGGATTTCCGATGCTTCATGGAAATCTTCGAGCCTGCGATCCAGGCAAGGGTTAAGCACCGGATCACGGCCATCGGAGGGGATTACGTAGATCGAAACCGCGGACCAGGGCACGCGATAACGTTCGAGCAGATCGAATAGGCGCTCGTCTCCTTCCGACTGGAGTTCCTGGCGACCATGCGTCGTCACCAGCGAAACGATGGGGCCGGATTTACCGCGTTCTCGTTGAGCGACATTCATCCTGATCGATTCCAAAAACAGAGGGCCACGACCGACCTCCGCTTCCGGCCACCGACGCGCGAATGCAATGCTCGCGCGAGACACGAAAGATGCGCTTGCGAATCCCGAAAGAAAAACCCGGGCACCTAGCCCGGGATCATTCGGCGAGCGCGCTGGAGAGCCTGGAATGACCTAGGCCGGTGACGAGCGCGAGGCCCGCAGATCCATACAACCAAAAACCGCTCCCGAGCTAACGGGAGCGGTTTTGGAATTTCGACTGCAGTTACTGGGCGCCGGTTTCGCAGCTACCACCGCAGATGACTTCCAAGCCATGCTTGGAGGCGGATACCGCACGACGGGCCGAACGGGCGGCTTCAAGATCGTTCAGGGAGACAGAGGCCGACTGGGCGGCGGGCGACTGAATCAGGTCAACGCGGGTATTCTTGAGATCAAAGTTGCTGAGCGGGGCCGATCCGGCCTGTTGATGCTTCTGCATGTCGGATACTCCTGTATCGAGGTTAGACAGAGCACGCCGACCTATCTGCCGACGTAAAAACCCATATACCCGTGCCGGCGCACCTCTGTCAAGAGCACACTGAAATTCGCTGTCCCGATTGCGACGCAACTTCGCTTCGGGGTGCGCGCGCAACGAAAAACATACATTCAACCGGCCTCGTCAGGCTCTACCCTTGCCGCGCTCCGCCTAACGGCAAGCGGCATCGGGTCCAGGCTGTCCAACAGGGGCGCCAACTGCCAGCCCCAGTCGCGCAGCCGCGAACCTCGCCTGGGATCCAGCGCCCGCCAAATCGTCTCTTTAACCCTTGAGCGCGTGAACAGGCTGTCCACGAAACGTAGGTAATAAAACAACGCCGGGCGCATCTCGTATTCGGCCGCGACCTCAAGCATTCGATCCCAATCCAGACGCTCGTCGCGCAGGATGGCGGCGATGTAAGCGAAGTCGCGTAACGAGCGCTTGCCGTGCAGCGCGACTTCGTTATAGAAACGGCTGGTGATCAGCCACAAATGGTCCGCGGGATCCAGCGCCAACCCTCCGGGCACGGTCGCGGCGCGCGCGCGACTGAACAAGGGCCCAGCATCGACGTCCAGCGCGACGCCATGATGCAGGTCGATCTCGTCGATCAGCCACACTCGATCCTCTGTATCGAAAACCAGCGGCATTTTGGCCTTCGAAGCACGTAGCGCGGCAGTCGACTCGCGGTCGAGGTCGATCGGTAACAGACGACGGAACGGGTACATTTCGTAATGGCTGCGCTCGACATCGGCGATGTCTGCGATGTCGGCATCGATGAGTTCGCCGCTGTCCTGGTCGAAGTACGCTTGGCGCAGGCCGAGCCCGAGTAACGCCGCGCGCGCGCTCCCGACCGCGCCACGCTCGACCAAAAGATCAATATCTCCCATGACCGAGGGCGCGCACCCGACGAAGTGGCGCGGCCACAGATCGATCCCTTTGAACAACAGTGGCCGAATCTCTCGGGCCGTCAGCGCTTCGACCAATTCAATGACCGAGGCGTACTGAATTTCGGCAATGTGCTGATAGGCTCGCCGTAGCGGCGCATTAACTGCACCGGTAGTGACCAAGCCATCGATTTTCAGCGCCTGCAGACGTTCCCAGCCGTGGGCGGACAATCCGGCGATGCATTCCGGATCGGGCGCGGCTTTATTGGCGAAAGCGGACAGTCCCCGGATTGCGGCAGCGCACCAATCGGGCTCTGCCGCAAACTCTGCGGACCCCACCTCGATCCTCGGCCCCCGGCGCGGCGACAAAGCGATTATTTAGCCGGTTTCGCGCCGCGCAAGGTCAGTGCGGCCGAGACGATCTCGGTTTTGTCGTTGAGGCTGGCGATGGCCGAACGCAGGGCTTCCTTACTGCCGCTACGCAGGCGCACGGTAGCCGAAACGCCGACGTTCACCAGCGAGGAAACGATCGTGGCCACATCGGTCAGCCGGGTCGCGGCACTGACCGTCACCATCGCCGAATCGGCAGCCGTAACGCTGACTGCCGCAGAGTCAGGGCGAGGGCGGGCGACGGCAGCTTTGGCGACCGTAGCAGTCGCGGTAGTGGCCTTTGCGGACTTCGCGCCAACGGAGAGTGCGGCGCTGTATTTACCAGATGTGCCTTGCGTACCGGCACCAGTCTTTTTCGTAGCCATACTGGGATCCCTCCAGCGTTGAGGATGAATCGACTACTGCTCGATGCACTATGTACCTGCCCCCCAAGGCTGTCAATACTGTGCGCAGGTTCGCCCAACCGATGCGCGTTTGCGTCGCATCGCGTTTTGCGACGGCAACTTTCGGCGGCAACGGCGGCGGCGGCATTCGCGTACCGCGACACGCTGCGACAGCGCCGCCATAATGCTCCAAACACTGCGGTATCGAACGTGGATCGAAGCATTTCCAGGCCATTGACGGATTTTCGGCAATCGATTTCGACCTTGCTGACCTCCGAGCGCGCCGGTTCCGGTCACGACGTGATCGTGCTGGCGCTCGATGGCATTCCTCTGACCTTGGCTCGCGCGCATTGGCCACGGGCGCGGATCGAAGGCATGGATTCGGTGTTCCCCAGCACATCAGCGACCGCGTGGTTGAGCAGCCTCAGTGGAATGACCGTCGAAGAACACGGTATTCCCGGTGTCGTCTTTCGCACGCGTGAAACCGGCCTGATCAACATCTACCGCCACCACAACGCATTGGATGTCCCGGACCGCGGCAATATCTTCGCCGACGCGGTTGCCGCGGGCTATCGCGCGATCGCGATTTCGGCGGATCTCGAAGCGGCTCCTTGCGCTTGGCTAGACGTCCTGTTGCGTGGCGCCGAAAGGATCGGAAGGGATCGTTTTTACGCCGGAGACACGGCGCAGCGACCCGAGCATATCGTCGAATCGATCCGTGCCGCGGTACGGCGCGAGCGCGACAAGAGCCAGCAACCGAATTTGATCTGGTGTTTCGTCGAAGTCGACCGGCATATCCACCGCCATGGTTACGACGCCGATGTCCTGCGCTTGCTGGATTTGGTCGATGCGCTGGCTGTCGAGTGGGCGCGCACCGGCGCGATGGTGATCGCGCATTCGGATCATGGCCTCGTGCCGACCCAGCACGATCCCGAGATCGCCGCAGCGATTGAAGCCAGCGCGCACGAGTTCGGTTGCCACCTCGGCGGCGCCGGAAGGACGCGCTGGTTCTATCCGGAACCGGGCGACCGCGAACGGATGTTGGCGCGGCTGCAACAGCGTTTCGCCGGCATCGCGCGCGTCTGCGCGTCGGAGGAGATGTTCTTAGCCGGCAGCGAGATTCTCTACCGGGTCGGTTCCGTACTGCTCATCGCCGAAACCGGACAGTTCGCAACTTTCGATGGCCATCGCTTCGATCACGGTTCCTGCCTCAGCGACGAAATCGAAGTGCCGTTCGCGCATTGGAACGGTGATTGAGCGCCTGCCCCCGCCCGGGTTCAACCCGCACGCCGCCAATCGTGGATGTCGGGATTGCGCAGCGGGCTTTCCAGCGGCCGCTCACGCGGAATCACCGCGCTGGCGAGGCTGATGAAGTCCCAGCGCCGTTCTGCGATGACTTCCGCGGACAAGGTTGAAATGAGCGCGTTCCATGACATGCTGCCGCCGAGATCGAGGCAGCGCGCGATGCGATCGAACCCCGCTTCGTCGACCATGCCGGCCGCTCGCAAGCGGCGCAACGAGGCGACGGCGTCGAGATCGTGCGCCGAATGACGGGCGTAGAGATCCTCGATCGCCGCGACGGCCTCCGCATGCGCCTGTGCGCCGCCCCGGCGTTCGCCCAGGCTGCGCAACAACGCGATCCGCTCGTCGGATTCGAACAGAATCCCCGCCTCGCGCACCACATCTGCCGGCTCGTCGGTCACATGCACGAAATTGAGCACGGTGTTCGGCGGCGCCAGACGGCTGCGCATTTCGTCGGGGCCGCGCCTGCTGGCCAGGGCATGCCCCTTGAGCGAAGTGAGTCTGACCGAGGCAGGAATCCCGGGCTCAGGACAGAGATCCTCGAGCGCGAACACCAGCATCGGCGCCGACGTATACCAGATCGTGGAAAACCGCAGTCGGTCGGCGGTATAGACATGCCAGTCGTAGCGCCAGATATCGCGCATCGAATGCCGCCCGAGACGGGACTCGGCGACGCCGATCGGGGCGAAGCCATGCTCCACGGCATAGTCGAGCATCGGACGCAAGCGGCGACCGACCACCGCATCGGGTTTGGCGCACAACAAGGTGACTGGCGTGAGCGCCTCGGCGACATCGATTTCGAACAGGTCTTCGCAATCGGCCCAGGCCTCGCGGAAATACACATCCTGCTCGAACAGCTCGCGTTTATGCGAGGACACGCTCAATCGGCGCCACTGCGCGTCATTAGGCAACAAATCCGGATGATCCATCGGGCGGGGTGATCCATCGGCGGAAAGGGGTGCCCACTGCGCGTAAACCGACGCGCATGACGACGCATCCGCTGCGAGCGATGTCCGCCCGGACCAGGGCGCCGATCGTCGCCCGACGTCCGGGCGCGCCTAGTCTAGAGCCTGTCAACGCGATCGGAGCATATCGAGGCCGCCAGACCCGCAGGGGCTGGCATGCGCCGGCGCGGGCCGGGCCTTGCAGGTCGCGGCGATGTCAGGCCATGCAGACCCGCATCGCCGGAACAGCGTATCGCCGGGGTGCGCGACGCCACGCGTCTCGGGCCAGGAGCAAGCACCCGTCGCATTCTGCATGCGCCAAAAAACCCCTGCGCAAAAAAACCAAAAAGTCTTCGGCGGAGTGTCGTGCCTTCGGAACCCTCGATCTTCAAAGTCGGGCCTGCGCGGTGTCGCCGCAGCACTCCTATTCACTCCAACAAAGGCATTGTGATGAACCCGATCCCCTCCCCCAGCTCCACACATCCCACGCAGGAACCGACACCCATACAAGCCGAGTCGCGACCTCCGGCGCAAGGCTATGATCGAACCGGTCGTCGAAAACACTGGCCCCGCGCCACTGGCCACCCCAACGAAGCGCCACGCACCTCCGAAGCAGAACGATCCGATCCGATGACGCCGCACAAGGACGCGCCGACGCAGACCGCATTTCCACTCCTGGGCGAGTGCCTGCGCGATGCCATCACCGCTTGCGGATACCGGCCATGCCTCAAGCAGATCGGTCTGGACAAGGATCTGGACGATTTGGCGGCCGAAGCCAGGCCTGGATCGACCTGCGATCAACTCCGTGACGTCCTCGACGCCTGCTTTTCGCGGATCGCCGTCGATTGCGGCGACGAATGGGCAGCGTGTCTGCACGGATGCTGGGCCCATTCGGCGCAGGCGCTCCGCGCCCTGGTCGGCAACACGGACATCCGCGTATTGCCCGTGCCCCTGGCGCGGCGGATCTTCTTGGAACGATTCGTCGTCCCGATGTTGTCGGAATTCCTGAAACGCATCTCCCGCGAATTCGCCGGGCCGGACCTCGCAGCCTGGTGGCGTAGCCCTTTTCAGGCCTGGGTGAGGTATTGCACTGAGAAATGCGGAACCCCAGAACCGACGCTGCTCGACAACCTCGCGAACGCATTGGCGGTCGATGCCCGCACGCTGCAGCGTTGGCTGCACGGAGACCCGATCGGCAAGATCACCTGGCCATTCGCGCCGAAGGTCGAAGCCGCGATCGGAGCACGGCCTGACGCTCCACTTGCGCGAAAAGACCAGGATGCGCTGGCCGGTTGGTTGTTGCTGGCGGTAGGGTTCCAATCCATCCCGCCACGGGACCGCGAACAGCTTCGGCAGCATTTCGAACACCCGGATGGCGATGCATGGAGCCCGGAGGGCGTGATCGCGGCGTTCGACCACCAGACGTCGACGCATGGCGACCTGCCGGTGTTCGACACCTGTCTTCCATTGCTCGAATCCATCCTCGACCTGTTCGAAGCCCGCCCGCTCCCCGTTTCCGATCTGCGCGACAAACTCGATGCGATGCAGTCCGAAGCCGACCACGCGCCGGGTCATGCACGCCGTACGATCCAGCTCAAACACGACTGGTTCGCGGCCAGGCTAGCCGCATTCGAGGGCGATCAGCCGACTGCACTCGCGTTGTATGCGCAAGCGCTCTCCTGCGCCTGGTGGAGCGCGGGCATCAACCAAGCCTCGATCCTCAAGGAAGCATTGCTCTATGCCGTCGGTATCGGCGACAAGGTCGTGGCCGAGCATTATTGGGACAAGACTTTCTTGCTGGGGTTGAACCGGGAACCCAAGCGCGCGCTCGATGCGAAGGAAATCCGGCGGCTGTCTTTCGCTTTCGAACGGTTCTTCCCTCCGCAGAAAGCCAAGAGCCGCGTACCGCCACCGATCGAGATCGTCGAGACCGGTTCCGGTTTCCGTCTCGAACGCGAGCATCTCAAGCATCCGAACAGAAAGATCAAATTCGCCGGGGGCAGAACCCGCAGAACCCCGCTGATGCAGGCGATCATGCTCGGCGCCCCGCAAGACGTACAGCGTCTGCTGGAGGCCGGCGGCGATCCGAACGCTGTCATCGAGGAATCGGGGGAAGGCCCCCTGACCTATGCCTTGCGCCACGCGCTGCAAACCCATGACCAGGACATCCTCGCGCGCGTCCTGGCGCTGGAGCTATCCGAAGAAACGGTCAACCGCCCCGCCTCCACCGCGCGAGACACCCCGATCAAACTCGCCATCCAGATGGCCGATGCGGAAGTCGTCGCCAGGCTGATCGCATTAGGCGCGAAGCTGGAAACGCCGTGTGGGGAGATGCCTTCGGCATTGTGCTTTGCGATGTCGAGATTCGGCTACGCTCTGAATCCCGGCGATGTTGAACCAGATCTCGGATTTTTTGCCGGGCTGACCCGAGCGGGCGCGATCGATGCGAAGTTAGGCGCGGTATTCGATGCGGAACTGCACGACTGCCGTCAACCTTTTCTCGATCTGATCGAGCGGGACGCGAGGTTCCGCATGCTCTTCCATGCGATCAAGACCCACCATCAGCGTCCGGTCGACGATTGCCGCGCGGTCATCCGGGTGCTGGTGCGTGCCGGCGCCGATGCGAACTGCCGTTATCTGGCTCGCCCTGGGCATACGGTGAAATGGACGCCCACCTTGTTTGCCGCAGAACTCGGTGACCTGGACGTGTTCAAGATGCTGGTCGAGCATCCCAGCCCGAATCGTGGCGATCCCGGCCAAACCCTGACCGCGTCGGATTCGCCGCTCGTCCGCTACGACGCCCTGTGGGTGGCGACGATGCATTCGCAGCATGCCATCGTCTCGTATCTGCGGGACCGATGTGATCGGGAATGATGCCGGCGGCGGCGCACACCTGGTCGGACGGCGAGTCCGGCAGATTCTCGGACTCGCGCCCGTACGCCAGCGAAGACGTTTGCAGTCTTTCGTTTTGCGCCTTTGCATCATGGCTCGAACCACGTATAACGCCCATGGTCGCGCCCGTGCCGCCCTCGGCAGGTTGTTGAAAAACGCAACCCTGTGCGTCTTTCAAGTCGCGGCGGCCATCCTTGACTCTTACACACATATTCGATGGAACGCACCCACTTCGTCTTCATCTGCCAGGGCGGCGCGCTGGAAGGCAAGGCTCTGCTGCTGGCGGCCTCGATGCGGCTGCACTTCGGCGATGCGCATGCGTTGACCGCGGCCGTACCCGAGCCGCCCGAGCACTGGCCGGCACCGGACCCGCAGACTTTGCGTGCGCTGCGCGCGCTTGACGTGGCGATACGGCCCGTGCGCAACGCCATCGCCGACGATTTTCCCTACGGCAACAAAATGGGCTGTCTGAATCTGGCCGGCGACTGCGCACGCAACGTCTATATCGACAGCGATATCCTGATGATGCGCGGCTTCGGCGAGGATATATTGCCCGCGGCGAACATCGCTGCGGTGCCGGCGAGCGTGGCGATCGCGGACGACGCGGCCTGGGCGGGTTTCCACGCCGAATTCGGACTGGCGCTGCCGCCTCGGCGACTGGTGGCGTTGATCTCGCAGCAACGCACGGTGCCTTATTTCAACGGTGGCTTCATCGCGGTGCGCAACGAACCGGGATTCGGCGATTGCTGGGGCGACACCTGCCGCCGCCTGCGTGCTCTGCCGGATCTGGCGTCGAACATCCGCGACCGTTTTCTCGATCAAGTGGCGCTCACGCTCGCCGCCGCGCGACTCGGGGCCGCGATCCACGCATTGCCGCTGACCTGGAATTTTCCAAGCTGGAGCCTCGCTTTGGGCGATGGCCCGACGCCGATCTTCTTCCATTACCAAAGCCCGGAGCGGCTGTTGCGCGAAATGCGGACGGTGGTGGCGGTGAACGCGGCATGCTCGGCGTTTCCCGAGGCGCGCGCGGCGATACGGCGGATCGCTGACTTCGCTGCGCTATTGGACGGTGTCGAAGCGGCGATGGCGTCGTAACCGCCGGCTCAATAGCGCTTCAGGCTTCGCCGCCACGCTCAGCTTTCCTGCGGTTGCGTAACGGAATGCGGCCGTGACGCGGGGCCGACAGGTGCGAATGCGGAATCGGCATCGCCGTTCTCGGTGTCGCCGGCCTTCGCTTCGACCACGCCCCCGCCTTCCAGACGCAGGACACGGTCGCACATGGCGATCGTCTGCGGGCGATGCGCCACCACCACGCGCGTGGTCGCCAATGCGCGTACCGCCTCGTTGACCAAGCGCTCGCGACGCAGATCCAGGTGACTGGTGGCCTCATCGAGAAAAAGCAGTCCGGGTTTCCGGTAGAGCGCGCGCGCCAGCATCAGCCGCTGACGCTGCCCGCCGGAAAGCGAGCTGCCCATATCGCCGATCAGACTGTGATAGCCCATCGGCATCGCCGCGATGTCATCGTGGATCGCCGCCATCTCCGCGGCCTTCACCACGCTGGCGGGATCTGCTTCCGGGTCGAAGAACGCGATGTTGTCGGCGATGCTGCCGGCGAACAGACTGTCCTCCTGCATCACTGCGCCGACGCTGCGACGATAGGCCTCCAAGCCGAGCGCGCGGATGTCCACGCCGTCGACAAGAATGCGGCCCTCCGTCGCGGGCAACAGCCCCAGCATCAGTTTCACCAAGGTGGTCTTGCCGCAACCGGAAGGGCCGACCAGGGCCACCGCGGCGCCTTCGTCGACCGTGAAGCTGCAGTGCCGCAGGATCCAGGGCTCGCCATCGCCATAACGGAACGACAGATCCTGTACTTCGATGCGCAGAGACGCGCTCGCTTCCGCGGTCTCGACCGGCATCAGGGCCGGGCGCGCGATATCCGCCGCTTCGGCGACCTCCGGTTCGGTAAGGACCACGTCGGCGAGACGTTCGGCATGCAGGCGCAGCATCCGCAGGTCCACCCATTTGTCGATCAGCGCCGCGCTGCGCATCACGAACTGATCCTTGTAGGCCAGATAGGCGACCAACATGCCGACCGAGAACAGATTGTCCATCGCCAACATCGCGCCGAGCGTGACCACGAGAATGCGTTCGATGCCGAACAACAACTGGTTGGCGCCGGAGAAGCCCAACGTGTTCCGGGCCACGCGGTATTCGAGATTGACGCTGTCGACGACCAGATTGGAATACACCGAACGACGCAGCCCTTCGGCGCCGGCGAGCTTGATGCTCTGCATGCCGCGGATCGATTCGAGCAGATGGGTCTGCTGCCGCGCGGAGGCGACCATGTGCCGTTCGGTGATCTCGCGCAGGCTGCGGTAAAGCACGGCGCGCATGAGCAGATATCCGGCCACGGCCACGGCGCTGATCGCGGCCAGCCGCGGGCTGTAGGCGATCATCATCGCCAGGGTGATGCTGGCCATCAGCCCGTCGATGATCGCCTCCACGAAGCTGGTGGAGAGCGTCCGCTGGATCGACTGCACCGAGGACAGGCGCGAAGTGATGTCGCCGATGTTGCGCTTCTCGAAGAAGTCGAGGGGAAGCCGGATCAGGTGCGCGAAGACGTTCGCGGTCCATTGCTGATTGACCGAGGCCGAAAGGTACATCACGGTCCACCCGCGCAGCATCGAGATCGTGACCTGGAGCAGCATCAACAGGCCGAAGCCTGCGGCCAGCACCAGCAGCAGCCCACGGTCGGCGGCGACCAGCACCTGGTCCACCACCCATTGCATGAAAAACGGACCGATCAGCGCCACCGCCTGCAGTGCGACCGACAACGCCAACAATTGGACCAGCGCCGGCCACAGACCGGAGACGCCGCCGCTGAGCTGGCGCAGTGAGATCGACGGCCGCGCCGCGCGCGGCGCGAAACCGTCATGGGGCGTCAATTCGAGCGCGACGCCGCTGAAACGTTCGGAGACTTCGCTCAGCGGCAAGCGCCGGTCGCCGAAGGCCGGATCGACGACGCGCGCATAGCCGCCACGCACTTCGCGCAGGACCACGAAATGATTCATGTCCCAATGCAGGATGCAGGGCATTCGCAACTGGCCGAGCGCTTCCAATTCCAAGCGCACCGGGCGTGCCTGGAAACCCATCGCATTGCCGACCCTGACCAGATCGGCCAGACGCGCGCCCTTGAGCGAGAGCGGGAAACGCCGACGCAACTCGAACAGGCCGATGTCGTGGCCATGATGCGATGCGATCATGGCCAGACAGGCCAGACCGCATTCGGCCAGCTCGCTCTGCAATTGGATGCGCATCCGGTTCATTCGTCCTCAAGCGCGCCGCGCAGCGAGTACAAGGGCTCGAACACCCATTCGATCAGACGTCGGCGTTCGCCCAGGATCTCCGCATCGACCGCCATGCCCGGCTGCAAGCGCTCCTCGCGACCGTAGGCGCGGACACTTTGGCGATCCAGGCGCACTACGACGCGGTAATAGGACTCCCCCTCCTCGGTCAGGGCGGCGCGGCCGGTCAGCTCGGCGCCGGTGAGCGCGCTGCGTCCGACCAGACGCACGCGGCCGCGGTGATGACCGAATTTCTGATAAGGGTAGGCGCGGTAGCGCAGCAGCACGCGATCGCCCGGATCGACGAAGCCGACCGCGCGGCTGGGCACCAGCAGTTCGGCCTCCAGCGCGCCGTCGCCCGGCAACAGCGTCAGCAACGGTTGCCCCGCCGTCACCGTCTGCCCCGATTTGACCGGCAGGTTGGCGACCACGCCCGTGACCGGCGCGGCGATCAGGGCCTCTCCTTCGCCAGCCGCCTCGATGCGTTCGCGCTCCAGCTCGGAAAGCAGACGACCGCTTTCGGCGGCGGCGGCATTGTCGAGCGGATCGAGCGCGGCCAGCTCCTGTTCCAATGCGGCGATGCTGCGCGAAAGCTGCGTCTGCTCACGGCCTAACGCCTGCACTGCGGCCATGCCGTCCAGCATCGCGGTCTGCTGTTGGCGTGCCTGCAACTCGCTGACGTAACCGGATTCGCGTAACTGGCGCATGCGTTCGAGCGTATCGCGCGCAATCGCGACCTGCTCGCGCCTGGTGGAGATTTCCGCTTCAAGCTGTACGCGCTCGCGACGCGCATCTTCAAGCTGCCGCCGCAAACCGTCGCCGCGGCGTTCACGCTCCTCGCGTTCGGCGCGCGCCTGCGTCTGCAGCAATCCACGCCGTTGCGCGATCCCTTGCGCCAGCGCACGCGCGGTATCGCCATCCTCGCGCGTGGCGCGCGGCACCGACAACACGCCCAGCGATTGACCGCTCTTGACCCGTTCGCCCTGGCCGACGGCCAGTTGCGCCACCACGCCGGTCGCCGGCGCAAGCACCACCGCTTCTCCGGCGATCGGCGCGAGCGTACCGGCCACGCGCGTGCGCCGGGTGTAATCGGCCGACACCAGAAACAACACCACCGATGCGACCACGGCGACCGTGATCCACGCCAGCAGCCGCATACCCAGCGGCCGCGCCAGCGTGATCGCGCCCAACCAACCTGCGCGCTTGGCTTCGAGCGCTTCGCGTCGGAACAAAGGTCCGTTCATCCGCCCGGCGACGCCTCCCGAGCAGACGAGCCCTCGACCCATTCGGCGAAAAAGTCGGCCAGATTCTCGCCGCTGGCGCGCTCCATGGCGCGCCGGAAATCCTCGGTCGTGACCGAACCGCCTCGGTGCGCGCGGGTATAGGCGCGAATTCCGCGCCAGAACCTGTCCTCGCCCAGTCGCTGGCGCAGCAGATGCAAGGCGTACGCGCCTTTCTGATAGACCACGGCGCGGTCGTTGGAAGTCGGCCGGAACCAACGCGCGTAAACCAGAGGATGATCCACGCTCTCAGTGCGCAGACGCTGCACGCGACGCTCCCAGCCCTCGACCTGCGCGCGATAGGCCGCCTCGCCGAAGCGATGCTCCAGCCACGCCGCAGCCATGAAATTGGCGAAGCCCTCGTTCAGCCAGAAGTGGCCCCAGTCGCGGCAGGTCAGCGCCGCGCCCCACCACTGATGCGCCAATTCGTGCGCGAGCAGGGCGCGATTCTGCGGATCGTCGAGCACCTTGGCGCCGTACTCTTCGGAGATCGCGGCCAAACCGGCCATCTCCTGGCCCACAGTCCGCGCGACCAGCACCTGTGCATAATCGCCACGATAGGGGAAACCCGCGCGATGTTCGAAGAAGCGCAACATGTCGCGTGTATCGGCGAAGGTTTTCAACAGACGTTCGCGATCGAGATCGATCGAGAGATAACGCAGGCGCGTCCCGCCTTGGCGTTCCACCGCTTCGTGGTAAGGCGCAGCGGCGAAGCCATACAGGAAGCTCGGCATCGGTTCGGATTGCCGCCAGCGGTGCGCGCGCAGGCCGCCCTCGATATCGCGCGCCGGAAATGCGCGCCCGTTGGCGGCCACACGCAGATCGCGTGGGAGGATCAATACCAGTTCGAACGCTGCGCGCTCGGCGGGCGCATCCACGCAGACCATCCATTGGCTGGTGGAGAAAATGGTGTACAGCTCACGCCGCTGCGGGTGGAATTGCAGCCCGTGTTTCGGGCGGCCGCTGTAGGCGATCTCGAAACGCAGGCGCGTGCCGGCGCGCGCCGGCTTCGGCAGGCGGATGCGCAATTGCGATCCTTCGCGCGTGAACGCGAGATCGTCGCCATCCTCACGCACATGCGCGATCTCAAGTTCGCCGGCATCGAACACCACTGCCTCCAGCCCGTCCCGGCGCGCCTTGGCGAAGATCTGCATCTGCCCCGAGAGCGTGCCGGCCTGGATGTCGGGCCGCAGTTGCAATCGATAGCGTTCGACATCGAACCCAGCGCCGGCGACCGCTTGATCCTCTGCCGACGCAGCTGCGGCGAACAGTGCGAGCAGGCACAGCGCGAACACGCGTCGGAACATGGTGCGGAATATGGGGTGGAATCCGGAGTGAAATCCGGGGTAGAGCACGCGCCCGACGCCGTCGGCGCCGGGCTCCGCTTTGACCGCCGCGATGCCCGCGCGCCCCATGACCCGCGGGCGTCGGTGATCCGGACTTTCGCGCGTCGACAACGCCATTGGCGCACTATCCTTTTCTGACCAACAGACAATCGTATTCGATGACCCGATCCGTATCGCGGGTGATCGGATACAGATCGACGACGCCGAAACCTGCGGCTTCGTAGACGGCGAGGCTGTGCAACCAGTGCGGCATACCCTCGTACAGCGAAATCAGGGATAGCTCGGATTGGATCGCCACCACGTCCTCCAGGCAGTCGCCAATGCCGGCGAACACCTCCAGATCGTAGCCCTGTGTGTCCATTTTCAGAAATACCCGCCGCCCTGCGCTGGCGACACCCATCGCCTGGAGCGCGCGATCCATCCGGCGCATGCGCGCGGGCACGATGCGCTGGGTCGCGGCCTGCCGGCCGAAACGTCGCGCGCAATACGCGTTCGGGGGCAGCAATGAGCTGAAATCGTGGGACGGACAGACATGCAGGCGCGCATCGCCGCAGTCCCGGCCCAGGGCCCAGTTGCTGCAGCGCCAGAGCGGATCCTGAGCGGCGACGGCGTCCAACGCGGCGAACACTTCGGGAATCGGCTCGAAGGACACCACCTCTCCGCGATAGAAACCACGGATCTCTGCGACGAATTGGCCGAGATTGGCGCCGACGTCAATGACCAGATCCACTTGCTGGCGCACGAACACATCGCGCAGGCGCGCATCGAGATCGATCGCGGGCAGGCGTGGTCGCTGCGGCGCGGCCTGTTGCGCGGCGTGTTGTGCGGCGCGCAGTTTCGCAGCGCACGCATTCAAGATCCACCTCCGGACTTGCGCTCCAACATGGCGATCTGCGCGCGCGGATGCTCGTCGTAAGCCCAGCGCTGAACGGCCATCACCGCGTCGACCGGCGGCGCGCCACAGGCCATCGCGTCGCGGTAGGCCGCCAACGCACTCTGCGTCTGCCCCTGCAGTTGCAGCGCATCGGCCAGCAGGCAATGGCCTTCGGCGTAACCTGGATCGATCCGGATCGCGGTGCGTGCCGCATCGATGGCCGCATCCAGTTCGCCCAGGATCAAGCGGCAACACCCCAGATAATAAGCGCTGTGGTAACGGCCTAGCGCGAAACTGCCGATCTCAAGCGCGCGCGCATAGCATTCGGCAGCCTCGCGATCGCGGTGCGTGCGACGGTGTTCGTTGCCGAGGAAATGCCAGAGCCGGGCATTGTCGGAGTCGCGCGCAAGCGCCGCGCGCAGGATGCGCGTATTGCGTGCGTCGGCGGATTCCTTGCCGCGTTTGTTAGGCAGATTGCGCACGATGATGTCGTGGGCAATGGTGAAAGCCCCGTCGTATTCGAGATATTCGTGGATCGGGCTGCGATAGCCACGAGCGTCGGCGCGCCGGAACAGCCGCCCCGAGACCCATTCCGCGCCGTCCGAACGCAGGCCCACGCCGACGCAGCCGCCGCCGACGCTGCACATGGCATGGGCGATGGCGCGGGAGAGGGCGCCGTCGTCTGCTTCCAGCACCTCGTCGGCGTCGATCTGCAGCACCCAGTCGCAACGGGCTATCGCCAGCGCGGCGTCGCGGGCGCGCGCGAAATCCTCGATCGCGCCATCGGCGCCGTTACAGGACGTATCGATGCGCACCTGTGCGCCGAGGCCGCGCAGGTACTCCACGGTGCCATCGCACGAACCGGTATCGATCACGCATAGTTCGTCGTATCGGCCGGACAGGCTGGCGATGCAACGCGGCAGGACCGCCGCCTCGTCGCGGACGAACATGCACACGGACAGACTGGGGGCTTGCACCGCGGAACGCCTCTCAGACCGGAACCGCGCGACGCAGACGCACGCGATCGGCGAAGCGCGCGACATCCTCGCGCCAGGTACCGGAGAAATCGCGGCGATCGTAGTTGTCGAGCGCGGCGCGAAACATGCGGTCACGGCTTTCCCAGCGCGAGGAGACCGGGGGATAGAAGCCTATGCGCGCATGATCGTCGTGCGAAAGATGCAAGGCCGTGCCGTGCTGGATACGCCGCAGCCCGAGACCGAGGGTAAGACGCGAGATCATGTCCTGATCCTCCCAACCCCAACCGTGCAGGCGGCCGTTGTAGCCGTTGATGGCCTCGAAGTCCTCGCGCCGCACGAACAGCAGGCCCGGCGCCTGACGCGTACCGTTGTCGGCGTCTTCCTCGTTGTCGACGATGCGCAGATGACGGCCGTCGGCCGTACGGATATTCAACTCGTACCCGAACGACACCACATGATTGGCCTGACGAGAATTTAGCTCGGATTCGCGCACCCCGGCCAGAGTGCCGAAGGTGTGCCGATCCGCGTGCAGCAGCGCTAGCATGCCCGAAAGCGCATCGGCATCAAGCACGATGTCGCAGTCGCAGAAGAACAGGAACGCGTTGCGACTGTGGGCCGCGCCCAGGTTCTGCGCAGCCGCCTTGTTGAAGTAACGCTCGTCGCCGATCTCGACCAGGTTCACGCGCGCCGCGTGGTCGCCGAGTTGCGCGTCGAGCAGATCGCGCGTGCCGGAAAAATTGACCAGATTCAAATCGCCGCCGACCGCGTCAAGCGCGACGAGCATCGCGGGCAACGCGCGTTCGAGTTCGTGCCGGTCGCGCCAGGACACCACCATCGAGATCATGCGAACGGCTCCGGATGCACGAATGCGTCACGATCGGCGATCGCGCGCACCGCTCGGGCGAGCGCTTCGGCGCTCAGCCCATGCCATGTGCGCAGGGCTTCGTCGTCGCCGGAAGCGCCCGGGTAATCGGGCGGCCAGCCGAATGCATGCAACTCGCGCCCAGGAAAGCGCGCCGCAAGCAGCGACGCCAGGCCGCCGAAACGGCTGTGGTCTTCGATGATCACCACCGTCTCGACGCCGTGCAGCGCCTGCTCGACCGCCGGCAACGGCCGCACTCTGGGCAGATGCAACACGCCGACGTCGAGCCCTTCGATCGCGAGACGCTCCGCCGTCTCCAAAGCCCAACGGCTACCGAGGCCCGTGGACACCAACGTAATCGGCCGGATCGGCGCGAGCCAACGCATGAGCGCGGCGTCGCCGGGCAGAGTATCGTCCGGCGCGAAACGCGCGCGCGGCGTGCGCAGATAGGCCGGCGCAGACCCCGACAGGATCGCGGAGACCGACATTCGCACATCGAGCGCATCCGTCGGCGCCCATACCGCGATCTCCGGCAACGACAACATCCATGCAATGTCGTTCGGCGCCGCATGCGTCTTGCCGTTGCGACCGGACAAGCCGCCGCCATGCGAACCGACCAGGGTAACCGGCAAGCGGCTCTGGCTCACGCCGATCCGGATCTGATCGAAGGCGCGGCAGCACAGAAAGGCCGCGAAGGAAAACACCCACGGTCGGACGCCGGCTTCGGCCATCCCTGCGGCGGTGGAGACCATGCCCTGCTCGGCGATGCCGGCCATCAGGAACCTGCGCGGATGGCGCTGCGCGAAATGGTGCGCGCCATCGGAATCGGCGAGATCGCCGTCCAGCACGAAAATCCGCGGATCCTGTTGCGCAGCTTCGGAAAGGGCGATGCCAACGTTGTCGGCAAGCTTGATCCGTGCACAGGAGGGTTCCACCGACGGCGGGAACGTGGAGAGGACGTGGAGACTGCTCATGCCCGTGTCATCCCGCCTGCACCGCAGCGCGCGCGGCGACACGCAGCGCTTCAATCATCATCCGGTGCTCCTCCGCACTCGCCGCATCGCAGTGGAAGCGTCGGACATCCGCCTCGCACAACGGCACGCCACGCCCCTTGATCGTATCGGCGATGATCACCGAGGGTGCGTCCGCCGCCGCGGTGGCCGCGGCGATGGCTGCCTCGAACGCGCCATGATCGTGACCATCGCATTCGAACACGCGCCAGCCGAACGCGCGCCATTTCTCGGCCAGCGCGGGCACCGGCGGCATGTCTTCGCCCCACCCCCATTCCTGATGCCGATTGTGGTCGATGACCGCATGCAGCCGCCCCAGGCGACACATCGCGCCCAGCATCGCCGCTTCCCAGACCTGGCCTTCCTGGCATTCGCCATCGCCCAGCACCACCCAGACCCGCTGATCGCCTCCACGCAGCGCATGGGCCATGCCCACGCCGACCGATAACCCCTGCCCCAGCGACCCGGTGGAGAAATCCACGCCCGGCAGCGCAAGCATGTCGGGATGGCCTTCCAGCGGGGAGCCGAGTTCCGCATAGCGCGTCAATGGCGTCTCGAAATAGCCCAGCCGACGCAACACCGCATACAAGGCCAACGCGGCATGCCCCTTGGACAGAATCAGGCGATCGCGCAAGGGATCACGTGGCTGCGCCGGATCAACGCGCAATTGCCTGCGATACAGCACCAGCAACAGATCGATGACGCTCAGACAGCCGCCGTAGTGACCGCCGCCGGTGGCGTACAAGGCCTCGACGATGTCGATGCGCAGATCCAGGGCCTCGGCCTGCAACGTACGGTCTCCACGCCAGACGCTGAGGCGGGGAATCACGG
>SSEV01000043.1 GCA_008015095.1 Lysobacteraceae bacterium | reverse complement strand
CTACCCGGGTCCGGGGCAGCGACAACGTCCCCACAAGACCGATGACAGAAATGCAGTCTGACAACGCTCACCACACCGCATCGCAATGACGGCAACACCGCGACATCGACCACGCAAGACAACGTCAATACAGCAAACGCCTGACGCTCAAGGCAAGGCCATCATGCACTCGGGGTTGACAGGAAGCTCCTTACAGAATTGTTAGGCGGCGAACGATTGTTCACAGCTTTGAAAACCTATGATATGGACGGAAGTATCTGTCAATAAAATCGCTGTATACAACATGGCCATATTTGTCAGACGCCAATGTCTTTCTGGTGATCTCGGTGACAACTATGTCCGATTCTGAGTTGATTCCACGCGCGAACAGAAGATGGACAGTTTCTTTATCTTGGCGATGCGCAAGAAGACAGACCGATGAAATGCCGGCGTAATCTGGAGGCTTGGCTCCTAAATTCGTCGCATTTTCAAGGAACACAGCGAATTCGCGATTTGACCTGCCGCCAGATAAGCGAATTTCGTATAGATGCATATTCATCTGCCTTCCAGTCGCGCAAGTCTTTATGCGCCGCCTAACGTTTGAGCTAAGGGGCGGCCAGTGGATTGTGGCTAGCCCGGCAAGGCTGAAAATAGGTGAGAAAGCCTTGCCGGGCTAGCCGCAAGCCACTGGGCGTCCCTTTCAGCGATGGGTTAGGCGTCAGTTTCATAGAAGGCCGAGCGAGTAAGCCAAGTGTCCATGCAGAAGGCAAGTGCAACGCCGCCAGCGTAAGCCAACAGGTCTGGCGCATTGAACGTGCTGCCAAGCATGAGGTGGCCAATGGTAGTGGCTCGAAAGTCGCGCAGCCATGGCATGGTGAGGAGTTGGGAGAACTCCACACCGAACGAAATGACTACAGCCCAAGTAGCGACTACAAGACGCGATAGACGAGGCGCGGCAGCGGCGACGAGAAAGTAGACCATGACCGACCACAGTGCGTCACCGGGATACTTGCCAAAAGTACTAAGCAGAAGCTCAGTCTTTCTTGAAAGCAGGCCAGCGCACACAGTTGCGAAAGCTGCTGTAAGAGCGATGGCTCTACTTCTTGGCGTTGCGAAACGCATCTCTCGTGGCTCTCTGACGCCTAACTACGATTAGACCCCAATCCGGGGCATAACAACGATTCTGAACCCCGTTTCCAACCTCAGTCAATCAGAATTTCCCTACACGAAACAAGGGGTTTGCCCGATCGCAAGGCAGCGTGAGACATGAAACATTGAGGGTGTTATCCGGCAAGGTCACCGTTCAATGCGAGGCGCCGCTTCCACCGCCGCCATAAACAATCCAGACACCCGTGCGAAGATGCCAAAACTGCTGGACGAAGTTCGCAGGCGTTTGCGACTGAAGCACTACAGCCTGCGTATGGAACAGGCGTATGTGTACTGGATTCGCCGCTATATCAGGTTCAACGGCCCGACACCGAATCTGGATTGATCTGCACGAAAAATTTCTTACGCAACACGTCGGCGCAACGCTAGGGCGACACTGAGCAAGTCCGACATGAATTCGGACTTGCTCTCGCCGAATCAATCAGCTGCGTGATTGATTCGCAGGCGGCGCATCCCTGTGCCGCGGCAACGCTGACTTTTGCAGCGTTGCCCTAGGTCGGGGCCGGGCAGTCGAATGGCCCGGTGAAATGTTTCGTCATCGGACCGCGACTGACGTCGCTCCCACAACAACGGAGCAAGGGCGAGCAAGGGCCCGCCTTACAGCCGCCTTGCCTCGACCAGCGCCCGCGTATGCGCGTGTTGCGGCGCGCGCAGCACGGCGGCGGTACTGCCGGTTTCGACGATGCGCCCCGCTTCCAGCACTGCGATGCGTTCGGCTACGGCCGCGGCCGCGTTGAGATCGTGGGTGACGAACAACAAGGCCAGTCCACGTTCGCGTTTGAGCCGCGCCAGCAGCATCAGGATTTCGCGACGATGATGCGCGTCCAGCGCCGAGACCGCTTCGTCGCAGACCAGCAGATCCGGGGCGCAGGCCAAGGCGCGCGCGATGGCGATGCGCTGGCGTTGCCCGCCGGAGAACTGATGCGGATAGCGCGAGGCCATCGCCGCATCGAGTCCGACCGTGGTCAGCAGTTCACGCGCTTTGTCCATGCGCGACGCCGCATCGCCGATATGATGGATGCGCAGCGGTTCGGCGACGATCTCTCCTGCGCGCATCCGCGGATCGAGCGAGGCGTAGGGATCCTGGAACACCACGCCGATGCGTTTGCGCAATGCGCGCAATGCGGCGCCCGAGAGCGCGCTGAGTTCGGTCTCGTCCAACCACACCCGGCCTTGCGCTCCGCGCAACAGGCGCAATAGCACCCGTCCTAGCGTGCTTTTGCCGCTGCCGCTTTCGCCAACCAGCGCCAGGCCTTCGCCGCGGCGCAATGCGATCGCGACATCGTCCAGCGCGGGCTTCGGCGCATGCCGGTAATGCATGCGCAGGCCTTCGCCGCGCAGCAACGGTGCGGAAGGCGCTGTCGGTGCGGCAGCAGAAGCTTCGTGAGGCGCACGATCCGCTTCGATCAACTCACGGGTGTATGCATGCCGCGGCTGCGCGAAGACCTCCGCCGTGCCGCCGCGCTCGACCGCTTCGCCCCGGCGCAGGACCAGCACCTCGTCGGCGTAGGCGCCGACCAGCGGCAGATCGTGGCTAATCAGCATCATGCCGAGCCCGTCTTCGCGACGCAGGCGGTCGAGCAGATCCAACACTTCGCGCGCGATACGTGCGTCGAGGGCCGAGGTCGGTTCGTCCGCGATCAGGAACCGCGGTTGCGAGGCCAAGGCCAGGGCGATCGCGATGCGCTGACGCTGACCGCCGGAGAACTGATGCGGATAGCGTCGCAGCGCCGCCGCCGGTTCGGGCAAATGCACGCGCGCGAGCAGCGCCTGCGCCTGACGCGAGGCGGTTGCGGTATCGCGCACGCCATGCACGCGCAGGATTTCGATCAATTGCGCGCCGATGTTGCGCAAGGGATGCAATGCCGCCAACGGATCCTGCGGCACCCAACCGAGGACGCGGCCGCGTAAGCCCGCATGCCCGGGCGAGTCGAATCCGATCGCGATCTCGCCATGCGCAAGATCCGCGCGCGCGCGCAGGCCCGCGGGCAGCAGGCCGAGCATGGACAATGCGGTCAGGCTCTTGCCGCTGCCGCTCTCTCCGACCACGCCGAGACAATGGCCGGGCCGCAGATTCAGATCGAGCGGACCGAGCAGGCGTCGCGGTCCCGCATGCACTTCCAAGCCTCGCAATCGCAAGGCGCTGTCGCTGCGCGTGTTCGCGCGCGCGCGATCGGGTGCTTGGGTATCGCCGGCATCGCCTGCGTTCATGCCGCCGCCGCTTCGGTTTCGCGCCGGGCTTCGCCGTGCACGTCCATCCAATCGCGCAGGCCGTCGCCGAGGAACTGGAACGCCGCCAGGGTCGCGACCAGAAAGCCTGCGGGAAACAGCAGCGTCCATGGCGCGCTGTCCAATTCCTGCACGCCTTCGGCCAGCAATGTGCCCCAGCTGGCCGAAGGCTCGTCCACGCTCAGACCGAGGAAGCCGAGAAAACTCTCGACCAGAATCGCCTGCGGCAGGATCAAACCGAGATACACGAAGGCCAACGGCAGCAGATTGGGCAGCGCATGCCAACGCAGGCGCTGACCGAACGACGCGCCCATCGCGGTCGCGGCCAGCATGAACGGCGTCTCGCGCAGACGCGCGGCCTCGGCGCGCATCACCCGCGCCAGATCCCCCCAGACGTATCCGCCGATCGCCGCCAGCAACAACCCGAGCGAACGGTCGAACAGGGTCAACAACAGGATCACGATGAGCAGGAAAGGCAGTGCGCTGAATACATCGAGCATGCGCAGCATCAGCCGTTCCGCCCAACCGCCCGCCAGTCCGGCGCCAGCACCGAATCCCAGGCCGATGCCGAGCGCGATCAGGCTCGAAAGCAGGCCGATCGTGAGCGACAGCCGGCCGCCGGCCAGAGTGCGCGCGAACACATCGCGGCCGATGGCGTCGGTGCCGAACCAATGTCCGCCCACCCCCGGCGCCACCGACAACGCCTGCCAATCGGGGCTGTGCGGGTCGACATCGACGCACAGCGGGCCCAGCCAGCACAACGCGGCCAGCGCGCCGAGGAACCACAGACAGGCGCGCGCCAGCGGCGGCAATGTGCGCAGGGATCGCATCGGGCGATTGTAGGGCGCAAGCCCACGGTCGTAGGAGGGGTTTCAGCCCCGATCGCCGCGATGCCCCGTCCGCGCAGCGGCTCTGACCCCGATCAATGCCCGCGCATGCCGCCCCGCGTATCATCGCCGGCATGAACTTCCCCAATACCCGCCTCCGTCGCATGCGCCGCAGCGAGTTCTCGCGGCGTCTGATGCGCGAACACGTGCTGACCGCGAATGATCTGATCTATCCGGTCTTCGTCCATGAGTTGCCGGGCCGCGCAGCGGTCGGTTCGATGCCCGGCATCGAGCGTCTGTCGATCGAAGAACTGCTCAAGGTCGCTGAGGATGCTTGCGCGTTGGGGGTGCCGGCGCTGGCGCTGTTCGCGGTGACCGCGCCCGACGCGAAATCGCTCGACGGCCATGCCGCCTGGGACGACGAAGGGCTGATGCAGCGCGCGGTGCGCGCGCTCAAGCAGCGCTTCCCGGAGCTGGGCGTAATCACCGATGTGGCGCTCGATCCTTACACCTCGCACGGGCAGGACGGGCTGATCGACGACACCGGCTACGTCGTCAACGACGAAACCGTCGAAGCGCTTGTGCAGCAGGCGCTGTCGCATGCGCGTGCCGGCGCCGACGTGGTCGCGCCCAGCGACATGATGGATGGGCGCATCGGCGCGATCCGCGCCGCGTTGGAAGCCGCCGGCCATATCCACACCCGCATTCTCAGCTACGCCGCCAAATACGCCAGCAGTTACTACGGGCCGTTCCGCGACGCGGTGGGCTCGGCCGGCGCGCTGGGCAAGGGCAACAAATACGGTTATCAGATGGACCCAGCCAATTCCGACGAGGCCTTGCGCGAAGTCGCGCTGGACCTGGACGAAGGCGCGGACATGGTGATGATCAAGCCCGGCTTGCCGTATCTGGACATCGTCCGCCGGGTCAAGGACCGCTTCGGCGCGCCAACCTTCGTGTACCAAGTCAGCGGCGAGTACGCGATGCTCAAGGCGGCTGCGCGCAACGGCTGGCTGGACGAGCGCGCCTGCGCGCTGGAAGCGCTGACCGCGTTCAAGCGCGCCGGCGCCGATGGGGTGCTGACGTATTTCGCGCTGGACGCCGCCCGCTGGCTGCGCGAAGCGCATTGAAGACGAAAATGTCACGGTCTCTCTCCATTCGCGAAGCAGGCATGGACGCTCAGACCGAGATCGCGCGCCTATGCGAACCGTTCGACGGCGCCGCGGCCGCGGCATGGACCGGGCGCCGCGGTGATTCGCTGATGGTGGTACGCTCCCGTTTGCGCCGCGACGCCGCGTCTGTGTTCTATCGCGGCCTCGGCTACGCGCAGCACAAGACCCTGCACGCATACACACGGACGCTCACGCCATGAAACGCTACGCCGTTTTCGGACAGCCGGTGCTGCATTCGCTCTCGCCGAAAATTCACTCGGCATTCGCCGCGCAAGCCGGGTTGCGGATCGAATACACCGCGATCGAATGCGCGCCCGGCGATTTCGACGCCACGCTGTCGACATTCGCGCGCGCTGGCGGCGATGGCGCCAACGTCACTCTGCCGCACAAGCAACGCGCGGCCGAACTGTGCAATCTGCTCAGCGCACGCGCCAAGCGCGCCGGCGCAGTGAATACTCTGATCAAACACGACGGCGGCTGGTTGGGCGACAACACCGACGGCGTGGGCCTGGTGCGCGATCTCACCACGCGGCATGGGCTGGATCTTCGCGGCCGGCGGACGTTGATGCTGGGCGCGGGCGGTGCGGCGCGCGGCGTGGCCCCGGCCCTGCTCGATGCCGGTATCGGCGAGCTGTACATCGTCAATCGCGACTCGCAGAAAGCCGACGCCCTGGTCGATCTGGTCGGCGAACCCGGGCGCGTGCATGCGCGGTATCTGGAGGATCTGTCCGGGCTCGGCGAGTTCGATCTGATTCTCAACGCCACCTCCGCGGCGCGCCATGGCAGTCTGCCGAAGATGCCGATGGCGTTGGTCGGGCCACGGACCGCCGCGGTCGATCTGAGTTATGGCGACGCCGCGATCCCGTTCCTCGCCTGGGCGCGCGCCGCGCACGCGCTGCATGCGGTCGATGGCTTGGGCATGCTGGTCGAACAAGCTGCGGAAAGTTTCTTCTTGTGGCATGGCGTGCGCCCAGACACCGATGCGGTATTCGCCGAGCTGCAGGTGCGTCACGCCGCACTGATCACTGCGGACTGAAGCAGGAACGGATGCCATGGGCCTGAACGCCGCAACTCTGGGTATCTTCCTGCCGGAACTATTGGGCCTGACGATCGCCTTCATCCTGCTGTCCAGCCGCGCGCCGCGCGGCCGGATGCGCAATTACGGTCTTGCCGGCGTGGCCATCATGGCGGTCTGCGCCTTGCTCGGTTTGGCCTTGTCTTTGTTCCAGAACGCGATGGCGATGCGGCAGGCCGCGAGCGGCGGCGGCAATCTGGCGGACCTCTATCCGATCATGCTCGCCGCGCGCATGCTGCTGCGCGTCGTGACGCTCGGCGGTTTGTTGCTGATCGTCTGGGGGCTGTGCGAGGCCAGCCGTCGCGCGGCGCGCGCATCATCGGACCAGGACTCGAACGCCGCGCCGCCCTGAGCGGCGCGCGGTGTCTTCGACCGGAGTGCGGATTCGCGACGCTCAGCGCCCGGCGCCGACGTCGATGAAGCGCAGGAATTCGGCGCGTGTGCGCGCATCCTCGTGGAAAGCGCCGAGCATCTTCGAGGTCACCATGCTGACCCCGCGCTTGTGGATGCCGCGCGTGGTCATGCATTCATGGCTGCCCTCGATGACCACACCGACACCGCGCGGCT
>SSEV01000023.1 GCA_008015095.1 Lysobacteraceae bacterium | reverse complement strand
GGATTGATGGCGATCGTTCGGGTCCACGGCGATGGTCACCACCGGCGCGGAAGGAATGACCGGCAACGTCGCCGGCAGTTCGGACAGGGCATGGCTGCGATCGGCGGTCGTCGCCCAGATCCGCAGCGGCGGGGCGGTTACGGGCTCGGTGGCCATCGCCTGGCAGGCGCTGGCCAAGCCCGACATCGCCACCAGGGCGCGCATCAACAAATTCATAAGGTTTCATCTCCTCCGCCGATCCCAACTTCGCGCGATGGCGTTTTGCACCGCAACAAAATCAGCCCGGTTTTGATGCGTTCCGATCCGTCATGCGCTGATGGACGGCGCTTGTCCATCGGCTCCGGGCCCTGGAAAAAGGCCCTGAAGGGGTCGCTTTCCGAATCGCCAACGAACGCTTTGTTTCAGAAAAAATAATGTTCGATCAAATAGTTAAAAAATCATCATCAGGTTCCGGCCACGGGCCGGCACATGGCTGGCGGGTATTGCCCTGGTGGTATCTCCCTTGAGACGGCGGGTTGACACATTACCGAATACCCTGTATTTGACAGCGCTGTCAACAACCGCATCACGAGGGATCCATGAGCAATACGACCCGTTCCTGGCCGTTGTCCGGGCCGAAGGCGCGTCCAGGCTTCCGCAGGCACGCTCTTGCCGTGGCTTGTTCGCTGGCGCTGCTGTCCCCGGCCGTCATGGCCCAGGACGCTTCCGCGCAGGAAGAAAAAGACGATAGCGAAACGCTGGACACGATCGTGGTGACCGGTATTCGCAAAAGCATTCTCGACTCGCGCGAAACCAAGCTGGAGGCCGATTCGATCGTCGAAGCGGTGTCCGCTGAAGATCTGGGCAAATTGCCGGATCTGAGCATCGCCGAATCCCTGGCGCGTCTGCCTGGCCTAGCCGCGCAACGCGTCGATGGGCGCGCTCAGGTGATCGCGATCCGCGGCATGTCGCCCGACTTCGCGGCCACGCAGCTCAACGGCCGCGAGCAGGTCAGCACCGGCGACAATCGCGGCGTCGAATTCGACCAATACCCCTCCGAACTGCTCGATTCCGCCGTCGTCTACAAAAACCCGGATGCGACGCTGATCGGCCAGGGCCTCTCCGGCACGGTAGATCTGCGCACCATCCGCCCGCTCGCATTCGGTCGGCAGCGCTTCGTCGCCAACCTGCGCGGCGAAAACCATTCGCTCGGCAAACAGAATCCCGACGGCAGCGACAACGGTTACCGGGTCAGCGCGTCTTACGTGGACCAATTCGCCGACAACACCCTCGGCATCGCGCTGGGCGTGGCTGAGCTGGATTCGCCGTTCCAGGAGCAGCACTACAAAGCCTGGTGGTGGGGCAACACGACTGCGTGGGGCGGCGCCGTCCCGGGCAAGCCGAGTGATGCGGCGATGCTCGAAGGCGCCGAGATTTGGGCGCGTTCGCGCGATCAGGTGCGCGACGGCCTGATGGGCGTGCTCGAATACAAACCCAACGACATGGTGCACAGCACCCTCGATGTCTATTACTCGCGCTTCGAACAGAAGGAAGCGATGCGCGGCATCATGTGGTCGCAGGATCCCTGGACCGGCAACGGCGTCACCATCAGCAACGTCAGTCTGACCGATCTCGGCGGGTTCCGCGTGGTTTCCGGCGCCACCGTGAACAATCTCGAGCCGGTGGTGCGCAATGATCTCAATACCCGCGACGACACCATGATCTCGTTCGGGTTGAACAACCAGTTCCAACTTAGCGAGAACTGGAGCATCAACGCCGACGGCTACTATTCGCGCGCCAAGCGCGATCAGCAGTATCTGGAGACCTACGCCGGTTCGGCCACGCTCGACAGCATCCGCTACGACGCGCAGCTCGATTCCTCCGATTTCGCGCGTTTCTCCGCAGGCCTGGATTACACCAATCCGCAAACCATCGTGCTCACCGACCCGGCGGGTTGGGGGCGCGAGGGGCGCTTGGAAAACACCAAGCAGGATGACAGGCACACCGGCTTCCGCGCCGAAATCGAACGCACTTTCCTCAATGGCCCGTTTGAAGCGGTCCAGTTCGGGTTCGCCGGCACTAACCGGGTCAAAGACAAGACCTCGTCGGTGTTCTTCGCCCAGCTGCGCGGCGGCGCGACTACCCAGGTGGTTGATCCCGATCTGCGACGTGGTCGTGTCAATCTGGGTTTCAGCGGGATTCCCGGCACTCTGGCCTATGACGTCAACGGCGCGTTGGCGCGCTATTACGACCTGATCCTGGACATGAGCGGCGATGACCTGCGCAAGGATTTCACCGTCCGCGAAAATATCGAAACGTTCTACAGCAAGCTCGATTTCGACACCGATTTCGGCGACTGGATGCGGCTGCGCGGCAACGTCGGCGTACAGCTCGTGCATAGCAAGCAGTCGTCGACCGGATTCGATATCGACAACCGGACCGTCGCCGGAACCCTGGAGCGTGGCACCGAATACGATGATGTGTTGCCGAGCGTGAACCTGGTCGGCGATTTCGGCGATGGTTGGATGGTGCGTTTTGGCGCGGCCAAAACCATGGCCAGGCCGCGCGTCGACGACATGCGGGCGTCGGCCAGCGCGGGCGTGAGCACGACCACGCGGCTATGGAGCGGCAACGGCGGCAATCCGCTGCTCGAGCCTTGGCGCGCCACATCGGTCGATTTGTCGATGGAGAAATATTTCGGCGAAGCAGGCTACGTCGCCATCGCGCTGTTCTACAAAGACCTGGAAACCTACATCTATAACCAGCGGATTCCGTACGACTTCAGCGGATTCACCAATCCGACCACCGTCGTTCCGATCAGCAACATCGGCACGTTCAGCACGCCGGCCAACGGCAAGGGCGGCTATATGCGCGGCGCCGAAGTAAGCACCTCGCTGGAAGGCGGCCAGTTCGCGGATTTCCTCGATGGTTTCGGTTTGCTGTTCAATGCCTCGTACACCGAGACCTCGATCGATCCCAACCCGCTCGACGACACCCGCTTGCGTCAAGGCCTGCCGGGATTGTCGAAAGTGGTCGGCAACCTGACCGCTTACTACGAGAAGAACGGCTTCTCGGCGCGCGTGAACCAGCGCTATCGTTCCGAGTTCCAAGGCGAAATCACCGCGCTCTTCGCACAGCGGAGCTATACCCAGGTGCTCGCCGATCGCCAGACCGATCTGCAGATCGGGTACGAGTTCAAGCCCGATACGATGTTCTCCGGCTGGTCGGTGATCTTCCAGGTCAACAACGTGCTGAATTCGCCCTACCGTACGGTCCAGCGTTCGGACTTCGCCAACGGCGGCGATTTCTATACCACGCCGTTGGAATACAACGAATACGGGCGTCAGTTCCTGTTGGGCTTGAACTTCAAGATGTAATCCGGCGTGTCGCCACCGCGCGCCGCGCGGTGGCGGGCGACGGGCTTTCCGGAGAGTCGTGCTTTGAAAATCCCCTCCCCCAATCGCCGCGTCGGCGCGCGCGGCCGTACGCTCTCCGGTTTCCCCCGCCCGCGCACCGCGGCGCTGGCCTTGGCCATCACGTCGATGATCGGCATCATCGTCGGCGCCGATGCGCAACCACCCACGCAAAGCGAACGCCCGGTCGCCGAGTGGCGTAAGGTCGTCAACCCGATCCGTCGCGACGCGTCGATGGAAGCGCGTATCGACGGCATTCTCTCGGGAATGTCGTTAACCCAGAAAATCGGGCAGATGACCCAGGCGGAGATCAAATCGATCACGCCCGAGGAAGTGCGCGCCCATTTCATCGGTTCGGTGCTCAATGGCGGCGGCTCTTGGCCGGGCAAAAACAAACACGCCAGCGTCACGGACTGGCTGGCGCTGGCCGACGCCTACTACGCCGCTTCGATGTCCACGGACATGGCGGTGAAAATTCCCATCATCTGGGGCACCGACGCCGTCCACGGCCACAGCAATGTCTACCGTGCGACCTTGTTTCCGCACAACATCGGCCTGGGCGCCGCGCGCGACCCGGCGCTGATTCACGAAATCGCGGCGGCGACTGCGAGCGGCGTGCGCGCAAGCGGCATCGACTGGGTCTTCGCGCCCGCCGTGCCGGTGGTGCAGGACATGCGCTGGGGCCGCATGTACGAAAGCTACGGCAACGATCCCGCATTGATCCGCACATACGCGGATGCTTACGTGCGCGGCCTGCAGGGGAGCTTCGGCGAAGGCAGCGCGCTCGCCAGCGTTAAGCATTTCCTCGGCGACGGCGGCACCGACAAGGGCAAGGATCAAGGTCAGACCATCGTCACCCAGCGCGAGCTGGTGCGCACGCATGCGCAAGGCTATTTCGGCGGTCTGCGCGCAGGCGCGCAGAACATCATGGTGTCCTACAACAGCTGGAAGGATCCGGCCACCGGAACCGACCACGGCAAGATGCACGGGATACGCATGCTGTTGACCGACGCCTTGAAGGAGAAAGTCGGTTTCGACGGTTTCCTGGTCTCCGACTGGAACGCGATCGAGCAGATTCCGGGATGCACCAAATCGAGCTGTCCGCAGGCGGTCAATGCCGGCGTCGACATGTTCATGGTGCCGGATGACTGGAAAGCGTTCATCGAGAACACCGTGCGTCAGGTCGAAGCCGGCGAGATTCCGATGGCGCGCATCGACGATGCGGTGCGGCGCATCCTGCGGGTGAAGCTGCGCATGGGCATGTTCGACGGGAAAGCGCCGTCGGAGCATCCCCGTGCGGGCGATCTGGCCGCGTTGCAGCACAAGGATCTCGCCCGGCGGGCGGTGCGCGAATCTCTGGTCTTGCTGAAGAACGATGGCGCATTGCCGATCAAGCCAGGCGCGCGCGTGCTGGTGGTCGGCAAGGGCGCGGATAATATTCCGATGCAGGCAGGCGGGTGGTCGTTGACCTGGCAGGGCGACGAAACCACCAACGAGGACTACCCGGAAGCGCAGAGCCTCCTCGCCGGATTGCGCGCCGTCGCCGGCGATGATTTCACGATTCTCGACGGCACCCGGGTTGGCGCCAAAATCGGCGACTACGATGTCGCGATCGTGGTGATCGGCGAAAAACCTTATGCGGAAATGAAGGGCGATGTCGCCTGGCCCGCGGCGACGACGCACTCCCTGCGTTATCCGGAAGATCGTGAGCTGCTCGAAGCCATGACGAAGAGCGGTAAGCCGGTAGTGACCGTATTCCTCTCGGGACGAACCTCCTACGTCAACGATCTGCTGAATTTCTCGAATGCCTTCGTCGCTGCGTGGTTGCCCGGGTCCGAAGGCGCGGGCGTCGCCGACATGTTGCTCGCAGGCGCGGGCGGCAAGCCGCGCTACGATTTCCGCGGCCGCACGTCGTTCCCCTGGCCTGGCGATCCCTGCGCCTCATCGTTCGCGCCTGCGGTCTTATCCGCCACGCCGCCGCGGTTTCCGGCCGGTTATGGCTTGAGTTATGCGCGGCCGAAAGCCGTGCCAGTGTTATCCGTATCCGCTAAGCAGAGTTGTGGCGCGCGGTAATCGCGTCGCTGAAATGGCGAGTGTTGTGAAAGCGGGAGCTGATTTTCGTAGATCGAAGGCTTCGGATTTCGAGCGGTAGGAATCCGCTGTCGTCCAACTCGTTGAGCGAAGCGCGTTGCGTTCGATCGATGCATACCGCGTGCGGGATTCGCCGATGGCATTAGCGCCTCTGGCGAAGGGTTTCCGCCGCAAGCATGGAACAGGGGAAAAGGCGAACCGACGGCGAGTCGGCGGTTTCGCCCGTAGGTTGTCGGCATACCGATCGATCGGTACTCAACTTAATCCTCAGGAGCGCGACATGAAAACGAAAGCCTTGGTGTGTTTTGCGTTGATGGCGGCATTCGGCAGCTTTTTGGCGAGTGCGCCCGCTTTTGCCCGTCAAGGGCACTGGACGCCGATCGCATGGGGAACTTGCTGGATGCCGCCCGGGTTCAATGGCAATTCCTGCCAGTTTCATTATCAGGGCCAGCTTTGGCAAGTCGACTTTGTGACTTTGGCTAATAGAACCCCAGGTGCCCTTTGTGGGTCATATGGGAACTGGGCTATACAAGGTCCGTTGGTGCCCAGAATTTCTCCGACGCCCTGCTGGGGCTGCGGTAACCAAATCTATAGAGAGCGCAGGCTCATCATGCATTGCCGGTAAGCCAGCGAACCAGTTGGGCCGCGCACGGTCATAGTCGTTCGGCCCGACTGGCGCACCTCGCAAAACAAGAGAGAAGCAGAAAACATCAACGCGGGGCACTTTTTCCACGCGCAGGATCGGCCCGCAAGGTGAATCTTGATCCGCCAGGCGATACGGAAACCTGCAGGCTTTCTCGAATATCGGCGGCCGTGAGGCCGACCAGGGCGGTCGAAAAAGGGAATGCGTCCGTTTCCCTTGTGCCCGGCGAAAAGGAAAGGCGTTGTTCGCGACTCGGAACCAACCGTCAATCAAGGAGGTTAGCGCAATGAAAACCCTACTGAAAGGAATCTGCAAATATATGCTTGGCGTGCTGTCGATCGCCGGAGGCCTGTCGGCTGCGGCCGCATGTCAGGCAGCGACAATCACCGCCGACTTCAACGGTGATGGCATCAACGACACGGCGACCATCACCGCCGGCTCCGGTACGGTGAAGATCGTGCGCGGTGGCGGCGCCGGCACGACTACCTACAACACGTTTTCCAATTGGCTGACTTTTCACGCGATCAATGCCAACGGTATCGCCGGCCAGGAGCTGGTCGCCACTTTCGCGAGCGGCTATGTCGAGATCATAGACGATCGTGCCAGAACCTCGCGTGGTTACAACGTGCAGGGCATCAATTCGATCCTGGGGTCGAGAACATTGTTCTTCTCCGAGTTGAACGGAGCGGCCGGCACAGAGATCCTTTTCATCTATGCGAAAGGGGCGGTCAGCATCATCGACGATCGGCTGCACACCATCCGTGATTACAACGTATTCGGTGTCGGTTTCGGCGGGTCTACGCGGTACCTGCAGATCGCCGAATTCAACGGTGTGGCAGGTAACGAAATCATGTTCTCGTACATGAGCGGCACCAGCATGGTGGTGGACGATCGGCTGCGCACCGTGCGCACGTACAACTACCTGACGAATGGTTCGGCTCCGACCTACGCGAACGCGGACGGCGTTGCGGGCCTTGAGGCGATATTCCGATTCGGCGGTTCCACGATCTGGCTGGTGGACAGAACGCGCAGCCTCATCTATCGCTAGGCGGCCGAGCAAGATCATCCTGGCGCCGCCAGGATGAAAGTGGTTCATATCTCTACAGGAATGAAGGAGTAACAGAATATGGAAACTATGAAGTTCATCATGGATGCGCGGCGGGTTTTCGTTCGCGTGCTGTTCGCTGCGGGCCTGGCAGGTTGGGCGATGGCCTCTCACGCAGCGACCATCGTCGCCGATTTCAACGGCGATGGAAGAAGCGATACGGCAACGATCACCGCGGCGTCAGGATCGATCTCGATCGCGCATGGCGGTGGTGGAACCACCAGCTACGGCGTGCCCGCGAACTGGTTGACGATCAGCGCGGTCGAAGTCAACGGAGTCGCCGGAGCGGAGTTCGTCGTTACGTACGCGGGCACCGTCGTATGGGTCGTCGACGACCGCGCCAGGGCGACGCGGCTGTATCTCGTAGACGCGCTCGGAAGCGGCCGCGTCGTCAGTTTTTCCGAGATGAATGGCGTCGCCGGCAACGAGGTGGCCCTGATCTACAACAACGGCAACGTATGGGTCATCAACGACCGCGCCAGGAGAACGAGCCTTTACCACGTTCCCGCAATCGGTAGCGGCGGCGGCCCGCGTTACGTGCGGATCGCCGAGTTCAACGGAACGGCGGGCAACGAAATCATGTTCTCGTACGTGGACGGGACCAGCTATGTCGTGGACGAGCGGTTGCGGACCACGCGCGCGTATTTCTATATCACCAGCGGCGGTGCGCCAACCTATGCGAATGTGGATGGCGTCGCCGGGCTCGAAGCCATTTTCAATTACACCTTCGGGCAAGTCTGGATCGTGGATCGTACGCGGAGCGTTTTGTACCGCTGATCTCGCGCATCGCTTCCGGCGGTGGTGTTGTCCCGCCGCCGGAAGGCGTGTGGACCATAGAAGGAATGCGAAGACGCAACAAGTCTTCGGTGTTGTCGGGGCAGATCACATCCTTTCGAGATAGACATTTCCGGATTAAATAAGAGTCCGTTCAAAACCCTCGGAATATCACTGCTAAAAAATGCCCGGCGGACGAGCGGCAGGCGGGCGCCGAACTACCGCTCGCAGTTCTTCCATGGCCGGCGGCATTTCTCGGGCGAAGCAAACGACTGTCCTACAATCAGATGCTGTGGCATTCTCCGAGCGCTGTGAAGTCTGTTGCCTTTGGAAATCTAAACGGGCGCTCCCAACGTGCTTTCACGTCGATGCAGTAGATCAAGAACGGTTGCGGCCAGCGCTGGCTACGGATATCGCCCGATGAATTTTCAAATGAGAAATTTCGTAATGTGGTGTCTGTTGCTCTTCTCGGCCGCGCACGCACATGCGGCTGTGGAGGTGTCCTCGATCTTTTCCGACGGCATGGTGCTGCAACGCGATCGTGCGGTTCCGGTGTGGGGAACGGCCGATGCCGGGGGGCGCATCAGGGTCGAGTTCGACGGCCGCAGCGTCGAAACCACCGCGGACGAACAGGGACGCTGGCGATTGAAATTGCCGCCGCATGCGCCGGGCGGACCCTATCGGATGCGGGTCGTCGGTGCGGATACCGCGCGCGAGTTTGGCGATATCCTGGTCGGCGACGTCTGGCTGGCCTCAGGCCAGTCGAATATGGAATGGCCTTTATCGCGCGCCGCCGGTGGCATGGCCGAAGCCGCTATGGCGAACGATGCCAATATCCGTTATTTCAAGGTGCCGCATACATGGGCGGGATCTGCCGAGGATCGTCTTTCCGGTGGCGCGTGGCTTGCGGCCACGCCGCGCACGGCCGGCGAATTCTCTGCGGTCGCGTATTGGTTCGCGCGCGAGCTGCGCGCGACGACCGGCGTTCCGGTGGGAATCATCGACGCCAGTTGGGGCGGGAGCCGGATCGAGGCTTGGATGGATGCGCACACTGCGGGCATAGATGCGCGTGCAATCGAGCACGACGCGCAACGGATGCGTCAAGCCGAAAGCGAAGCCACCGCAGCCACACGGCGGCGCCTGTCTGCATGGGGTTCCTTTCCCGCCGATGATCGGGGCTGGGAAGCCGAACAATTCGACACCGCGGCATGGCAGCCGATCGTGGCGCCAGGGTTATGGGAATCTTCGGGTTGGGAGGGTATGGACGGCGTGGCTTGGTATCGCGGCGAATTCATTCTCGATGCGACGCAGGCCGCACAGGGCGTGCGCTTGGGGTTGGGTCGCATCGACGATTCGGATCGCGCCTGGGTCAATGGGCAACGCATCGGTGGAATGTCCGGTCGCTGGAATGATCCGCGCGTCTATGCCGTTCCCGCGCGGGTATTGCATACGGGCCGCAATACCATTGCGATCCGGGTGACCGATACCGGTGGCGGCGGTGGTATCCACGGTGATTCCGCCGAACTTTGCCTCTACCTCGCCGACAATGCCTGTCGATCATTGGCCGGCGCATGGAAGTTCCGCGTTGCCGATCCGGTGTTCTCTTCAGCGGATGGCAAGCAGCGGATGCCGACGTTGCTCTATAACGGCATGATCCGGCCATTGCAGCCCTACGCCCTGCGTGGCGTGCTGTGGTACCAGGGGGAATCCAATGCGGACACCGTTGTCGATGCGGTAGCGTATCGTCGCCAGTTCCCGGCGCTCATCCGGCAGTGGCGTCGGCAATGGCGCGCGCCGCGGATGCCTTTTTTCTGGGTGCAATTGGCGAATTACCGTGCGGGCCGAGACGGGGCGAATGGCAGTGCCTGGGCATTGTTGCGCGAAGCCCAGACCGCGGCTCTCGCGTTGCCGCAGACCGCGCAGGCAGTGACCATCGATATCGGCGACCCCGCAGATATCCATCCCACCAATAAGCGTGACGTGGCGCGGCGCCTGGCGCATGCGGCGCGCGCCTTGGTCTATGCCGAAAGAGGTCTTGCGCATACGCCAACGTTCCGGCGCGCACGATTCGTCGGTGATGAAGCACGGGTCGAATTCGCACCGCGGGCTGCATTGGCCGTTCGAGGTGGTAGCGGTGGACAGGCGCATGGTTTCGCGCTGGCCGGCGAGGATCGCGTCTTCCATGGCGCGCAAGCGAAAATCGAAAATGGGCGTGTGATCGTGCGCAGCGATCAAGTGCCGAAGCCGTATGCCGTGCGTTACGCCTGGAACGAGAATCCGGTGGATGCCGACCTTGTCGATGCCGAGGGGCGACCTGTGGCACCGTTCCGTAGTGATCGGTGGTGATACGCTTGGGTTGTCGGGATGATGGTCCGATCCCCCTTTGGGGATGCCTTCGTCCGCAGGCGTTCGAACAGGGCGTTCAAACATCTGCGTGCCGGATCTATGAGGGCGACACTGAATAGATCCGTCCTGGACTTGTTCAGTAAGCGCGAGATCGGTGCAGGCCCGAACTCGCTGCCGCCGAATCAAACACTTGCGTGTTCGGTTCGCGAGCGGCACATCCCCGTGCTGCGGCAACGCTGACTTTTTCGGCGTTGCCTAAGATGACACGATCGATCGGAGAGGAGTGCGGTATGGGTAAGTCGGCAGGTTCGGGGGCCAGGATCGACGACGTCGCACGTGCGGCGGGGGTGTCGATGAAAACCGTCTCTCGCGTGTTCAATCACGAGCCGAATGTGCGTCCGGAAACGCGGGCCAAGGTGGAGGCGGCGGCGAAAGCGTTGAATTTCCGCCCGAATCCGTCGGCGCGCAGTTTGGCGGGGCGGCGGTCCTACCTGATCTCGACGCTGTACGACAATCCATCCAGCAGTTACGTGATGCAAGTGGTGTCCGGCGTGCTGGACGCCTGCGAAGCTGCGCACTACAGCATGATGATGCGACCGGTGGACTACACCAGCCGCGACCATGTCGATGTCATTATGGAGAGCGTGGCGCAGTACGCACCCGATGGCTTGTTGCTGACGCCGCCCTTGACCGACGACGAAGCGCTACTGGAAAAACTGCAGGCGATGGACGTGCGTTACGCCAGCATCTCGCCGCGCGAGCAGAACGCACGTATCGGCGCGCGCCTGGACGAGCGGCGCGCGGTGCGCGAGATGATGGCGCACATCGTCGGATTGGGTCATCGGCGCATCGCGCACATCAAAGGTCATCGCGATCACGGCGCTACCGAGTGGCGCTTGCAGGGGTATCGCGACGGATTGGCCGCCGCGGGCATCGCCTACGACAAGACCTTGGTCGTGTCTGGCGAATTCCAGTTCGAATCCGGTGTCACCGGCGCGGAGGCGTTGTTGTCCTTGCCCGAACCGCCTACTGCGGTCTTCGCCGCCAACGACGATACCGCCGCAGGCGTGCTGCACACGGCGGCGCGGCGCGGGGTGCGGGTGCCGCAGGATCTATCGGTGTTCGGGTTCGATGATTTGCCGATGGCGCGGCAGTTGTGGCCGTCATTGACGACGGTGCGTCAGGCCAGCCGCGATATGGGCCGCATCGCGACCGAACAGTTGCTGCTGTCGATTCGCGAACCGGGCGCCGGGGGCGTGGTGCAGGTGCCTTATGAGTTGGTCTTCCGCGAATCGACCGGGCCTGCGCCGGGGAAGACGACGACAAGTCGATCTGCGTCGAACGAGGTCGTGTCGAGTCGCGCGGCGTCGCGCCCGAAAAAAACGCGCTGAGCGCGCGATGGGCGCGTTCAGCGCGTCAGGTCGACGACGCCATCGCGGCATCATCGATGCGCCGATCGGAGCGACGGCTCTCTACGTCCTCACCAGAACGCGGCGTACAACGCGACCAGGATCGCGATCACGCCTACTGCGCCGGCGTTGAAGGACATTCCGGTCCCGTAGCTCACATCGTCGGTGCGGATGCGGTTGGCGTCGCCGCGACTGCGCGTCATCAGCGATACCGCGACCGCCAGGGCCAGCGCCAGCAGGAACACCAGTCCGACGCGGTCCATGAACGGCAGTGACGGCCAGGCCAGCTTCAGTGCGATCGACAATGCGAAAGAGCCTACCGCGGCCGTGATCGCGCCGGCTTCATTGGCGCGCTTCCAGAACAGGCCGAGCACGAAGATCACCACGATGCCCGGGGTAAAGAAGCCGGTGTATTCCTGAATGTACTGGAAGCCTTGGTCGAAACTGCCGAGCAGGGGCTTCGCAGTCAGCACCGCCAGTACGATCGCCACGGTGGCGGCGATGCGACCGACTTTGACCAGTCGCGCTTGGTCGGCGCCGGTTGCGCGCTTGGCGTAGAAGTCGAGAGTGAAGATCGTCGAGATCGAATTGATCTTCGAAGCCAGCGAAGCCACGATCGCCGCGATCAATGCCGCGAAGACCAGACCGAGCACGCCCGGGGGCAGCAACGACATCATCGACGGATAGGCCTGATCGGGCTTGTCCAGATTCGGCGCCAGCATCAGTGCGGCGATGCCAGGCAGCACCACGATCACCGGCATCAGCAGTTTGAGGAACGCCGCGAACACCACGCCCTTCTGCGCCTCGCGGATGTCTTTCGCCGCCAGTGCGCGTTGGATGATGTATTGATTGAAGCCCCAATAGCTGACGTTCATGATCCACATGCCGCCGATCAGCACGCTCAGTCCGGGCAGATCCTTGTAGAACGGATTCTCCGGCCCGAGGATCATGTGGAAATGTTCCGGGTGCGCGTTCATCAATGCATGGAAGCCCGCAATCGCGCCGCCGTCGCCGCCGATCCGGTCCAGCGAGAGCCCGACGATCAGCAGGCCGCCCAACACCAACAGCGATACTTGCACGATATCGGTCAGCGCCACCGCCTTCAGCCCGCCGTAGAGCTGATACATCAGGGCGAATCCGCCGAGCAGAGCCAACGCGGTGAACTGTTCGATACCGGCGACTTGCGTCACCGCGATCGAGCCCAGCCACAAGATCGAAGTCAGATTCACGAACACGTACAGACCGAGCCAGAACACCGCCATGATCGTGCGGATGGTGGGGCCGTAACGCTCTTCGAGGAACTGCGGCATCGTGGTGATGCCGTTGCGCAGGAACACCGGCAGGAAGAATTTGCCGACGATGAGCAGGGTCAGCGCGGCCATCCATTCGTACGAGGCGATCGCAAGGCCGAGCGCATACCCCGAACCTGACATGCCGATGATCTGTTCGGCGGAAATATTCGCCGCGATCAACGAGGCGCCGATCGCCCACCACGGCAGCGATTTGCCGGCCAGAAAATAATCCTGGGCGTCTTTGCGATGCCCGCCTTTTTCTCGCGATACCCATTGCGCGAGGATAAAGATGCCGACCAGATAGGCCAGCACGATGATCGCGTCGATCGTCGAAAGTCTCACATCGTTCTCCGGAAGCGGTCGTCGCGTACGCGACAGGCGGATGGCGGTGAACCCCGCGTGGGGGCAGGGATGAATAATGATCTACGCGACGCCCGCTGGGGGCAGGCGCACGTGGTCGGGATGTTCTAGACGGTGCTGACAGCGTTGTCAACAGGGGTGGCGGCTGTCAAGATGGGTCGCTTACCCTGGTGTACCCACCCGTCGGCCGGTCTGCGCTGGCTGAGTGGGCAGGGCCGATCTGCGCGACCGGAGGCCGTATCGATGCCATTGCCTAAGTTTTGCTCGCGTCGACCTTGGGGCTTGGCCTGGCGGTGGTTTGCGCCATGCCGATTGCGGATGGCCGTGTTGGCGTTGTTGCTTGGGCTGTGCGCGATAGCGCAGGCGCAGACTTTGCGAGTGATGTCCTTCAATGTTCGCCTGCCGGTCGCCGCGGATGGCGAGAACCGTTGGGAAGCGCGACGTGCGTTGATGACGGATATGCTGCGGCGGACACGGCCGGATCTGATCGGCACGCAGGAGTTGTTCGGATCCCAGGGCGACGCGCTGACGGAATCATTGCCCGAATACGCCTGGTTCGGACGCGGACGTCGTGGCGGGCACGCTGACGACGAGCACATGGGCGTGTTTTACCGTAAGGACGCCTTCCGATTGATCGAATCGGGGGATTTCTGGTTATCGGACTCGCCGGAGGTCGTCGGCAGCATCAGTTGGGGCAATCTCTATCCACGGATGGTGACCTGGGGACTGTTCGAGTCGCGGCGTGACCGCAGGCGGTTCTATCTGGTCAATACCCACTTTCCTTATCGCGACGAAGACGCCGCGGTTCGCCTGCGCTGCGCGAGACTCCTGCTCGAACGCATCCGCGAATGGCCCGAAAACGTCCCGGTCATCCTCACCGGCGATTTCAATACAGGCGATGAAACCGATGTACATGCGCTGTTGACGGGGTCGCTGCACGATGCTTGGCGCATCGCGCCCCGCCGACGAGGGCCGGAAGGCACTTTCCACGGTTTTACCGGCCAACCGCAACGCCGAATCGACTGGATCATGGTGCGCGGCATGCGCGTGCGGTCGGTCGAGACGGTGACGATGCATCGTGGAGCGCGGTATCCCTCCGACCATTTTCCGGTGCTGGCCGTGTTGCGATGGCCCTCCCGCGCCCGCGCGGGCGGGATCAGGAATGAGTGAGCGGCCAGAAAGCGAGGCGCGTGAAAGCCGGAGATCAGACGGTTTCGGCGGGCAATTCGGCCCGTGGCGGCAATGACCAGTCGATCGGTGCCCGGCCTTGTTGTGCGAGATAAGCATTGGCCGCGGAAAAATGCCCGCAACCGAGAAACCCGCGATGCGCGGATAACGGCGAGGGATGCGGGGCTTTAAGCACGCGATGCCGTCGCGGATCGATCATCTTGCCCTTGGCCTGGGCGTAACTGCCCCAGAGCATGAAAACCAGGCCCTCGCGCTCACGATTCAACAGATCCACGGCGCGGTCGGTAAAGCCTTCCCAGCCCTTGCCTTGGTGCGCGCCGGCCCGGCCTTCCTCCACGGTCAGCACGGCGTTGAGCAACAGCACGCCGCGCCTTGCCCAGGGCGCCAGATAGCCATGGCCGGGTCTGGGGATGCCCAGGTCGCGTTCGATCTCCTTGAAGATGTTCTCCAGCGATGGCGGAACTGCGATACCGGGCCGGACCGAGAAGCACAGGCCATGCGCCTGGCCGGGACCGTGATACGGATCCTGGCCCAGAATCACCACGTTCACGGCATCGAACGGCGTCGCTTCGAATGCGGCGAAGATCTGCGGGCCAGGCGGATAGATTCGCGCGCCCTGGGCTTTACGCTGGCGTAGGAAGGCCGAGAGCGCGGCCATGTCCTCGCGCAGCAAATAGTCGCCGAGTCGGCTTTTCCAGGAAGCCTCGAGTTTGATCCGATCGTCGTCTGCCATGACGTGGCCGCGCCGAATGCGCCGAAGGGGGAAAGGAACCGTGAGTATGCCGCACCGCGTCTGCGTGACGTCAGCCGATCGACGCCTGCTCCGGCAATCGCGACATGCGCAGTTGGAACAGCGTCTTCGTGACCAGCAGCCGTTCCTCAATCGGTTTGAGCACCAGATCGTTCGCGCCTTCGCGCAACAGGCCGGATTGTTTGTCGCGGTTGCCGTCGCCGGTCATCACCAGCACCGGTAGCCGACGCTTGCCATAGCCGAGTTCGGCGCGGATCGCGCGCACGAGATCCAGGCCGCTGATCTCGCCGTCCAGGGTGACGTCGGTGAGCACCAGATCGGCGCCGATATCCTCGGCGTCGTGTCGCTCGCGCAGATAGTCCAGTGCGGCATCGCCACGGGTCATGTGGATCACATCGAGGCCCTGCGCTTGCAGCATGCGTTTGGTGGCGACGGCCACGGTGACGCTGTCTTCGACATACAACACCCGCGCATCGGGGATCGGCTGCGGCTGCACATAACCGTGGATGAAGGCCGCCAATGCGGCGTAACCCCCCGCCTTGTCGAAATAATCAGTGATGTCCTCGGTGAAACTGCGCGATTCGAGATGGCGTTGGGCATCGCCGGACACGACGATCACCGGCACATAGCGTTGCCCCGTCGCTGCGCGCACCTGTCTGGCCAGTTGTAGACCGTCGCCGTCGGGCAGTACCAGCGCCGTCGTCACCAGGTCGACCGGAGCGGCGGCTAATGCGGCTTCTGCTTCGGCCAAGCCCCCGCACCCGACGACTTCGACGCCCGGGAGATCGCGCTGCAGCACGTCGGCAATGAGCTTGCGCACGAGTTTGGAGCCATCGACGACCATCACCCGGGGGGTGTCGCTGCTGAGATGACGGATGTCGTGAGCGGGCATGCGGAGAATCGATGTTGGGGGCGGGGCATCGGGCGGCGCGCGCGCCAGATTCTTGTCTGGCCACTCGCGACGGGGTCGGCGGGCCGACGCTGCCGCGCATGCCCTCACGATCGCGTCAACAGGCTCTAGTCTGACGTAGAAAGTGGCCGGTGACCACGCCGGCCCCGAGCCAGCCGACCGCTCCGGCGACGAGCAGCGCCAGCAGCGCCTGTGCAGGCGTGGCGCCGGCAAAAGCGAATCGGCTGCCGTAACTTTCCGCCAGCGCCTGCAAAGGGCCGCGCAGCGCCAGCTCCGCCGCGGTCAGCAGGCCGAGCGCCAAAGCGCCCGCAGCCAGACCGTACCATGCGCCGAGGTAGAGAAATGGGCGGCGGATGAAACCATCTGTTGCGCCGAGCAATTGCAGCACGCCAATTTCCTCGCGCCGCGCCTGGATGTCCAGGCGCACCGTATTCCCGACCACGAGCAGCGCGCCGAAACCCAGCAATGCGGCCAACACCCAGATCACGCGTTCGCCGAAAGCCAGCCAGCGATCCAGTCGTTGTCGCCACAATGCATCATGCTGGACGAGATCGGTTTCCGGCATGGAGGACAATGCGGACGCTAAAGCCAGGGCATCGGTCCGTGGGCGTACGATCAATACGCTCGGCAAAGGGTTCTCTCCGACCACGGCGAGCGCGGCCTCGTCCAGGCCACCCGCCAAACCGCTTTCGCGCAAACTCGCCAGGCCCTCATCCGGTGTGCGCAAGCTGACGTCTTCGATATCGGACCGCCGACGCAAGCGGTCCGCCAGTGAGCCCGCGCGATCCAGCCCGACCTCCGGTTTCAGAAACACGGTGATCTCGCGCGCGCGTTCGATCGTACCGCCCAAGCGGGCCGCGTTGTCGAGCACCAGCCACAATCCCAGAGGTAAGGCCAAGGCTACCGCCATCACGCCGATGGTCAGCAGCGTCGCCCATGGCTTGCCGAACACCCGGCCAAGGCTTGCGACCAGACTGTAGGCGTGATGATCGAACCATGCAGCGAAGCCCGTTCGTGGCTTGGCGGCTGTTGCGGCGGGCTTAGACATCGGCCAGTTCCTCCGGCGAAATATCGTCGGCCAGCCTGCCGTGATCGAGCACAAGCACGCGCCGTTTCATCCGTTTGACCAGACCCAGATCGTGACTGGCGATGAGTACGCTGGTGCCGCGTTCGGGCAGCGCGGCGAACAGCGCCATGATTTCGGCCGAGAGCGTGGGATCGAGATTGCCCGTGGGTTCGTCGGCTACCACCAAGCGTGGTTCGCCGATCAGCGCGCGAGCGATACCCACCCGTTGCTGCTCGCCCGCCGACAACTGCCCGGGCAGTGCGCGTTCGCGTGCGGCCAGACCAAGGCGATCGAGCATGCTCCGCACCCGTTTACCGATTTCTTCGCGTCGCATTCCGCGCAGGATCAGCGGCAGCGCCACGTTCTCGAACACGCTGCGATCGGTCAGCAGGCGATGATCCTGATAGACCACGCCGACCTCGCGTCGGTGCAGCGCTATGCCGCGGCCGCGCGTCTTGTGCAGATTGCGTTCGCCGAACAGCACCGCGCCCCGGCTCGGACGTTCGGAAAGATGGATCAGCTTCAACAGCGTGCTCTTGCCGGCGCCCGAGTGGCCGGTGACGAACAACATCTCGCCGCCGTTCACCGCGAAGCTGACTTCGACGAGCGCTTGATAGCCGCCGGGATATTGCTTGCTGACGTTGTCGAAGCGGAGGATGGTCATTGACAGCGCATTTTCTCGGTCTTACAGGAGCCTGGGGCTCATCGCGCCGATGTCGACACAAGGATATCGACAGGCGGATGACGGCGCGCGCGGCGAAAAACGATAGCATAGGCTTCGGGGCATGGCTGAAACATGCCGTGCACGTATCGGCGCGCCGCGCCCCATGGTCCCGCGCCCCGCGCCCCATGGTCCAGAGAATGCGCCGACACAGAGACGACACCGCCGAGTGACGCGAGCGAGCATATCGTGCCGCTTACGAATCGATGCGCAAACAAGATCGATGCAATGGGCGCGCACCGCCATCACCGACGCCAAGGCGGCGACTCGATAGGCGCGGTTCTACACGCGCTGTCCGAGGGGAGTCGATCGGCGGTCGAGACCGGACATGTTCCGGATGCGTATGCCTCGAATGCGCCCAAATGAATGGGGCCGACGCGGCCCCGACGTGCGATTGACGATCGACATCACCACATCCGGCGCTTCTCGCGCATCGCCGAGAAATTGACCTGCAGTTTTCCCGTGTTTTTCCCGACTTTGTACTGGAGTCGGCGGTGTGAGGCGCCTAGCGTGAATCCACCGTGCCGCCCGGCACGGGATTGGCCATCTTCGAAAGGAGTCAGAGTATGAACATGCAAATCCGCAAGGCTGGTTTCGCCCTCGCCACGTTGCTCGTGCTCGGCGCGCCTGCGCAATCTGCTCATGCAGAACTGTACGATCCGCCGATCCAGATCGCCACGCTGGCCTGCCCCGCCGGATCCAGCGGGCATAACAATGCGCGTTTCCTGGCGTTCCCCTACGTCAACGCCCCGACGATCTGGCGGCTCACGATCTGGTGTAGCGCGGGCGGTGCGGGCCGACGCTATCACTATGAACCCACCGCGCCCGGCGCCGGCACGCTTGCGGCGTGGCCCGGCGTCGGCGGGGCCTTCGGCGTCGGATTCGCGGTGCCTTCGAACTACGCCAACGTACTGCAAACCATCGACATCGACTACGACGGCGATCTCGACACCTTCCGCATGGAAGAAACAGCACCCAACACCTGGACGGTCTATCTCAGCAAGGCGTTGTGAATGATGACGGTCGCTCCGGCGGTGTGACCTTCACATTGCCGGAGCGATTTGCGATCGCTATCCGCAGGCCATAGCGTCAATGCTGCGAACGTGGCGGTTTGGTGACCAGGGATTTCAGCCTGCGCCCGATGCGCGACAACAGGGAAGGACGGACTTCGCCGACGGATATCGCGGCGGTGCCAGCGACGGCCACCGGCGCCGGTGTTTCCAATGCGCGCACAGCTTGTCCGACGGCCTGGGCGTTGGCGGCGGCGTCGCCATCAAGGGGCCTGCCGCCACGACGACGTCGACGTTTGCGCGGAGCGCGTTCGCTTTTGGGGATGGTGTCGGTTTCGGCCGCTTGGGGAATGGGCGCGGCTTGATGTTCGGGCCGAGGCGTACGCTCGCGCCGTTCCCCGCGGTCGTCGCGGCCGCCACGTCCGCCGCGCCCACCGCTTCCGCCTTCGCGGCGTCCGCCGCCGTTCTTGCCCGAGCGTTTGGCATCGTCGGCGGCGCGCTGTTCGCGTGCTTCGCGGAAGATGGTGTTGATGCTGACGTCGGCCTCTTCGCCGTCGTCCGCGCCGTTGACGACGCGTTCGCGCTGCGGTCGCGGTAGGGCGACGAGCAGCTCCGGCGTCACCGGCTCGGAGGGAATGCGCTGTTCGATGTAAGCCTCGATATCTGGCAACGACATCGCATAGCGTTCGCAGGCGAAGCTGATCGCGTCGCCCTCGGCGCCCAGGCGCGCGGTGCGTCCGATGCGGTGCACATAGTCTTCGGCATCGAACGGCAGATCGAAGTTGTAGACATGGCTGACGCCGTCGATATGCAGACCGCGCGCAGCGACGTCGGTTGCGACCAGAATTTCGAGCTGACCGGCCTGGAATTTGCGCAACAGGGATTCGCGTTTCTTCTGCGGCACGTCTCCGGAGAGCACCGCGACCCGGTAGCCGGCGCGATCCAGCGCGCGCGCCACCCGTTCGACGAAAGCCTTGGTGTTGACGAAGACCATCGTGCGCGCGCCTTCGCTGCGCGACAGCAGGCCGAGCAGCAGCGGGATCTTTTCTTCGTCCGCCGGGTAATAGATTTTCTGCCGCACCCGCGCCGCGGTGACGGTCTCGGTCTCGACCACGAGTTTCTCGGGGTCGTTCATATGCTCGTAGGCCAATTCCAGCACCCGATGGCTGAGCGTGGCGCTGAATAACAGCGTCTGGCGCGCGGTCCTCGCTGGCATGCGCCGCAACAGGAACCGGATGTCCTTGATGAAGCCGAGATCGAACATGCGATCTGCCTCGTCGAGCACACAGATCTCGCAGGCGTGCAGGCTGACGACCTTGTGCTGTTTGACGTAATCGATCAGCCGCCCCGGCGTGGCGATGATCACATCGGCGCCGGCCTGGAGCTGGGCGCGCTGCTTGTCGTAATCGACGCCACCATAGACCAGTGCGAATTTCAGGCCGAGGTCGGCGCCGAACTTCATCGCGTCCTTGTGGATCTGGATCGCCAGCTCGCGGGTCGGGGCCAGGATCAGCGCGCGCGGATCTTCGGGTTTGCGCTCGGCCAGGGCTGGGCGGTGCAACAGGCGATTGACGACCGCGACCAGGAACGCGAGGGTCTTGCCGGTCCCCGTCTGCGCCTGGCCGGCGACATCGCGTCCGGCGAGGGCCACCGGCAGGGTCAGCGCCTGGATCGGCGTGCAGCGGGTGAATCCGGCAGCTTCCAGCCCGGCGAGCAGGGCCGGGTGCAAGTCGAAAGAAGAAAAAGTGATATCGGTTAAGGGTTTATCGCTCATGTTCGGCGTTTTTATGCGGAGCAAGCGCGTTGGCCCGGATCGGGCTCACGCTTGCATGAAAAGGCAGGGGAAAGCAGACTCCCGGCCTCGACTCCGCTGTTGTTGAATCGCTGGAGTGAATCGCTGGAGGGTGATGGCGCCTGGCTCCGTGGGATCCCCCCTTGAAGCCGGCGATGCAGACCCGCAGTGTAACAGACCGTCCGATGCCCCCGGACCGCCCGCCCCCATCTGGAGAATTCCGTGAGCGACAAGATCATCCACGCCACCGACACCGATTTCGACGCCATCGTGCTGCAGTCAGATTTGCCGGTGCTGGTGGATTTCTGGGCGCCCTGGTGCGGGCCGTGCAAGATGATCGCCCCGGTCCTGGATCAGTTGGCCGAGGATTACGCCGGCCGCGCCAAGATCGTCAAGGTCGACGTGCAGGATCACCCTAATCTCGGTCGCCGCTTCAATGCGCGCAGCATTCCGATGCTGCTGATGTTCAAGCACGGCCAGGTCCACGGCACCCAGATCGGCGCAGTCGGCCGTCCGCAATTGGCGCAGTTGATCGAAAAAGCGCTGTAAGCGCCGTTCAATCCCCCTCCGCTGTCATCACTGGCCCGATATGGCGGGTCAGATTTGACAGGTCCGATTTGACAGACCTAATTCCAACGGCTTGTTTAATCGGCTTGATTCAACACGGTTGAGACGGCGCCGAGAGGCGGAGTCATCAAGGCGCCTGTCGGCCGAAGCCTCATCAAGACATGCAGGGTGCAGTGGCATAAGGCATCCGGGATGCCCGATCGGCCGACGGGTAGCGAGACCACCGTAGGCGCAACACATCGGGCGCCGATGCCGCGGTGCTGGCCTGGCGTTGTCCCACTGGCTGGATTCCCCGACATTTTGGGCAGGCCTGTCCCGTCTGCTCTTGCCCCCGCGGCCGGCGGGTGCTAGTTTCTTGAGCACTGACCGCGCCATCGGCGCCATTTCTCGTCCTGACCGACCATCCTTCCATCCTCCGTCCGCGCATCGCGGACGCTCGCAGCCGCGAGGAATTCCGCTTGTCCGACAAGACCCCAGAAACCGGCGAAACCGCCGAGAAGCGCGTGCGCAAACCGCGTACGCCGAAAGCCGCCGCCGTGCAGGCAGCCGCCATCCCCGAAG
>SSEV01000113.1 GCA_008015095.1 Lysobacteraceae bacterium | reverse complement strand
TTTCGGGTGAAATCAATCGCTTTTTGGAAAGTGTGGATGATTCGGGGTTTTAAGGACTAAGAGCATGTTCGGAAATCCATCAATCGGCTGCAAGCGGCAAATTTCATGCTCTTAGTCCTTAAAACCCCGAATCATCCACACTTTCCAAAAAGCGATTGATTTCACCCGAAACGCTGCCGAGCGCGTAAATCGGGCGATGGCGAATTACATCGTCAGCGGAAGCGACCGTCTCGGCAACTTTCTGGGCGGTCGCGGCATTCAGGCGTGGCGCCTTCCGATCCTCATCCGTCATCGCGCCATCATGGTCGCCAGAGCCGGCGTCGCGGTTGCGTCCTTATCTGACGCGACGCCACTGCGGAACAACGATGTGGTTATCGTCGCAGACAATCCGGCGGCGGCGGCGATGATGGAATTGCAGCGCGAGGCAGATCGTAATGCGCGGGACATCGCCTTTGTGCCGGGCAATACGCCGTACGAGCAGAATATGCGCGGGCTCATGGTCGACAGGCCGGACACGGCTTTGTTTCAGCACCCACAGGTCAACGCCCTGCGCGAGTTCATCGGCGCTTTGTCCGGTAGCGCTGCGATTTTGCAGCCGATCCGCAGCATCCTGATCTCGTCGCACGCCAATCCGGAAGGCCTGCTGTACATGCCGCTCAGCACTTATGCGGTTGCGCACATTACTTACGAGGATCTCGAAGCCGCGGTGCGTAACGGCTCATTGCGCATATCGCAGCAAGCGCTTGAGCCGAGACCTCATGATCGTGGTGGGCAGCCGATTCCGGCGAGAGTGCTGATCCGTGGTTGTCGTATCGGCAACGCGACGGTGTATATGCGAAAACTGAAAGAAGCGTTCGGCAATCAGATCCCGGTGATCGCGCCAAAACATTTTCATGTCGTCGCACGGCAGACCCGGCCTTTAGGTCATGTCGAGTACATGGCATATGGTTTTTCTCTGGCCAGACCAGTCGCATTCCGCAATCAGGCTGAAGCGATCGCGGCGTTCGCAGCCGCCGGATTCTCCCGTATCGACGGCGCACCGGTGCCACCGTCCGCATGGGGGCGATGGATCCCCAGAAACATCGCCGCCAACAACTTAACGTCCGCCTCGGTGATTTCCCCTATCACCAATGCGCGCGATTCTGTGCCCGGCGAATTCCGGGTAAGGCAGAGGACGTTTCTGGCGAACGGCGGTTCAATGGCCTTGGCGACAGACCCCGGTAGCGATACCGCGCGAAAGCATGCGGTCCGTGACGACCTTGTGGCGCAATTCCCGCGTTACCGATCGACGCACGATTTTCCTGAGTACGTGCGCTATGGTCACGCATCGATGGACGAATTCATGGACAGTTGGACCTGGCGGTTCCGCTACGATGCCGCGCGGCACTTGCTGCATTACAACGCGACCCGGGTTGAATACGTTGTGATTCAGGCGATCACGGATCCGGCCAGCAATCGATTGCTGCTGAACTTTTATCCAAGCGGCTCAACCGGATCGCGGATCGTCCAGCTCGACGAAGCGGATGTCCGTTTCTTCCAGACAGTGTAAGCCATGCGCGTCGGCATCAACTACCCGTGGATCAATTACGACTGGGATTTCGGAATCCCTCCGCGCGGCTGGGGGGCGCGCGCCGCCTGGCGTTCCAGGTTGCAGCGAGACCTTGAAGGCTTTCGGGATCTCGGCATCTTCGCCGTGCGCTGGTGGGTGCTCGGCAGCGGTTTGCTCTACGGCGTCGGAAGAAATGCGCCACGATTGGCGCGAACAAGTTGGCAGGTGCCTGCAGTGCCGCAGCTGCCACGGGAGATCGTCGAGGATTTCGCAGCGGCGCTTCCCTACTTCCGACGCGCCAACATCAAGCTGATGCCGGTGTTCTGCGACTACAAAATGTTCTTCGCTGGCGAGATGACAAACACGACTGGATATGTGAAAAGCGGGCGCCAGGAGCTCATCAGCGACGCTGTCAAACGCGGACAATTCCTTCGCAATGCGCTACGGCCGTTGCTTGCGGCGTGTCGGGGGTTCGAAGACTTGATCTACGCATGGGATCTATGCAACGAACCCGAGTGGTGCGTGAGAAATGGAGGGGCTGGCGTACCCACAGACAGACGGGCCACGTTGGAGCTTCCGGCGATGCTCGCTTTCCTGCGAGAAGGCGTCGTGATGATCAATCTGGCCGGTTTTAGATCCACGATCGGATTCAACCATCGGACGACCGTCGATGCCTGGGGTTCGATCGGATTACAAGTACGTCTGCATCAATGCCACTATTATCCGCACAATGAATTCTTGCCTCGGCACACATTTTCGCCCGAGTATCCGCTGATCATCGGCGAGTTTCCCAGCGCGCTTTATCGTCCGTGGCCCGCGCTCGCCGCGGCAGAAACGCGGGATGCATCGGATCGCTTGCTGAGGCGGTTGCGGCATCTTCAAAGCCTGGGATATCCAGATGCCTTCATCTGGTCCGCTCAGGAGCCGGCGCCAACGCCGGAGGGGACGGACCTCCAGGCGGTCGCATGGGATGAGGCTGCGCGACGCCAGCTTAGACAATTCAGCGGGCGATGAGGATCCTGAGCGACGCCGTCACTTGCGCGAAGCGAAGAAAAGCCCCGAGTTTCGCTCGGGGCTTTCGTTTGGTGGAGGTGGGCGGAATCGAACCGCCGTCCGAAGGCACTCCATGCCCGGCACTACATGCTTAGCTCACCGTTCGATCTCGCCCCGCGGCAACACGGTGTGCGAAGCACACCGCAGGACATACCCGCTTGGTCTAGGCCTCGGTTGACGGGTCGCCGCCGGGGCCGATCCTGTGATAGTGACCCTACATCCACGAGCACAGGCACAAGTGGGTTCGGGGCTAGGCCTTAAGCGGCCAGAGCGTAGACGTCGTCGTTGGCGTCTGATTGTTTGCCGCTGGATTAACGAGGAAAGCTGCCCCCTCGGCATGCGCCGTGCGATTTCGCAACCCCCGTCGAAGCCAGTGCACCCCCGTAGCCGGGAATTCGCGTCGATGGAGTCGTTCTTTCGACCGACGGTTCCAGTATGGGGGCGTGGGCGGAGTGGTTCAAGTGTGATGCTGGCGGGCGGGAACAGGCGTTATGCAGGGAGCTGCTTCGGCGTTATCGAAAACCGCGTGGTCGCCGGTGTCGCAACTCGGAAGATCGAGTGATGATAGCGATCGGTCTCGCTTCGGTTTATTGAGTCGGCCGGTAGACGTTTCAACATCCTGCTCAAACGTCTGTGGCTTCGATTTTTTGGCGCTTGTCCGTCATTGAAGCCCGCGATCCGGCGCTTTGCGCCGGTCGCGAACGTGCTATCCCTGGCCCGTCTATTGATCAGGCGATGCAAACTTCACCTCGCCGATCGAGTGGTGCGGGAGCGGCTGACCCGGCCCGCGGCGCTGGCATGCACGATAGCGGCGCGCGTCAGGCGTCCTTGTTGCGGTGGCGCATGGCGCGCTGTTTTTCGCGTGCCCAGTCGCGGTCGCGGGCGGCGTCGCGTTTGTCGTGGGCCTGTTTGCCTTTCGCCAAAGCGATTTCCAGTTTGACCTTATTGCCTTTCCAGTACAGCGCGGTCGGGATCAAGGTATAGCCGTCGCGCTGTATCTTGCCGACGAGTTGGTCGATCTCGCGCCGATGCAGCAACAGCTTGCGGGTGCGACGATCGTTGGCGATGACATGGGTGGAGGCCTGGATCAGTGGCGTGATCTGGGAGCCGATCAGGAACAGTTCTCCTTCGATCAACATCGCGTAGCTGTCTCCGATGTTGGCCCGGCCGGCTCGGATCGCCTTGAGCTCCCATCCCTGTAAGGCCAATCCCGCTTCGAACCTGTGTTCGAGGTGATATTCGTGGCGGGCGCGCTTGTTGAGCGCGATGGTCTTGACCGCGGGTGCGGGCTTGCCGGCTTTTTCGCCCGTCTTTGCCTTATCCTTGCCCGTCTTCTGCTTGCTCATCGCGCTATTGTCCCCGATGCGGGGCGCACTAGCGAGCGATCGGGCCGGCCGCCTTCGCGAACCGCTAACGAAACGTCCCGCACATGCCGGTCATCCGACGCTCCGCCCTGGTCGAGCATTCCGCCGCCAAGATGTTCGCGCTGGTCAACGACATCGAGGCCTACCCACGCCGGTTTGACTGGTGCGAAGCCGCGGTGGTCCTTGAGCGAGAGGCGTCGCGGGTAGTGGCCCGTCTGGACTTGGGGATGGCCGGATTGCGTACCTGGTTCACGACCGAAAATTCCCTGTCGCCACCGCACCATATCGACATGGATTTGCGCGACGGGCCATTCCGCGCGCTGAAGGGCCGCTGGCAGTTCCATTCGCTCGACGAATCGGCCTGTAAGGTCACGCTGACGCTGGATTTCGAGCCTTTGAGCCGTCTGTTGAGCCCGGCATTCCTGATCGGCTTCCAGGGGCTTGCGGACCGGATGGTCGACGATTTCGTGCGCGTGGCGGAACGGGCGGAAGAATGATGTGGAGGTCGACCATCCGCGTCGAAATCGTGCAGGCCTGGCCGCGCCGGCATGTGAGTAGGTGGCTGGAATTGCCGTTGGGTACGACGGCTGCTGAAGCGGTTCTGGCCGCAAACATGGAGTACGACGGCCATCTTGTCCTGGCGGTCTACGGCGAGCGCATCGATCCAGCGCAGGTATTGCGCGATGGAGATCGTGTGGAATTACTGCGCGGGCTGTTGATTGATCCGAAGGAAGCGCGGCGGCGGCGCGCGAAGGGCCGCCCACTTGGCGATCGAACGGGCTGACTGAGACGCGTGCGGAACCAGCCCCTATATGGAAGTGAACCTGACGAAACGACCGGAGCCGCCTGATTTGGCCTGGGTTTGAAGCCTGTCGACAGATCAACAGACCGGGTGCAGGGCGGCTGAATAGGAGCGCGGTGATTCAGCGACGGCGTTTCTTTTTGTCTTCGCGGGCCAGATTCGGGCCGAATTGGCGACGTGCGTTTTGGGCCAGAGCATCGTCCTGCTCTTCGAAGTAATCGCCTTCCCAGCGGCTGACCGTGCCGTTCTCGAACCAGACGGTGAAATTCTTGATGATGGTGTCGCCGCGACGGTTAGTGCGCTGCGTCGCAGTGTAATCCCAGCGATTCTGATTGTTAGGATCGGAGATCGAGGGCGTGCCCAAGAGGGTCATCACGTCCTGTTTGCTCATCCCGGCCTGCAACTGTTCGACCGTCGATTTTTCGATCAGATTGCCCTGGTAGATCGGCTGCTTATAGAGCATGCCGCAGCCTGCGGTCACGAGGGCGATCAGGGCGACGAAGGCCGGGCGGATGTAACGGGTGTGCGTAGGCTTGGGCATGAGATCGGCAGGCGAGGGCAAGGGGAGCGTTGCGCGTGCGGATGATACACTGCGGCTCTGCGCCTGCGGCGGCATGGAACGCCAGCGTTGGGTTCCGCCGTTCATCGCTGGTTGGAGCAGACTGCAGGAGCAGACCGCCGCAGCAGGCCTCAAATGCAGACCACAGCAGCAGGTCAGGACAACGACCCGGTTGCGAGGCCTGCGCGATCCTCGCAGGGATGCCCCCACGCCACGGAATCATCCATGGAATCCCAAGATCTGCGCAAACTCGGACTCAAAGTCACCCACCCGCGCATGCGGGTGCTCGAACTGCTGGGTCAAGCGATGCCTCGGCACATGACTGCCGAGGACATTTACCGCAAGCTGGTGGAGGAAGGGGATGAGATCGGCCTAGCCACGGTCTATCGGGTTCTGACCCAGTTCGAAGCCGCCGGCCTGGTGCTCAAACACAATTTTGAAGGTGGGCACGCCGTCTACGAGCTCGACCGTGGCGATCACCACGACCACATGGTCGATATCGATACCGGCAAGATCATCGAGTTCGAAAGCAAAGAGATCGAAGTGCTTCAGCACAAGATCGCCGCCGAGTATGGCTACGAGATCGAAGCGCACGCGCTGGTTCTGTACGTCCGCAAGAAGAAATAAGGTGCGCTAGCGCGTGGTGTCGAACTGTCTGAATCTGTCTGAACCAGACAAATTCGAAGTTATGATGCTTGAAATTTTTTTTGTAACTTTTTGTTTTTAAAACAATTTAGCCAATTTATTTGTGGTCGGATGCTTTGGAGAGGGCGATCAGGCCGCGCTTTCTAGCAATCGCTTCGCTGCGGCCCGTGCCTCTTTGGTGACCTCCACGCCGCCAAGCATCCGCGCCAGTTCTTCCTGCCGTTCGGTCTTGCTCAAGCGCCGCACCGCGCTTTGCGTCATACCGCTCTCTGCTGCCTTGCTGACCCAATAGTGGGCATGGCCCTGGGCAGCGACTTGAGGTAAATGGGTCACGCATAACACTTGCCGCGTTTCGCCGAGCGCCCGCAACTTCTGGCCGACGATGTCGGCGACGGCGCCGCCGATCCCTGAGTCCACTTCGTCGAAGACCATGGTCGGCACCCCATCCAAGCCCAGCGCCGCTACTTCGATCGCCAACGAGATGCGCGAGAGTTCACCGCCGGAAGCGACTTTCCGTAGTGCGCGCGCCGGCTGCCCAGCATTCGTGGCGACCATGAACTCGACGCGCTCAGCGCCTTGCGGGTCGGGTTTCTCGCCATCCACGGTCTCAAGCATGGCCTCGAAACGGGCCATCCCCATCCCGAGTTCGGCGACCAGATCCGTGACCGCGACGGACAAGCGCTTGGCGGCGTGCTGGCGTCCTTTGCTGAGCGCTGCCGCCTGTTCGCGCCAGCGCGCATAAGCCGCGTCGATCTCGTGGCCCAGGCCGGCGAGTCGGGCGTCTGCATTGCGAAGGCCGTCGAGATCGACGGCGATCCGGTCGCGCACTTCGTGCAGAGCCTCCAATGGCACGCGATGCTTGCGTCCGAGTTCATGCAGCCGGCCGAGCGTCTGCTCCAGTGCCTCGAAGCGATCGGGGTCGAGGTCGAGGTCGTCGCGTATTCGTTGCAGCAGGCGCGTCGCCTCGTCGATCTGGATCGCGACGGCGTCGAGCATGGCGTCGACTTCGCCGAGTCGCGCCTCATGCGCTTGTGCGCGTGTCAGGTCGCCGCGCAAGTGATGGAGCGTTTGCAACAGAGAGGGCGTGTCTTCACCCTCCAACCGGCGCAGACCGCGCTCGCAGGCATCGATCAGGCCGGCGGCATGCGCATGACGCCGATGCGCGGTGAGCAGTTCATTCACCGCAGCGGGGGCCAGTTCCTCGCGTTCGAGTTCACGCAACTGATGCCCCAGCAGGTCGATGCGATCGGAGACATCTCCGGTTTTGAGCAGATGTTCGCGTTCGCGCGACAGCACAGACCAGCTTTCCGATGCGGTCCGCACCTTGTCCAAGCACGCGTCCAGGCGACCATAGGCATCGAGCAGGGTGAGCTGGCTGGCGCGGGAGAGCAAGGCCTGGTGTTCGTGCTGGCCATGGATTTCGACCAGTAGTCCGGCCAGTTCGGACAACTGCTGGAGGGTCACGGGCCGACCATTGATCCAGGCGCGCGAACCGCCGTCGGCGCGCAAGATGCGGCGCAACTGGCAGGTAGCGCCGTCATCGAGTTCTTGTTCACGCAACCAGCGCTGCGCCGCTACGCGGTCGGCAAGGTCGAACTCGGCAGTGAGTTCCGCCCGCTCGCTGCCATGCCTGACGACGCCGCTGTCGGCGCGCAGCCCGGAAAGGAATCCCAGTGCATCGACGAGCAAAGATTTGCCAGCGCCGGTCTCGCCGGAAATCACGGTCAGGCCGGGCCCGAACTCCAATTCGGCATGGGCGACGACGGCGAAATCACGGATGGCGAGGTGGGTCAGCATCGCGCGAATTGTGCCTTGCCGCATGGGGTTCTGGTAGCGGAAGCGATTTGGCGGGACATGCGGCTGGGAGGTCCAGGAAGGCAGCCCGGGGCGGCCCGCAAAGGGTGTGTCGCGGAGGCGTGAGGGTCAGGGCGCTTGCGTCGCCTGGGTTCTGCGCCTATATCGGAGGCATGAATTGCCCTGGCGACCCTGGTTTCGACCCGCGCGTGCTTGATCCTCGTGCCCGGCTCCTGCTGCGCACGCTGATTTCCCGTTACATCCGGGATGGAGAACCGGTCGGTTCGCAGACCTTGGCTCGTCATGCCGGACTGGATGTCAGTCCGGCCACTATCCGCAACATCTTGGCCGAGCTGGAGGAAGTCGGATTATTGTCGGCGCCGCATACGTCGGCCGGCCGTGTACCGACGGTCCAGGGCTATCGCCTATTCGTCGACAGCCTGTTGCAGATCAATCCGCTGGCTGAGAACGAACTGGCCCGCCTGCGTACCGAACTTGCGCCCGGAGCGGGGACGCAGAGCCTGCTCGGCAGCGCTTCCGAGCTGGTGTCGGCGATGACCCATTTCGTCGGCGTGGTCAGCGTGCCCACACGCGAGCAGTTCGCGTTCCGCAAAGTGGAATTCGTGCCTTTGGACGGGCAGCGGGTGCTCGCCATCCTGGTGTTCGCCGACAACGATGTGCAGAACCGCATTCTGCGGACCCGCCGTGCTTATCAGGCCAGCGAGCTTGAACGGATCGCGAATTATCTGAACCAGCATTTCGCCGGCCTGCCGCTCGTCGAGGCGCGTAATCGTCTGCTCGACGAGTTGCGCTCCGCACGGGACGAGATGGAGGCGCTGATGGCGCAGGCCTTGGAACTGGCCGATCAGGCGATGGAGGCCGATAGCGAAGACATGCTGGTGGCTGGTCAGGCACGGCTGATCGGGGTGCAGGATCTTTCCGACCTCGATCGTCTGCGCGAATTGTTCGAAGCCTTCGCCAGAAAACGCGAGATCCTGCGGCTGCTCGAACGCACTCTGCGCGCGCCGGGCGTGCGGATCTTCATCGGCGAGGAAACCGGCATCTCGCCGCTGGACGGCGTCTCTCTGGTCACTGCGCCCTATGCCGCGGGAGGGCGGACGCTGGGGGTGCTGGGGGTCATTGGACCGACGCGGATGGCTTACGAGCGCGTGATCCCGGTGGTCCAGGCTGCGGCTGCAGTGCTCAGCCATGCGCTGAGGCCCGATGAGGGAGCATCACCCTAAGGA
>SSEV01000126.1 GCA_008015095.1 Lysobacteraceae bacterium | reverse complement strand
CTCGAAGAAGCCGCGACGCTGCAGACGGATCGTCGAGCGGACGATGGCAGCCTGCGAGTACCACGCGCACTCGAACTGGCGCATCGCGCGCCGCAGCACTTGGTCGGAGGAGCGGGGGTAGCCCTTGAACACGATTCTGCGCACGGTCACGCGCGGGCCAGGGACCACCTGCAGGTTGATACCGACCGTGCGCTTCTCGCGATTGATGTCCGGCACCGGATTGACCTGGGCGAAGGCGTAGCCGATGTTGCCCAGTGCGGCGATGATCGAATCCGAAGTCATTTCCAGCAGCGCGCGCGAGAAGGTCTGGCCGGACCGCACCAGCAGGTATTTCTCGATCTGTTCCTGCGACAGCACGGTGTCGCCGGTGACTTTCACGTCGGAGATGGTGTAGACCTCGCCTTCGGTCATCCCCGCGGTGATGTACATGTCGCGCTTGTCGGGGCTGATCGACACCTGTGTGCTGTCGACGCTGAAGTCGATATAGCCGCGATCGAGGTAGAACTCATTGAGCTTTTCGAGATCGCCCGCGAGTTTCTCGCGCGAATACTGATCATCGCGACGGTACCAGCTCAGCCAGTTGCTCTCGGCCGATTCCCAGTTGTCGCGGATGTCCTCTTCCTCGAATTTCTCGTTGCCGACAAGATTGATGTGGCGGATGCGCGCGGCCTTGCCCTCGTTGACCCGGATGTTGACGTCGACGCGGTTGCGGTCGAGGCGGGTCACGGTCGGGGTGATTTCGACGTTGTACTTGCCGCGGTTGTTGTACTGTCGGGTCAGTTCCTGGGTCACGCGGTCCAGGCTGAGGCGGTCGGAGGTCTCGCCTTCGGCCAGGCCGACGTCCTTGAGGCCCTTGGTCAGATCCTCGGTTTTGATGTCCTTGTTGCCGGTGAGGGTCAGCGTGTTGATCGCGGGGCGTTCGGTCACCGTGACCACGAGGATCGCATTGCTGGAATCGGCGCCTTCGCGGTCGATGCGGATGTCTTCGAAGAAGCCGGTCTTGTACAGCGCGCGCATGGCCTCGCCGATCCGCGCCGAGTCGATGGTGTCGCCTCGCTCGATCGGCAGATAGGTGAAGACGGTGCCGGCGCCGATGCGCTGCAGCCCGTCGACGCGGATGTCGGAAACGGTGAAGCGGGAAAATGAGGTCGCCGATGAAGTCTGTGCCGTGGCGGGAGCGGCATGCAGGGAAGCCAGGCTCGCAGTCAGGGCAATGGCGAGCAGGTGGCGATTGGGCGAGCGCGTCATCAAGTACGTCCGATTAGGCAAACGGATGGAAATCGAGTCGGAGAGCAGATTGGGGTAAAGCAGATCAGAACCAGGCGGGCGGTGCGGAACAGCCGCGGTCGTCAGCGCGTCGTTGCGCCGGCTTCGGGCCAGATGGCCGGGACCGGCGAGAACGGCGGGATGCGCGGTTGCTTCATTGGATCAGCCCCTGTAAGTCGTTGTAGAACGCGAGGCCCATCAGGCCCAGTAGCAGCGCAAGCCCGACATAATGCCCGGCGGCCATCGCACGCTCGCTTAACGGGCTGCCTTTGACCAACTCGATAAGGTAATACAGCAGGTGCCCGCCGTCCAAGATCGGGATGGGCAGCAGGTTGAGAATGGCCAGACTCAGACTCAGCGCGGCCAACAGGCTGAGGTACCAGGCCAGCCCGTTTTTTGCGTACATATTGGCCGCGCGCGCGATTCCGATCGGCCCGGAGACCGTGTCCCGAACCGCCAGTTGGCCGCTGAAGGCCCTGGCGAACATGTCGAACAGTTCGCCGGTTTGGAACCAGGTTTCGCGCAGGGCCGCGGGAACAGCGTCGATCGGCCCGTAGCGCAGGATCGCGTCTTTGGCCGGCGCCGGAGGCGCGGCCGGGGTTAGGCCGAACTTCCAGCTCGGCGGGCTCTTGCCGTCATCGTGGCGGGCCGGCGTCAGCGCCACGGTCAGGCGGGCGCCCTGACGTTCGATCTCGAATGGCGCGGCGGCGCCTTGTGCGCCGAATCGCGCGGCGAGCGGCGCGATATCGCTCCAATCGCGAATCGGCGCGCCGCCGATCGAGAGGATGCGGTCCCCCACCTGCAGTATCCGGCTCGCGGGGGAATCGGCCTTGATCTCGCCGATCACGGGGGGGATGAGGCGGTGGCGCGGGGTCAGCCCCACGGCCTGCATCGACTGGCGCAGATCAACGCCCTCGGGCATGCGCGAGAAGTCCATGCGCCGGGTCAGCGGCCGGTCTTCGGCGTCGCGCACCTGCACATCGACCGGGCCGCGGTCCATGGCCGCGGTCAGCAGGGCCCATTGCGCTTCGGTCCAGGTCGGCGTCTGCCGTTCGCCGACAGCGATCAGCGTGTCGCCGCGGCGCAGACCGGATTGCGCCGCGACGCCATCGACATGGCCGACTACCGGCGCGAAATCGGGCCGGCCGATCACGAACATCGCCCAGAACAGGGCGATGCACAGAACCAGATTGGCCAACGGGCCCGCTGCGACGATCGCCATTCGCTGCCCCACGGTCTTGTGGTTGAAGGCCTCATCGCGCTCGTGTTCACGCACCTCGCCTTCGCGCTCGTCCAGCATCTTCACGTAGCCGCCAAGCGGGATCGCGGCGATCACCCATTCGGTGCCGTCCTTACCGCGACGCATCCACAGCGGTTTGCCGAATCCGACCGAGAAACGCTGCACTCTCACCGCGCACCGTCGCGCTACCCAGTAGTGGCCGAATTCATGGAAGGTCACCAGTACGCCGAGGGCGACGATCAACCACCATGCAGAGCCGAGGAATTCGCTCATGCGCATACCTTGCGGGAAATGGATTCGGTGGTCGCAGCGCGCGCGCGCGCATCGGCGTCAAGCAATGCGTCGAGCGAGTCTGCATTGCGGGATGGGATGCGTTCGAGCGCTTCTTCGACCAGCGCCGGGATGGACAGGAAACCGATTCTGCCCTGAAGAAAGGCTGAAACGGCGACTTCATTGGCGGCGTTCAGCACCGCGGGCGCGGTGCCGCCCGTTTCGAGCGCAGCGTAGGCGAGGCGCAGACACGGGAACGTCTCGAGATCGGGAGGCTCGAAGTTCAACGACCCCTGCGCCAGCAGGTCCAGTCCGGCGACGCCCGATTCGATGCGTTGCGGCCATGCGAAACCGACCGCGAGCGCCGTGCGCATATCGGGCAGCCCCAGTTGCGCCAGGGTCGAGCCGTCGACGAACTCGACCAGCGAGTGCACTAGGCTTTGGGGATGCACGAGCACATCGATCCGCGATCCCGGCAATCCGAACAGATGATGCGCCTCGATCACTTCCAGGCCCTTGTTCATCAGCGTTGCGGAATCGACGGAGATTTTCGGGCCCATCGACCATTTCGGGTGGGCTACGGCCTGGGCCGGCGTCACTGCGGACAGCTCATCCCGGCGACGGCCGCGAAACGGGCCTCCGGATGCGGTCAATTGAATTCGACGCAGGCCCGGCAATCCGTCCAGCCCATCGCCTGCGGCGAGCATCGCTTCGGCGGGGAGGCATTGGAAAATCGCGTTGTGTTCGCTGTCGATCGGGATGATCGTGGCGGCGGCTGTCCGGGCGGTGGAAGTGAGCAGTTCGCCGGCCAAGACCAGCGATTTCTTGTTCGCGAGCCGCAGACGCTTGCCAGTCCGCTCCACAGACAACAACGAGGTCAGGCCGGCCGCACCGACGATCGCGGCGACCACGGTGTCGTTGCACGCATCGGCGGCCAGGGCGTCGATCGCGGCCATGCCGGCGTGGGCCTGTGTGGATAGCCCGGCAGCGGCCAAACCTTCGCGCAAACGGACATAGCCGCTCTCGTCCGCAATCGCGGCGTGGGCAGGGCGATGGACGCGACATAGACCGAGCAACGCATCGACATTGCTGCCCGCGACCAAGACCTCGGCCCGCAAGCGATCGGGATGCCGGGCGATCACGTCCAGCGCGGATGCGCCGATCGAACCGGTCGCACCGAGAACTGCGACCCGTCTCATAGCATCCTCGCGACGGCGCCGGGTCGGAGCGGTCGGCCGCAAGGTGCGTTGTCGGGCAGGGATGCGTCGAACATGGCGGGAATGGACATTTCCGGACCGGGCAAGTTCTCAAAAGCCCAGAAGGGATTTGCCGAACGCGAACACCGGCAGCGCAGCCAACACGCTGTCGATGCGATCGAGCACGCCGCCGTGTCCCGGAATCAGGTCGCCCGAGTCCTTGACCCCGACATGGCGCTTGAGCAGGCTCTCGAACAGGTCGCCCACCACCGAGAATAGGATGGTCCAGACCGCGACCAGCGCGACCGACGGCAATTGCGACAGGCTGGCGCCCGCGAACGGCGCCATCGCCATCGCCAGCACCATGCCGGCGATCACGCCGCCGATCAGGCCTTCGACGGTTTTGTTGGGGCTGATCCTGGGACTGAGCTTGGTTCGACCGAACCGGCGTCCGGCGAAATACGCCCCCGAATCGGCGGCCCAGACGATCATCAGCGCGACCAGCAGCCAGCGTTCGCCATGCGGTTGCTGGGCGTGGATCAACGACAGGGCGCACCACGCAGGCACCACGCTGAAGGTCGCAGCCGCCAGCTTGAATACCCGGGCGTGGGTGTCGTGATCGGAGGCGAATTGGTAATGGCGCAGCCACAGCAGGGCCAGCAGCCACCAGATCACCCCGATCATCGCCATGATCCGGAACAACACCAGCGAACCGCCTGAGGCAGAGCGCGAGGCCCAGACCAGGGCGACCATCAGCAGCAGATTGGCCACCAGCAGGATGCCGCGCGCGATCGGGTCGTCGACCTCGGCCAGTTTCAGCCATTCCCAGAGCCCGATCAGGAAAGCCGCCGCGCTCAGCGCCGCCATCCAAGGGGTAGGCAGCAGCAGCACTGCGGCGATCGCGAGCGGCGCCATGACCAGTGCGGCGAGCAGGCGCGTTCGGGTCATGGATCCGTCCTTTCGGGCAGGGGCGCACGCGGTGGTGCGGCCGTGGCGGTTGTCTCGACGGATCGGGCGGTCGACGTCTCGTCTGCGCCCCGGACCTGCGCGCTGGTCAGTCCGAAGCGGCGTTCGCGGCCGCCGAAATCTTCGATCGCGCGTTGAAGGGTATCGGCGTCGAGTTCGGGCCACAGCACTTCGGTGAACCACAGCTCGGTATACGCCAGCTGCCATAGCAGGAAGTTGCTGATCCGCTGATCGCCGCCTGTGCGGATAAACAGATCCGGCGGCGGCAGATCGGCCAACGCCATGTATTGCCCGATCATGGCCTCGTCGATGTCATCGGGGCGCACTCGGCCGGCTGCGACTTCTCGCGCGACCGCGCGCGCAGCGTGCGCGATGTCCTGACGGCCGCCGTAGCTGGCCGCGATGGTCAGATGCAAGGCGTGGTTGGCGCGGGTGCGCTGCTCGGCCTCATGCATGCGCGAACGGATGTCGGCCTGAAAACGTTCGCCTTCGCCGATGAAACGCAGGCGCACGCCGCGGCGGTCCAGTTCGTCGACTTCGCGTTCGAGCGCGTTGAGGAACAGCTTCATCAGGCCGCCGACTTCGTCCTCGGGCCGGCCCCAGTTTTCGCTGGAGAACGCGAACAGCGTCAGCGCCTGAATCCCGCGTTGCAGACAGAAATCGATGCACAGATTCACCGCGCGCGCGCCGGCGCGATGACCGATCAGTCGGGGGCGGCGGCGGCGCTCGGCCCAGCGGCCATTGCCGTCCATGATCACGGCGAGATGGCGCGGAACGCGCGTGGAGCCTGGAGGTGCGCTCATCGCCCTGCGGCTCAGACGGCCATCAGTTCCTGTTCTTTGGCTTTGACCACGTCGTCGACGTCTTTGATCGCCTTGTCGGTCAGCTTCTGGATATCGTCCTCGCTGCGGCGCTCTTCGTCTTCCGTGATCTTTTTTTCCTTCAACAGCTCTTTCACGTGATGGTTGGCGTCGCGGCGGATGTTACGGATCGCGATCTTGGTTTCTTCGCCCTCGTGATGCACGTGTTTGGACAATTCGCGACGGCGCTCTTCGGTAAGGGGCGGCAGATTGATCCGGATCACGGTGCCCGCGGTGTTCGGGGTCAGGCCCAGGTCGGAGGCGTAGATCGCCTTCTCGACCGCAGCCACCATGTTCTTCTCCCAGGGGGTGATCGTCAGCGAACGCGCGTCCGCGACCGCGATCGTGGCCACCTGCGAGAGCGGCATATCGGAGCCGTAGTAATTGACCTTCAGATGGTCGACCAGAGCGGTGGTGGCGCGGCCGGTCCTCAGCTTAGTCAACTCGTGGCGCAATGCCTCCACGCTCTTGGCCATGCGCGTCTGCGCGTCTTTCTTGATGTCGTTGAGCATGATGGCTCCTGTGCTGATGCGGCTGCGTTTGGGTTTCATTCCGGAGCGGCGCGCCGCCTGCGGAAGGCTCCTCCCGGCTTTCGGGCCGAATCGAAGCGTAAGCCGCGGGATTATATGCGAAGCTGGCGATCGGGCTCGGCGGACGGCGCATCTCCGTGCGGCGCCCGATAGTGGCGGTCGTGATCGCAGGACGCCCGGTGCTCGATCTGCAGGGTCGGATGATTGATGCCGAAGCGCGTATCGAGCGCCCGAATCAGCGCATCGAGGAATGCGTCGTGGTCTTCGTGGTGGGCCTCGTCGCGATCCTGATCGACCGGCCGCACCAGATGCGCGGTCATCGCGATCTCGCCTGCGCCCAGCGGCCAGATATGCAGATGGTGCACCGCGGTGACGCCTGGCTGGGCGGCGAGAAAATCGTGCACCTCGGCTTGATCGATGCCGCGCGGCACCGCATCCATCGCCGCGTCGAAGGCATCGCGCAACAAGCCGAATGCGCCGGCCGCGACCACAACCGCGACCAGCGCCGCGGTGGCAGGATCCAGCCAGCGCCAATCCAGCCATAGCATGCCGAATCCGGCCACCGCCGCCGCCAGAGAGACCGCCGCGTCCGCGAGCAGATGCAGGAAAGCCCCACGCCGGTTGAGGTCGGCATGGTGGCCATGTCCATGCCCATCGCGCAGGAACCAGGCAGCGCCGAGATTGACTGCGATTCCGATCGCCGCCACGACGATGACGGGCAATGCCGGAATCTGCGGAGGTTCGGCGAAGCGGCGAATCGCCTCCCATCCCAGCGCTCCGCTGAAGCCGACCAGCAGCATGGCGTTGACCAAGGGCGAGAGCAGGGTGGCGCGACGCCAGCCATAGGTATGGCGATCGGTAGGCGCCCGCCGCGCCAGCGTCGCCGCGCCCCAGGCCAGGGCCAGACCGAGCACATCGCCGAAGTTATGCAGTGCATCGGAAAGAAGGGCCAGCGACTGCGTGTAGAAGCCATACCCCGCTTCCAACGCCGTGTAGGCCAGATTGATCAGCGTCGCGATCGCGAAGGCGCGGGTGCCGGCGTTGTAGCCGTGACCGTGCCCATGCGAATGCCCCGATGCATGGCGCGACCGGCGATGACCGTCGTGCTCGTGATCGTGCTTGTGCTCGTGATCGTGATCGTGATCGTGATCGTTGTGGTGCTCGTGATGAAGACGGTGGCCGTGGTCGCCATCGCGGTGGTGTCGCCGATCCTGCGCAACGTCATCTCTCGCATCAGGCGTGCGTTGGTCGCGATGACCCTGGGGTTCGTGATCACGGTGCGGGGAGGTCATGCCGCATTCTCCCATGCGCGGCGAAGCGGACACTATCCGCAGCGCCGTCCGCAACACCCGCCGCAACCTGCCGACGTGGCGGACATCGGCAGGGCGGATCTTAATTGCAGGTTTTATCGCAGGGCCGGTCTTATTCGCGGGTCAGACGCTTGAGCAACGGCGTGGCCAGGAACAGCAATGCGCCGGCGGCGATGCCTATCCACATCATCTTGGTGAAGACCTCGACGTAAAGGTTTAGGGCGGCCGGCACGTCGTACTGGCCGGCGGCGTCGGGTTCGATCGTGGCCCATGTGCCGAGCCGGCCAGCGATGATTTCGCCGAAAGCCGAGAACAGAAACCAAGCGCCCATCATCAGACCGACCGCGCGCGGAATCGACAGCCGCGTCACCGCCGACAGGCCGACCGGCGAGAGCACCATCTCGCCGACGACCAACGCCGCATAGGCGAGGATCATCCACCACAGGCTGGTCTTGCCGCTCTCGCCGGGATGCGCGGCGGCATAGGCCAGAATGCCGAAGGACACGCCGCAGAACACCAGCGCCCAGGCGAACTTGGCCGGATAGCTGGGGTTGAGCCCGTGCTTGTCGAGCGTTGGCCACAGCCACGCGAAGGGAAAACTGAAGAGGATCACGAACAGCGCGCCGATCGCCGTGGTCTGCCCGGCCGTCCATTCGTACCCGAACGTGGTGCGGTCCATACCGATATCGGCCATCAACACCCAGGGGCCGTAGGTTTGCTCGTACAAGCCCCAGAACAGAGCGCCCCCCCCGACCACCAGGCCCTGCGGCCCCCTGGCGCCTTTTCACCACTGGCGCCGGCCCCGACTCCGTACGGTG
>SSEV01000055.1 GCA_008015095.1 Lysobacteraceae bacterium | reverse complement strand
TTCAAGGCCTTGAGGAATTTGCGCTCGACCGGCTCGGCCAGGATCATTTTCGGCAGATAGCTGTTGATGCGACCGGCCGGATTGTTCTCGCAGGCTTCGAGGAACAGGCCCTCGGCCAAACGGTCGCGCGCTTCGCAAGGCGTCATCAACAGGCTGGCCGCACGATGGCCCAAGCGATCGCTCGGCGCTTCGGCGCGGCGGCCCCACGGGAAGATCACCAGCCACAGTAGCCAACCGATCGGACGGATCGGGAAATTGCGCAGCGCGCCGGAGAGCGCCAGCTCGATCCGGTGGATCGCGTCATGGAAAGCCCAGGCCAGGAATGGATGATCGGCGGTCGGGCGCCCCTGGTCTTCGTAGCGTTTGAGCATAGCGCTGGCGATGTACAGATGGCTCAACACGTCGCCGAGGCGGCCGGACAGCGATTCCTTGAACTTCAGTTTCCCGCCGAGCAACAGCATCGAGGTGTCCGCCATCACCGCGAGCGCGGCCGAATAGCGATTGAGTTTGCGATAACAGCGGCGGGTGTATTCGCCGCCCGGCGTGGCGCCGATATAGGAGCCGGTCAGGCCGAACCACCAACTGCGCACCGCATTCGACAGCGCATTGCCGATGTGACCGAAGAGCGCGCCATCGAATTGATCGACGCGCTGCTTCGGATCTTCCAGCTGCGCTGCTTTCATCTCTTTCATCACCCAGGGATGGCACAGGATCGCGCCCTGGCCGAAGATCATCAGGCTGCGGGTCATGATGTTCGCGCCTTCGACGGTGATCGCGATCGGCGCCGCCTGCCAGCCGCGTCCGGCGTAATTACGCGGGCCGAGGATGATGCCCTTGCCGCCATGGATGTCCATGACATCCCGCGAGACTTCGCGACCCATCTCGGTGCAGTGGTATTTCGCGATAGTGGAGGGCACCGCCGGATTTTCCCCGCGCGCCACCGCGGCGGCGGTCGCTTCGGAGAGCGCGCTGCAGGCGTAAGCGCGGCCGGCGATGCGAGCAAGCGCCTCTTCCACTCCCTCGAAGCGACCGACCGACAGGCCGAACTGCTTGCGGATGCGCGCGTACGCGCCGGTGACGATCGCGCCCATGCGCGATCCGCCGCTGGCGGTGGAAGGCAGAGTGATCGAGCGTCCGATCGACAGGCACTCCATCAGCATCCGCCAGCCCTGACCGGCGTAATCTTCGCCGCCGATCAGCTGACTCAGCGGCACGAACACATCCTTGCCGCGAATCGGGCCGTTCTGGAACGGTGCGTTCAGCGGGAAGTGGCGGCGACCGATCTCCAGCCCGGACGTGCCGCGCGGCACCAGGGCGAGGGAAATGCCGATGTCCTTCTTCTCGCCGAGCAGGCCGTTCGGGTCGTACATGCGGAACGCCACGCCGATGAGCGTAGCCACCGGCGCCAAGGTGATGTAGCGCTTGTTGAGGGTGAGCTTGATGCCCACGACCTTCGCGCCGTTCCATTCGCCTTCGCAGACAATGCCGTAGTCCGGAATCGAGGTGGCGTCGGAGCCGGCGAACGGACCTGTGAGCGCGAAGCAGGGAATCTCACGGCCGTCGGCCAGACGCGGCAGGTAATAACGCTTCTGTTCCTCGGTGCCGTAATGCATCAGCAGCTCGGCGGGGCCCAGCGAATTGGGTACGCCGACGGTGGAGCTCAGCACGCTCGAAGTGGGCGCCAGTTTCTGGATGACTTTGTGATTCATCAGCGCCGAGAAGCCGAGGCCGCCGTATTCCTTGGGAATGTTCAGGCCGAAGAACTTGTGCTGCTTGAGGTAATCCCACACCTGCGGGGGCAGATCGGCGCGGACGTGGGTGACTTCCCAGTCGTTCGTCATGCGACAGACTTCGCTGCAGGGACCGTCGAGGAAGGCCTGTTCCTCGGGGGTCAGCGTCGGTTTGGGTTGCGACAGCAGTTTGTTCCAGTCGGGCTTGCCGGAGAACAGCTCGCCTTCGAAACCGACGGTGCCCGATTCCAGCGCGGTGCGTTCGGTGTCCGAGAGCGGCGGCAGCAGTCTGGTGTAGAACTTCAACAGCGGCGCGGTGATCAGGCCTTTGCGGGTGGCCGGAATCAGCAACGGGACTGCGACCAATGCGGTGAAGGCAGAGGCGATCAGCGTCGCGGTTTGATTGGCGCCCAGTAACCAGCAGCCGACCAGCATCGTGGCGGTGATCGCGGCCCAGATCGCGAGCCGCAAGCGGTGATAGGCGGCGAAGGCGCCGGCGATCAGGATGGCGAGAAAAGGAATCGAGATACTCATAAGACGCTCCGGCGAGTCTGGGCTCGGCGTGGGTGTTTGAGGAACCGCTGGACGACGCTCGCGGCCTAACCATACGCCCAAGTATGGATAGGCCGGTTCCGAGCTGTCAATCAAAGAATCAGGAGATTGCGTTTTTGAATGAAATCGTAGTCATTCGATACTTTTCCGTGTGCATCCGTATGGTTACACTGTGCAGATGACTGAAACCGCGATGAAAACGGATCGACAAGGGCGGCTGAGCGCCGAGGATTGGGCCCAGGCGGCTCTGGATTTGATCTCCGAGCAAGGGGTGGCTGCGGTGGCGGTTGAGCCGCTGGCCCGCCGCCTGGGAGTCACCAAGGGCAGCTTCTATTGGCATTTCCCTTCCCGAGACGCGCTGTTATCGGCTGCGTTGGAGCGCTGGGAGGTCGTCGAGCAGGAAACCGTGTTCGGCAAGCTTGAAGCGATCAGCGATCCCCGCCAGCGCTTGCGGGCGCTGTTCCAGACCGTCGCGCACGAGGTCAAGTCGCACAAGATCTACAGCGAGTTGCTGAAAGCGCTGGATCATCCCGCGGTCGGCCCCGTCATCGGCCGCGTATCGCAACGACGCCTGGATTATCTCGCCGCCTCTTTCCGTCAGGCCGGCATGACGCGCGTCGAAGCACAACACCGCGCTCGTTTGGCCTACGCCGCTTATGTCGGGTTTCTGCAACTGAGTCTGCAGTTGCATTCCACTCGTCTCGCCCACGATGAATTCGAGTCCTACGTCGAACACGTGATGGTGACTCTGATCCCGCCTCTGACCCGCGCTTGAGACCTTGTCCGAATGAATGCCAGCGTCGTACCCCATCCCATGCCTACTCGCTTGAAACGCCTGAACGACTGGGTGGACGAGGTCGTCAGACTCGTCCGACCGGATGCTGTGCACTGGTGCGATGGCGGCGAAGCGGAGAACAACGCCCTGCTTGCGGCGATGGAGCGCGATGGCACATTGATCCGCCTCAACGAGCACACCAACCCGGGGAGTTGGTTGCATCGCTCGCATCCCGACGATGTGGCCCGGGTCGAACACCTCACCTATGTCTGCACGACGCATGCGGACGCCGCAGGCCCGAACAACCACTGGATGCCGCCCGAAGAGGGGCATGCGCAGATGGACGCGTTGTTCGAAGGCTGCATGCGCGGGCGCACGATGTACGTGATTCCGTATTGCATGGGGCCGATCGATTCGCCGCTATCGCGTTGTGGCGTGGAGATCACAGATTCCCCGTACGTCGTGGTCAATATGCGGATGATGACCCGGATGGGGGACGCCGCGCTCGCACGGATCGAAGCCGATGGCGCGTTCGTGAAGGGCGTGCACTCGATCGGCGAGCTGGATCCCAATCGCCGTTTCATCATGCATTTCCCGGAAGAGCTGACGATCAAGTCGTACGGCTCGGGTTATGGCGGCAATGCCCTGCTCGGCAAAAAATGTCATGCGTTGCGTATCGCCTCGTATCAGGCGCGCGGCGAAGGTTGGCTTGCCGAACACATGCTGATCCTCGGCGTCGAAAGCCCGCGCGGCGACACCCATTACATCGCGGCCGCATTCCCAAGCGCTTGCGGCAAGACCAATCTGGCGATGCTGATCCCGCCCGAAGGCTATCGTCGCGATGGTTGGAAGGTCTGGACCATCGGCGACGATATCTGTTGGATGCGTCCCGGCGCAGACGGCCGCTTATATGCGATCAATCCAGAGGCCGGGTTTTTCGGTGTCGCACCGGGAACCAGCATCAACTCCAATCCCAATGCATTGGCCACGGTACGCAGCAACACCATTTTCACTAACGTCGGTTTGACTGCGGACAATCAGCCGTGGTGGGAAGGCCGGCAGAATGGGCAGACGCCAGCCATCGACTGGCGGGGCGAGGCATACGATGCGGCTAAACGGCCGGCCGCACATCCGAATTCGCGCTTTACCGTGAGCGCGAAACAATGCCCCTCGTATTCGCCCAGAGCGGAAGATCCGCAAGGCGTACCGATCAGCGCGATCGTGTTCGGTGGTCGCCGCGCTTCGCTCGTGCCGCTGGTGTTCGAAGCGCGCGACTGGACCCACGGCGTGCTGGTCGGCGCGGCGATGGGCTCGGAAACCACCGCCGCCGCCACCGGCGCGGTCGGCGTCATGCGTCGCGATCCGATGGCGATGAAGCCCTTTTGCGGTTACAACTTCGCCGACTATTTCACGCACTGGCTGTCGTTCGGCGGGGTCTCGAAACTGCCCCGCATCTTCCATGTCAATTGGTTCCGCAAGGGCGAAGACGGCAAATTCCTGTGGCCCGGCTTCGGCGACAATCTGCGCGTACTCGAGTGGATGATCCGGCGTGTGGATGGCGAAATCGATGCGGTGCGAACGCCGATCGGCGCGCTGCCCAAGCCTGACGATCTCAATCTGGACGGAATCGATCTCAGCGATGAAGCCCGCGATAAACTATTCGGCATCGATCAGGAAGGTTGGCGCGCGGAATTCGCCAGCATCGGGCAATACCTCGACGAATACGGCCCGCGCATGCCCGCGGCATTGAAGGCCGAGCAAGCGCGCATCCTCGCCGAGCTTGGTCGTTGAGGCGGTCGCGCCGCACGGATCATGCCGCACGAACCATACCCCGCACGAGCCCGGTCCATTGACGATGTCGAGCAAACAGCAGGCGCTTTGGCAACAAGGCCAGCGTTATACCCAACTGCAGCAATGGCGGCAGGCCATCGCCGCCTACGAGGCCATCGTCGATCACGATCGCGGGTTCGTGCCGGCCTGGTTGGAATTGTCGCTGGCCAAGGAAAAACTCGACGCTTACCGTGACGCCCGCCAAGCCACGATCGAAGCCGCGCGAGTCGTCGGCATTCCACCGATGGCGGGGATGTCGGTGGCGCGGCGGTTGCGTCGCTTCGAAGCGCTTCCCGAGCTGTTGGATTACATCGAACGGACCGGATTGGCCGGGCAGGTTCCGGCGGAAAGATTGATCGATCTGGCTTCGTTCTTCGCCAGCGCGGGCTTGCACGAGAAGACTTTGGGCTGGATCGAGCACGCGCTGAAGCTGCGTCCGGACCTCGCCGAAGCCCATAACATGCACGGATTGACCCTGATGTTCGCGGGTCGTTCCGAGGCTGCGGCGGAAGCTTTCGAACGCGCGCTGAAAATCCGCCCGACCTTCGCTTCGGTGTATTCGGTGTTGTCGCGGGTGGCGAAGATCGACGCCGTCAACAATCATGTCGATGCCTTGCGCAAGCTGCCCGCGCAACCAGGGTTGACGGTCAAGGACGAAAGTCATCTCGCCTACGCGTTGCACAACGAACTGCACGAGTTGCGCGATTACGACGGCGCCTGGCAAGCGCTGGAGCGCGCCTGCCGGGCACGGCGCGCGCAACAACCCTACGATCACGCCCAGACCTTGGCGATGTTCGCGACGTTGCGCGAGATTTTCGACGCGGCATTCTGCGCGGCCGGTCCGCCGAAGGACGCGATGCCAACAAATGCGACGTCGGCGGGCGCGTCCTCGCCGGTGCCGCTGTTCATCGTCGGCCTGCATCGCAGCGGCACCACACTGCTGGAACGCATCCTTTCCGGGCATCCGGATGTCGCCGATGCCGGCGAAACCTACAGCTTCTCGGCGCAACTGCGCATCGCGGCCGATCATGGCTGCAATGTGATCGCCGATCAGGTCATCGTCGATCGCGCCCGTGGCTACGACTATCGCGCGATCGGCGCCGGCTTTCTGGACTCGATGACGGTACGCAGTCACGGCCGTCGCTTCGTGACCGAGAAAATGAATCCGAATTTCATCCTGCTCGGGCCGATCGCCAAGGCGCTGCCGCAGGCGCGGTTGCTGCATATGCGCCGCAATCCGGCCGACACCTGTTTTTCGAATCTGCGCACATTGTTCACCCACGAGGCCGCGTATTCCTACGATCAGATCGAAATGGCCGATTACTACAAGGCCTATGTCGAGCTGATGGCGCATTGGCGCGAAGTCTTGCCCGGGCGGGTATTCGATATCGATTACGATGCGATGGTGTCCGAACCGGAAACGCAGGCGCGACGGATCGCGGAGCATTGCGGATTCGATTTCCGTCCCGACATGCTGCAGGTGGACCGTGCGTCCGGCATGGTGGCTACGGCCAGCTCGAACCAAGTACGCCAGGGGATTATGACCAACCGCGGCGGGATCTGGCGGGCCTATGAATCGCACCTGGGCCCTATGCTCGACCGCTTGGCGCAACATGGCTTAGCCTGAATCCGCAAGCCGTTCGCGGCGTCTCACAAGACATCGCGGCGGCCCTGCTGCAAGGTCTTGTCAGCGCCATTACTTACTTGCTGCCCCGATGTTTTTGTCCGGAATTTGATCCGATGCGGTAGGCGCGGACATCCGGCCTGGGCTATCTTGTCCATGTCCCATCCTGTCTCAACGTCAATGCAGATCTCGACGCTGATACGCCGGATGCGAAGCGGCCGGCATTCGATCGGAGAGCAGGACCATCGAATACGGCCGGATCGGCGCGCGAGTCACCTGCATCGGAGCGATCATGCCCGTCAATGTCTATCCCGCGTTCGCCGTTCCGTTTGGTGATGCGCATTACCCCGATCCGTCGGCGCTCAATGCGGCCTTGTCCGAGCTGATCCTCGCTCTGGAAGCGCAGGGCGCCGGTTATCGCAATCCAGAGCCGGTGGTGCATCAGCCCGCTGGGCTGTTCGAAAGCGAATTCGATTTTTTCGCCCGCAACGAGCCCTGCGTGCAGGAATTACGGGCCTTCGCCTGGGGCGCTTTGCGCGAATTTCTGTGCGAGATCAATCCGCAGATCGCGCAAGGCACGCAAGGGCTGCAGATTTCCAGCCAGACCTGGTTTCATGTGACCCGCAGCGGCGGCTATTTCGGGTATCACAATCATCCGATGGCGAGTTGGTCTGGCGTCTATTGCGTGTCCGACGGACAGCCCGACGAGCATTTCTCGAACAACGGGTGCTTGGTGTTTCCGCATCCGCAAGCGGCGGCCAACACATTTCTCGATTCGGCCAACGGTGTGTTGCGCTGGCCCTTCTCGCATGGCAATTACGTGCTTAGCCCGATTCCCGGCCGGCTTGTGTTCTTTCCGTCCTGGCTTGGCCATTACGTCACGCCATTCCACGGAGCAGGGCAGCGGATCACGATCGCCTTCAATGCATGGTTCCGACGCGAGGGATGAATTCCGCCGAAAGCCGTATCCGCCCCGCGCCGTGCAAGCTGCTTGCCGGGGAGGTGCCTCCGGCCGGTTGTTGAAAAACGCATGCCCTGTGCGGTTTGACTCGCCGCATCCATGCGACTCGCTGTTTCGCGGTCCGCACGGCTGTTCGCGCTGGCGTCTGCCTGCGTAGTCAAGTCCCGAGTCCGGTCCATGCCTGGACTTGCTCACGACGCATCCATCGCTTACGCGCTCGTTTCGTCGGTGCAGCCACCCGTGGCTGCGCCAGAGCACTTTCGATTTATTTGTTTACATATCCAGAAGATGCGAAGTGGTTGCTGCATTCTTGTGGTGTCACCGTATCGATGAGCCTTCCGATTTCATCCCAGAGCGCATCTATCGTTCTTACGGCCGCCCTACGTAGCATCGCCTTGAGCTTGGAAAACATCTTTTCGATCGGATTCAGATCGGGAGAATACGGCGGCAGATAGCAAAGTGTGGCTCCAACCGCTTCAATAGCTTCCCTGATGCCAACCACCTTGTGACAGGACAGGTTGTCCGCCACGACGATATCGCCGGGCTGCAACGTAGGGCATAGCCAAGTGCGGATATAGGCCAGGAAGGCGGCACCATTCATTGGGCCGTCGAGCACCATCGGCGCGGTGATGGCATGCTGACGCAGGCCTGCGATGAAGGTCGTGGTCTTCCAATGTCCATGAGGAGCCGATGCGATGCATCGCGTACCGCGAACAGAGCGGCCACGCAAACGGGTCATGCATGTGCTGGCCCAGGTCTCATCCAGAAAGACCAGGCGACGTGGGTCGAGCGCCGTCTGTCCACGCCGCCATTCAGCCCTCGCCTGCTGTACATCTTCGCGTGACTGCTCGCTGGCGTGCAGAGTTTTTTTTAAAACTAAGGCCCCACTTGTCGAGCTGATGCCACAGTGCGGGTGCCTTGATCTGAATCCCTTCTGCGGCCAGCCGTTCACTCAGTTCAGCCAATGTGATGTCTGGAGTCGCTTCAATCCATCGACGAATGTCGGCTTCTCTGTGGGCAATCCTTGAGCGGCGGTGCCCACCGACCGGCAAGCTATGACGCTGTCCTGTCATTTCCCAGCGCTTGCGCACCTGGTACACCCACAGGCGACTGACCTCGTAGCGTCGAGCAATGTCGGTCGGTCTTTCTCCGCGCTGCAGCGCGCCCAGAACACGATCACGAAGATCTTGCGAGTAGGCCTGCATCGCTTGCCTCCGGCTCCAGAACGGAGATAGCGTACTAGGTGTTTATATTTAAATCAAAAACACTCTAGCGGTTTCTGATAATGCGTGTGCTTCATAGAGCGCAACCCGCACGATGGAGACATTTACGTGTGCTGCGGATATCAGAAAGAGATTTCGGACATAAAAAACGGCCCCCTTGCGGGGGCCGTTTTCGACACGCGAACCGGAAGCGATCAGAACTTCTGGTTGTACTGCAGGTAGAAGAAGCCACCGCCCGGCAGGTCGTATGCGCCATCGAACGAATGCGCGAACGAGTTGCGGGTGATCGGCGGTTCCTTGCCGAAGATGTTGCGGGCGCCGACGGCGACCTTGCCATTCCACGGCGTCTTCCAGCCGACCTGGACGTCGTGATACAGGCGCCGGCCGATTTCGTTGATGCCGCTATCCGGGCAGATATCGGTCGGGGTGATGCCGTACTCGAAATAGCCACCGCCGAAGCAGGGTTCTTCCAGAGCCGAGTAGTAGCGCATCGACCAAGCCGCATCCCAGTCACCCTTCTTCCAGGTGGTCAGGATGTTCGAACGCAGACGCCACGTCGGGGTGCCGTTGTAGGTGCCGACACCATTCGAGAAGAAGTTGTTGTCGGTCTGGTAGGTGGTATCCCATTGCCAAGCGAAGGAGCCCCACTTGGTGTCCGGCAGCTGGTACGTGACCTGGAAGTCGTAGCCTTCCAGCTCCGCTTCGAGCAGGTTGAAGCTGGACTGACGCAGATCGAGGATCGCGCCGGTCGAATCGCGACCGACGAAGGAGCAGAACAGCGCCTTCTGCGCCGCGTCGACCGGACCGCCCACGGCGCCGATGTCGAGATAGCAGGCGTTGAGCACGGCTTGCGAACCGCGGAACGAGATCACCTGCTCAAGCTGGATGTTGTACCAGTCGAGGGTGAAGTTCAGGCCTTCGGCCCAGCTCGGGCTGTAGACGATACCGAAGCTCTTGGTGTCGCCGAACTCGGGCGTCAACTGCGGGTTACCGCCGGTGAGCGAGCGGATCTGCGAGTTGGCCTGGGCCACGCCGCCCACCGGCACACCGTCGGCATTACACTGCGCCTGATCGGTCGCGGCGTTGCCGTAGTTGAAGGTGTTGCAGGGGTCGGCCGCCTGCGGGAAGCTCTCGGAGCCGCCGGCGAACAGGTCGGTCACGCTCGGAGCACGGAACGATTCCGAGAAGGTGGCGCGCAGCATCAGATCGTCGAACACCTGCCACTTGAGGCCGATCTTCTTCGAGGTGTCGCCGCCGATATCCGGCGAGATGGTGCTACCGCCGAAGAAGCCCGATGCGTCGTAGTCCGACTTGCGCGCCGCCAGGTTCAGCTCCAGCGACTTGAAGCCGGGCATGTCCGCGAGGATCGGAATGTTCAACTCGGCATAGACTTCATCGACGTTGACGTTGCCGCGGGTCGGTTCGCTGAAGTTGTCCGAGGAGCCGCCGCCGGCGACCAGCGCGTCGGGCTGGTTGACGTACGACGTGCGGCGATGTTCCAAGCCCACCGCGAAGCCCAGCGGACCGGCCGGCAGATCGGCCAGCGAACCCGACAGGTTGGCGAAGTAATCCTTGGTGTTGTTTTCCGCGAACTCGTTCTTGGTGTAGCTGACGTAGTTGATCATCGCGTCGCGTTCTGCGGCGCTGAGCACGCCGGCCGCCACGCCCAGATCCGGGCCGCCGAACAGGTTGAACGGGACGCAGTTGCGAATCACGTTGCCCGGCGTACCGCAGTGGAGGCCGTTGGCGTCGCGGAACGACGGACCGACGGCGTTCCGCGACGCCAACGGCCTCCAC
>SSEV01000211.1 GCA_008015095.1 Lysobacteraceae bacterium | reverse complement strand
TCCCTGAACCGATGGCGATGATGTTGCGGATTGCGGGCAGCGGAGACAGGTTGGGCTGGACGGCGTGCGCGGCGAGGCGGGTCGGCGGGGGCGTAGTCATCTTCGTATTGTCCCCGGCTGGCCCGGCGGGCACCAGACCGGGCCGAGGCCGGCATGGCCCGGCCGGAGGCGGTTTTCGCCAAATCTGATCAATACTTTCATCCTTCACCTGCAGATGACAGCTGCGTTAATTGCGTGTTAAGTTCTGGGGTCAAGGCGGACGGGGGCATTAGTTCGCCATGGGGCAACCGTTACGGCATCAAAGACTGACGACTTAATCTATCTCGGACTATCTCGGGGACATCCATGACTTCTCGTAAGCACCGCGGGCTGCGGCGCAGCCAACTCACATCCGCCATTCTGGCGACCCTTCTGATTCCGCTGGCTTGTGTGGCGCTGGCCCAGGACAGCGACGAGGACACACAGGAACAGACACAGGCCTCCGAGCAAGAACAGACCGAACTCGACAAGATCGAAGTCGTCGGCAGCCGCATCAAGCGCGCCGAAGTCGAAGGTCCGTCGCCGGTGACGATCATTTCGACGGAGCAGTTGCAGAAGGAAGGCTTCGTCACCGTGTCCGAAGCGCTGGAAACGATCACCCAGAACGCGGGCTCGACCCAGAACGAACTGAATTCGGCCGGCGGTTTCACACCGAACGGCAGCCCGATCAATCTGCGTGGTCTCGGCGCCGGCCGTACGCTGCTGCTGATCAACGGTCGCCGCGCCGCCGACTATCCGTTCCCGTACAACGGTCAGAGCAACTTCCAGAACTTCGGCAATATCCCGACCGCCGCGGTCGAGCGCGTCGAAATCCTCAGCGGCGGCGCTTCGGCGATCTACGGCTCCGACGCGGTCGCGGGCGTGATCAACGTGGTGCTCAAGCGCAATTACGAAGGCGACGTGTTCAAACTGCGCGCCGGCACGACCACCACCGGCGGCGGCGACTACAGCGATCTGCAGTGGGTCGGCGGCAAGACCGGCGACAACTGGAGCCTGACCTACGCGGTCGAGCATTACACCGACGAACCGATCTACGCCTACCAGCGCGACTTCATGGATTCGCGCGAAGACAATCCGCTGCCGCCGGCCGTGGTCGGCATCCAGCCGGTTGGCACCGTGCGCATCCTGCGCACCGGTCTGCCGGCGGGGTCGGTCAACATCATCACGCAGCCCGCAGGCACCTGCGAGCGCTTCTTCGGCGAGTTCGTAACCTGGAATTTCCGCGGCGTGTTGAACGGCAACCCGTTCAACCAGGGCACCACCTGCGGTTACTTTAAGGATGTCGGTTATCAGTCCATCACCAACGGCAACAACGACCTCTCCGGTTATCTGTACGGCACCTGGCAGTTCAATAACGGAATGGAAGCCTGGGCCAGCCTGATGGGCTACCACTCCAAGTCCAAGCTGACCGGCGGCCTCGAATTCATCGGCGGCCCGCACATCGATGGCACCGGCACGGTCGCGACTTTCTTCGCCACCAACCCGACCATCAACGGCAACGTGCAGGTGCAGCGCATCTTCACCCCGCAGGAAGTCGGCGGCATCGAGAACACCCTGCAGAAGTTCGATGAAAAATCGCTGGATCTCGCTTTCGGCCTGCGCGGCACCTTCGCCGAGCGCTTCGACTGGGATCTGACTCTGGGACGCGCCGATTACCGCGCCACACGCACGCGCCCGCGCCTCGACGGTTCGGCGATGACCGACTTCTTCTTCGGCCCGCGCCTGAATACCACCGGCACGCCGCGTTATCTGATCAATCTCGATCGCTACTACCGTCCAATCACGCCAGCCGAATACTGGAGCATGGCCTCGATCCTGAAGTACGAGGCGGATTCGTGGGTCAATCAAGGCCAGTTCGTGCTCAGCGGCGATCTGTTCGATCTGCCGGCTGGCCCGATCGGCTTCGCGGCGGTGGCGGAAGTCACCCAGCAGGGTTATGACCTGAATTCTCCGGCCGGCATCCTGCCGACCAACCGCACGGTCTACAACCTCACCGGCACCAATGGCGGCGGCGATCGCGACCGCTATGCGATCGGCGCGGAGTTGAGCATTCCGGTGCTCGATTCGCTGAAGATGAGTCTGGCCGGCCGCTTCGACAAATACGACGACATCACCAACGTCGACGATGCGCGCACCTGGGCCGCCGGTCTCGAATGGCGTCCGTTCGATTCGCTGCTGGTCCGCGGTAACTACTCGACCAGCTTCAAGGCCCCGGACATGCACTTCGTCTACAACGAAGGCAGCGGCAGCTTCGGCAATGCGCTCGACACCTATCGCTGCCTGTTCACCGGCGGCACGCCGGGCGCCGCGAACTGCGCCACCACGACGTTCATCTATTCGATGTTCGCCACCAGCCGCGGCGAGCCGACGCTTGAAGAGGAAACCGGCAAGTCGCTCACCTACGGCTTCGTCTGGGACATCATGGACGATCTGTCGTTGTCGGTGGACTACTACGACATCGAGCTGGAAGGCGCGGTCACCACGCTGTCGTCGGCCTTCATCCTCGACGCAGAGGGCGGTTGCCGCACCGGCTTGACCCGCACCCGTCAGCCCTACCCCTTCGCTCCGGACTCCGCGTTCTGCCAAGAAATCATCAGCCGCGTGACCCGTACCCCGGCGCCGGGCGAGCCGACCGACCGCGTGACCAACATCCGCAGCGGCCCGGTCAACCAGGCCTTCCAGCGCGTGGCCGGTATCGACGCCAAGGCCCAGTACCGTCTGGATACCGAACGCTTCGGCGACTTCGGCTTCCAGATCGAGTGGTCGCACACGCTGAACAGCGAACTGCAGTCCTTCGCCACCGACCCGGTGCAGAAGGATTGGCGCGATGATCCGGGCAACTTCGACTTCCGCAGCCGCATCCGCGCGTCGATGTCCTGGCAGAAGGGCGACTGGCGTACGAACCTGTTCATGTCGCGCTACGGCAGCGTGCCGAACTGGCAGGAAACCGATCGGACTTCGCCATACTTCCTGTGGAACGCCAATATCGGCAAGAAGATCACCGACAAGGCGACCGTCACCCTGTTCGTCAACAATATCTTCAACACGTATCACCCGCAGGACGACGGCTTCAACAGCTACCCGTACTTCTGGCGCGCGTTCAGCCCGGTGGGCCGCGAAGTTTCGGCGCAGTTCGAATACAAGTTCAAGTAATCCGCTCCCACTGCGATGGTTTCAGGAGCCCGGCGCGAGCCGGGCTCTTTTTTGCGCCGCACAAACTTGAACGCTGTGGGTACGCGCGGCGCGGCTGCCATGCGTCATTCCATCAAGAATCCGCGATACGACGGCGCGTGTCGCCGCCGTATCCAACCAGCGTTATGACGATTGCGTATAAGCGCACGCCGGCATCGCGAAGTGTGACGCAAGACGCCTAAGCAGCGATTGCGCAAAAGCATGCACGCGCTAGAGTGCGGCTGCCGCACGCGGTTCGCGTGCGGTGTGGGCGGCGGCGCGAAGATCCTCTCGCGGCGATATCGCGACTCGCTGCGCCGCAGCATCCACCACCAAGTCAGGCAAGGACGACCGCGCGGTCATGGCCGCGCCAGGGGAGCGGCTTCGTCACGACGCCATTCGATCCAACACAAGGAGTGAGCACCATGAAGATGAAGGCCTTGGTATGCGCAGCGCTGCTGTGCGGCGGTTCCGCCGCTGCAACCGCTGCCGATATGCGCCCGGCCGCGTTCGATCACGCGATCCAGGCATTGAACACGGTCGAAGTGCGCAACATGCCCGCGATCGATATCGCCCGGCTCAGAACCGAAGATCTGCAACGCGAGCAACGCGGCCTGCCGGTGCGTTACGCGCAGCCGATCGTGGTGAACTACACGCCGGCAGACGCCGGGCAATGGGAAGCGCTCGATGCCGACCACATGATCTGGCGCCTGCGCGTGTCTTCGCCCGGCGCGCTGTCGCTGAATTTCGGCTTCAGCGAATATTCGATGCCGGCCGGAGGGCGCCTGCTGGTTTATCCCGTCACACAGACGCGCACCTCCGGCGCCGCCGAAGTACGCAGCTTCACCGCCGCCGACAACGAATCCCACGGTCAATTGTGGACGCCAGTGGTCAGCGGTGATCAGGCGGTGATCGAAGTGGTGGTTCCGAATGCGGCGCGGAACCAACTCAGGCTGCGCCTGACCCAGGTCGGCCACGACTACATCGGCTTCACCCGCCTGGCAGCAGGTCAACGCGATGGCGTCGGCGCGCTTGGCATTTCGGGGAGTTGCAACGTCGACGTCGTCTGCCCGGAAGGAGATCTCTGGCGCGACCAGATCCGGTCCTCCGCGGCGATCTCTACTGGGGGCAGCATCTTCTGCAGCGGCAGCCTGATCAACAACACCGCCAACGACCGCAAGATGTTTTTCCTCACCGCGAATCACTGCGGCATCACCAGCGCCAACGCAGCTTCGCTGGTCACCTATTGGAATTATCAGAACTCGACTTGCCGCGTACCGGGCAGCGCCGCCAGCGGCCAGAACGGCAACGGCTCGCTGGCGCAATCGCTGACCGGCGCGTTCTTCCGCTCCGCCAATGCGGCCAGCGACTTCACCCTGGTCGAACTCGACGACCCGGCCCCGGCCGCCTACAACTTGTATTGGAGCGGTTGGGATCGCCGCAGCATCGACTTCACCGGCGCCACCGGCATCCATCATCCCAGCGGCGCGGAAAAGCGCATCAGCCATTCCACCACCGCCACGCGGACCACCAGCTACGGCGGCTCCAACGCCAATCCGACCTCGCCCGGCGACGGCTCGCACATCTTTGTCCGCTGGATTCCGGGCATCGGCGTCACCGAGCCCGGCTCATCCGGTTCGCCCCTCTACAGTCCCGAGAAACGCGTGATCGGCCAGCTCCACGGCGGCCCTTCGTCCTGCACAGTCGCCGACAGCTCGAAAGCCGACTACTACAGTCGGTTATCCGTGTCGTGGACAGGCGGCGGCACCAACGCCACCCGTCTGAGCAACTGGCTCGACCCCAGCGGCAGCGGCGCGCAGACCCTCGACGGTATCGGTGCGGCGCCCGGCGGGAATTTCAGCATCTCGGGTTCCATCACCACCAGCGCAGGCGTGGCCATCAGTGGCGTCGTCGTGAGCAATGGTTCGGCGAGCGCGACGACCAATGCTTCCGGCGCGTATACGTTGACCGGTTTGGGCAACGGCGCCTACACCCTGACGCCTTCGCGCAGCGGCTACACCTTCTCACCCGCCACCCGTAGCGTGACCGTCAACGGCGCCAACGTGACCGGCCAGAATTTCACCGGCACCGCGGTCGCCACCCAGACTTACACCAACGGCACGGATGTCCAGATCCGCGACAACACCACGGTCAACAGTCCGATCACGGTCTCCGGTCGCACCGGCAACGGTCAGGCCACCACCCCGGTGGCGGTGAACATCGTGCACACCTATATCGGTGACCTGGTGGTGACTTTGGTCGCGCCGGACGGCAGCACCTACGTGCTGCACAACCGCGCTGGCGGCAGCACCGACAATATCAACCAGACCTACACCGTGAATCTTTCGAGCGAAGCGTTGAACGGCACCTGGAATCTGCGCGTGGCCGATCAGGCGAACGCCGATATCGGCTACATCAACAGTTGGAGCATTACGTTCTGAGGCCGGCGCCCCATCCGGGCGTCTTCGCCGGATCGGATCGCTCGCACCTCAGTCGGAGCCCCGGCGCACGCCGGGGCTCCGCGTCTCACGGCAGCTGAATCAGCCGGTCATCCCGCTTCCATACCCGACCGGATGCGGTATAAAGGCGTGCCCCGGAGCGGTTCAGGCCGGCATCCGGGCCAATATCAGTCGATCGTCCCTCGGGAGGGGATAAAGATGCGTATCAAAGCCATGTTCGCCATGCTCGCCTTGCCGCTGCTGGCGCTGTCCTTCGCCGCCTCGGCGCAAAACACGCCGGTCGGGCGCTGGAAGACCTACGACGAGGAAACCCAGAAACCCCGCTTGATCGTCGAAGTCTACGAAGCCAAAGGCGGCACCTACGCCGCCAAGGTGCTCGAAACGCTGTTCAAGCCCGACGCGATCTGCACCGAATGCAAAGGCGACAAGAAGGGCAAGCCCATCGAGGGCATGGTGATCATGTGGAATCAGAAGCCGAACGGCGACGGTAGCTTCAGCGGCGGCACCGTGCTGAAACTGGACAAGGGCAAGACCTACGGTTCGAAGGCCCGCCTGCTCGATGGCGGCAAGAAGCTCGAAGTCTCCGGCTGCCTCGGCCCGATCTGCAAGCACCAGATCTGGACCCGCGAACCCTGATTCGTGTCCACTGCGGCACCCGACGGCCCGGCGACGGGCCGTCTTCGTTTCCGGACCATCGGATTCCAAGCATCATGTCCAAACGTCTTTGCTCTCTGCGCGCCACCGCATTCGTCTTCGCCACCACGTTGATCATCGCCCTGCCCCTAGCCTCGCCCGCGCAACAGGCCGCGACGTCGGCGCGAACGGCCGGCAAAGATCAGCGAACCGCGCTCACTCCGATCGGGCGTTGGCGCAGCATCGATGACGCCAGCGGCAAGCCCAAGGCGGTGATCGACATCGCAGCGGGCGCCAATGGCGCGTTGAGCGCGACAATCGTGCAGATCCTGGATACCAAGGACGGGCCTAATCCGCTCTGCGACCGGTGCCAGGGTGCGCGTCGAGGCAAGCCGATCCTGGGCATGACCATCGCCTGGGGGTTGAAACCGCAAAACGGCGTCTGGAGCGGAGGCCGGATTCTCGATCCCGAGAATGGCAAGGAATACTCGGTGAAGATGACGCCGATCGCTGACGGCAAGAAGCTCGAAGTCCGAGGTTTTCTCGGTCTGTCCCTGCTCGGCCGCACCCAGGTCTGGGTGCGCGAATAACCGCATCGACCGTGCAGGGGACGGCGGTGGGCACATGCGATAATCGCCCGCCCTCTTTCCCTCCCGCTTCCGATGCCGCTCCGTCCCGCACTCGTCACCAACGCACTGCCCTACGCCAACGGTCAGATCCACTTGGGCCACCTGGTGGGCTACATCCAGGCCGACATCTGGGTGCGGGCGCGGCGCATGGCCGGCGGCATGGTGCATTTCGTCTGCGCCGACGACACCCACGGCACGCCGATCATGCTCGCGGCGGAAAAAGCCGGCGTCAGCCCCGAAACCTTCATCGCCGATGTGCAGGCCGCTCATGAGCGCGACTTCGCCGCCTTCGGCGTGGCGTTCGATCACTACGACTCGACCCACTCCGCCGGCAATCGCGCGATCACCGAAACGATCTACGAACGTCTCCTCGCCAACGGCCATATCGGCCGCAGATCCGTGCAGCAGTTCTACGATCCGGCCAAGGGCATGTTCCTGCCCGACCGCTACATCAAGGGCGACTGCCCGAACTGCGGCAGCGCCGACCAATACGGCGACAATTGCGAAGTCTGCGGCGCGACCTATGCGCCAACCGAGTTGAAAGACCCGCGTTCGGTGCTCAGCGGCGAAACGCCCGAACTGCGCGAATCCGAACATTTCTTTTTCGAACTCGGCCAGTTCAGCGATTTCCTGCGCGAGTGGCTGTCCGGCGACGTCGCCGTTTCCGGCGTGAAGGCCAAGCTGCAGGAATGGCTCGACGCCGAGGGCGGCTTGCGCCCCTGGGATATCTCACGCGACGCGCCCTATTTCGGCTTCGAAATCCCCGGACAACCGGGCAAGTACTTCTACGTCTGGCTGGACGCTCCGATCGGCTATCTCAGCAGCTTCAAAGCGCTTTGCGCTACGAAAAGCTGCGACTTCGACGCATTCACGGCGGCCGCGCGCAATGCGAACGGCGAGTCCGAAATGCATCACTTCATCGGCAAGGACATCGTCAACTTCCACGGTCTGTTCTGGCCGGCGGTGCTGAAAGGATCGGGGTTCCGCACACCGACGCGGCTGCACGTCAATGGCTATCTCACCGTCGACGGCGCCAAGATGTCCAAATCGCGCGGCACCTTCGTGATGGCGAAAACCTATGCCGATGCCGGGCTGCCGCCGGAGGCGTTGCGCTATTACTACGCGGCGAAATCATCGGGCGGCGTCGACGATCTCGACCTGAACCTCAACGACTTCGTCGCGCGCGTGAACAGCGATATCGTCGGCAAGTTCGTCAATATCGCCAGCCGCTGCGCGGGATTTATCGTCAAGCATGCCGGCGGCAGGCTCGGCGTCGCGCTGGAGCCTGGTCGCGGCGCGGCGCTATACGCCGCAACGCTTGCGCGTCGCGACGCGATCGTCGAAGCCTATGCCGCGAACAATCCCGCTGCCGCATTGCGCACGATCATGGAAGCCTGCGACGAGGCCAACGCCTACGTCGCCGACAGCGCGCCATGGCAGATCGCCAAACAACTCGATCAATCAGATAATCCAAACCGTCTGCAGGCGGTCTGCACGACCGCGCTCAATCTGTTCCGTTTGCTCGCGGCCTATCTGAAACCGGTATTGCCGGATGTCGCCGCTCAGGCGGAGGCCTTCCTCAACGCGCCTGTCTCGTTTTGGGAAGATCTCGACCACCCGCTGCTCGATCACAGCATCCACGCCTATGCCCCGCTATTCACCCGCATCGACCCGAAACAGATCGACGCCATGACCGACGCCTCGAAAGAATCGCTCAAACCCGTTGCGGGAGGGGCTTCGACTCCGCTCTCCCCCACCGATGCCGAGGCCGCGGCCAAAGCCGCTCCTGCCAAAGCCGCTCCCGTGGACACCGCCGCCGCGAAGAGCGAACACATCAGCATCGACGACTTCGCCAAGCTCGATCTGCGTATCGGCCATGTGCTGGCCTGCGAATTCGTCGAAGGCTCGGACAAGCTGCTGCGCTTCGAGCTAGATGCAGGCGCGATGGGCAAACGCCAGATCTTCTCGGGCATCCGCGCCAGCTACGGCGAGCCCGAGAAACTCGTCGGCCGCAAGGTCGTGTTCATCGCCAATCTCGCGCCGCGCAAGATGCGCTTCGGCGTCAGCGAGGGGATGATTCTCTCCGCCGGTTTCGATGGCGGAGCGCTGGCACTGCTCGATGCCGATGCCGGCGCTGAACCTGGCATGCCGGTGCGTTGAAGCACTCTCGCGCCCGCCCTTGCGGAGGTCACACGGGGTCCATGTTGCGGCCGCTATCCCTGCTGCCCCTGCTATGTCTGACCGCGTTGCTGCCCGCCTGCAACAGCGCGCCGCCGGATGCGGACGATGCTTCTTCCGTGAGCACCGCAACGCCGAAGCCCATCGGCGGGGATCGCGACGCGCACGGCTGCCTCATCCCGGCGGGCTACGCATGGTGCGCGCGCGAACGCGCATGCGTGCGCCCGTGGGAATTGGCGGGAGAAAAAGGCTTCGAAAACAGCGCATCGGGCTACGCCGCCTGGTGCGGCACGGAACCCGCCGCCACGCCGTGAACCCCGATCTCGTCGAACGCATCGATCGCCTGCTGCCGCAGACCCAATGCGGCCAATGCGGTTATGCCGGCTGCCGCCCCTATGCCGAAGCGATGGCGCGCGGCGAAGCGGATATCGACCGTTGTCCGCCCGGAGGCGATGTCGGCGCACGCGCATTGGCGCTGGCGCTGCGCAAACCGACCAAGCCATACGATCGATCCCGCGGCGCGCACAAGCCGCCACAGGTCGCGGTGATCATCGAAGTCGATTGCATCGGCTGCACCAAATGCATTCAGGCCTGTCCGGTCGACGCGATCATCGGCGCGGCCAAACATATGCACACGGTGATCGCCCCCCTGTGCACCGGCTGCGAACTCTGCATTCCGGCCTGCCCGGTCGACTGCATCGTACTGGAACCGCCGCAGGCGGGTGCGAAGACCGCAGCATGAGCTACCGCGCCCTCGACGCCGGAGCGCTGGTCGCCACGTGCACGCGGCTCACCGCACGGATCGGGGAACGCTTCCCGAGTTCCGGTTTGTCCAAGGTCGCGCGCGAATTGCTCGGCGTGGCGCGCGAAACCACGGATCGGATCGAACAGATCCGCAGGCCGCGCACCGCGATCCGGATCGGCGTGGGATTGCTGATCATGCTGATGCTGGCGATGGTGTTCGGCTTGGCCGCCTCGCTGCCGACCGGCTCGACCCAGATCACATGGTTCGATCTGCTGCAGGCGGCGGAGTCGGCGATCAACGACGTGGTGTTCCTGGGCAT
>SSEV01000068.1 GCA_008015095.1 Lysobacteraceae bacterium | reverse complement strand
GGCAGCGATGCGGCTTGGCTGCGGCGGCTCTCTTCATAGTCGACCACCTCGACCGGAGCCAATGCCGCGTCTGCGGTCATCGCGGTGCGGGTCGCGGTGATGACGACACGATCGAGATCGGCGCTGTCCGCTTCGCTATCAGCGTCGGACTGCGCATGAACATGGAGGGGAAGCGCGCACGCGATCGCGAACGCTAAAGAAGCAAAACGCAAGGACATATCGGACTCCATCGCGCACACCCGCGCGCGAGTAATCAGGGTGGGAGTCGCGAGACGGAAGTCGGGCAGCGAGCGGCCGGCATGCGGCGAGCGTCGCCGCGACGCCCTCCGCATCGCAACCGCGAACTTCGTGGCCGGTCTCCGGGCTTGCGCGCGCGCCGATCGGTTGGACCGGTGCGGCCATCGCGCCTTCCCGTGACGGATCACAGTGGCGGATGCGATGGTTTGACGCGCTTACCGTTGCGGGGGCAGCGCCGGCATTGCGTCATGCGGATCGCACAACGCGCACCGGCTTCCCGTTTCAACCTTCGGGCGAATGCCGTCGGGTCACCATGAAGCTGGGGAATTGTACTCGAATCAGTCGGGATCGGAGTCAGAGCGGGAGCCGGAACCGCCATCCGGCTCATCGAATAGGCTGAATGCGGGAGCCACCATCTCTTCGCGAGCATGCATGGTCGTGGTGACTGGCGCCGCGGCGGGGCGTCCCCGTGGCGGCGGCATCTGCGCAATCGCGGCATCCGCGGCGATCAGCAACTCGTTGCGCCGTTCCGCCGGAATATCTTGCCAATGGCAATCGCACAACGCGCCTTCGAGTGCGTACAAGAGATTGAGGCTGGGCTTGAAGCCGGCGCGCTTGACACGAATGAACGCCTCCAGCGCTCCGGTCGCGCGCAGATCCGATTCGGTACGCAAGCCGACTTGCCTCAGCCAGGCAGCGCTCTTGGGACCGATGTTGCGTAGTTTCAGCGGAGTGTTCATGGCGTGATCGTTGCGTTGAGACGCGTTTTCGTAGGCCCGGCCGATCCGGGGTTCATGTTCACGACGCCGACGCTGCGGCGTTCGCGGACAACACTGCGGCCGCCTTCACTCCACCGCATCGAGACTGTCGACGAACAATGCGGCCAATGCTTCAAGCCCCTCTTGATCAAGAACGTCGAAACGGCCGGGAACCGGACTGTCGAGATCGAAGACTCCGATCAGTCGGCCGTTTCGCGATAGTGGCACTACCAGTTCTGAGCGGGAAGCTGCGTCGCAGGCGATATGGCCCGGGAATTCATCGACATCGGCGACGCGTTGGGTTTCGCCGCTGCGCGCCGCTGCGCCGCAGACGCCCTTGTCCAACGGGATGCGCACGCAGGCCGGCTGACCTTGGAAGGGGCCGACCACGAGCTCGCGGCCATCGTAAAAATAAAACCCCACCCAATTGAGGTCGGGCAGGGCGTGATAGACCAGTGCGGACAGGTTCGCGGCGTTGGCGATGCGGTCGTGCTCGCCCGCCAACAACGCGCGCGCTTGTTCGACCAGTTGGGCGTACTGCTCCGGCTTGGCGCCGGTCAACGGGATCATGCTGTGGCTCATAACGAGAGTGTAGCAATGCACGGCGGGGCGATTACCATGACGGTTCGCATTTCGATCGATGGGGTAGCGCGATGCCGGCGAAACGGCCGTTCGGCGTATATGTCACCGGGACCGACACCGGGATCGGCAAGACGATGGCGGCCACGGCGTTGTTGCAGCGATTGCACGAAGCGGGTCTATCCGCGGTCGGCATGAAGCCGGTCGCCAGCGGCTGCGTGCGCACGGAGCAGGGCTGGCGCAACGATGATGCGCTGCGCTTGCAGGCCGCCAGCCGGCCGTGGCCGGATTACGCCGACGTCAATCCCTACGCGCTGATCGAAGCGACCGCGCCGCAGCTCGCGGCACGCGCGATGGGCGTACGCGTCGCGCTCCCGCCGGTGATCGAGGCGTATGGGCGACTTGCCGAAAGCGCCGACGCCGTAGTGGTCGAAGGCGTCGGCGGCTGGGCCGCGCCAGCGGATGACGGCTTCGATCAAGTCGATATCGTCCATGCCTTGCGCTTGCAAGTCGTGTTGGTGATCGGCTTGAGGTTGGGCTGCCTGAGTCATGCCCGACTCAGCGCACGCGCGATTCTCGCCGATGCGACGCCTCTGGCCGGGTGGATCGCCTGTGCGATCGACCCCTGCTTCACGGATCGCGAGGCCTATCTCGATCTGTTGCGGATGGCGTTGCCCGCTCCCTGTTTGGGGGTACTGCCATATGAACCTGCGGCGCAACCGCAGATGATGTCCAGGCATCTCTATCTTCCACCTGAGTGGCTGGGTATGGCGGATGGCTGAGCGCCCAATCGAACGCTTCGGACGCGCATGCCGTGATATCGCCGTTCGCGGTTGGCGCCGTCATGCCTGTCGTGGCGCCGTTCCCGTCTGCGGGTGCGCAATCGCAGCAGCTTGCGCACGTGCAGGCGCGCGATGATGGTCGCGGGCGAGATACAGATAGAACGCGGGCAGAACGAACAGCGTGAATGCGGTGCCGATGGTCATTCCCGACGCGATCACCATCCCCATCGAGAACCGCGCCGCTGCGCCTGGACCGCTGGCGATCAGCAGCGGGATCATCGCGAACACCAACGCCGCCGTCGTCATCAGTACCGGGCGCAGCCTGATCGAAGTCGCCTCTTCGATCGCCTCACGTTTGGACAGGCCCTGTTCGGTCTGCAGCTTATTGGCGAATTCCACGATCAGGATGCCATGCTTGGAAATCACTCCGACCAAGGTGACCAGGCCGACCTGGGTATAGATATTGATGCTCATGCCGGGGAAGGCCTCCGTGCCCAGCATCATGCCCGCGACGCTCAGCACATTGATCGCCAGCAACGCGCCGCAGATCGCCATCGGCACGGTCAATAGCATGATGGTCGCATCACGGAAGCTCTCGAACTGGGCGGAAAGCACCAGGAAGATCACCACGAGAGCGAACAGCAGAGTGACCAGCATGGTCGCGCCTTCCTGCTTGAACTGGCGCGACTCGCCCGCGTAATCGACGCCGTAGCCCTGGGGCAGCACTTCCTGCGCTGCGCGATCCAGAATCGCCAGCGCCTCGCCCTTGGAGACGCCCGGCCGCGGCGCGAAAGTGATCGCGACCGAGTTCAACTGCTGGAACCGCTTGAGCACTTGCGGTTGTGTGGTCTCTTTCAGCGAAACCACCGTCGAAAGCGGAATCAGTTCGCCGCTGCGCGTACGGGTGTAATAGCGGGTGAGTTGTTCGGCATTGAGACGGTCGCTGCGTTGCACCTGCGGGATCACCCGGTAAGAACGGTTCTGCATCGCGAAACGATTGGCGTAGCCGCCCGACAGCATCGCCGACATGTCGGCCGATAGCGTGCGCATGTCGATACCCAGCGCGGCGGCCTTGTCGCGGTCGATCTGCACTTCGATCCTCGGTTTGTCGATCTTCAGATCCTTGTCGAGGAAAATGAAACGCTTGCTGGCGTAGGCCTTGCCCAGCACGGCGTCGGCGAGTTCCTGCAACTCCTGCAGCGACCCGATTCCGGCGATCACGAATTCGCCGCCGCCGTCGCCGCCTGCGCTCGGCAACGCTGGCGGAATGATCGCGAAGACATTGAGGCCGGTGACTTCGTAGATCTTCGGTTGCAGGGACTGCTCCAGCACCTGCTTGGTCGAGCGCTCGCGCTCGCTCCAGGGCTTGAGCACGAAGCCGGCAAGCGCCGTGTTGCTCGCGCCGCCGCCGCCGAAGCCGCCGTTGAACAAGAAATAATTCTCGATCTCGGGGATGGTCTTGGTGATCCGATTGATCTCTTCCGTATAGCGCTCGACGTAGTCCAAAGTGGAATAGGGGTCGGCCGCGCCGATCGAGAAGATGAAGCCCTGGTCTTCAGCCGGCGCCGGCTCCTTGGGGGACTGCAGATACAGAAACACGCAGGATGCGAACACGATGACGCCGAATACGCCGATCACCGCGTGGGTGTCCAAAGCCCCGTGCAGACGGCGGCGATAGTTCAGACGCAACCGCTCGAAACGCCGATCCAACCACGATTCAAGACGGGTCTTGCCGCCGGCGGCATGCGGCTTGAGCAGCTTGGCGCACATCATCGGCGAGAGGGTCAGCGCGATCACCCCCGAAAGCAGCACCGCGCCTGCCAGAGTGAAGGCGAACTCGGTGAACAGCACGCCGGTCAGCCCGCCCTGGAATCCGATCGGCAGATAGACCGCGACCAGGGTGGTGGTCATCGCCACCACAGGCCAGGCCAGTTCGCGCGCACCGCGGATCGCCGCATCGTAGGGCGACATGCCCTCCTCGATGTGGCGGTGGATGTTCTCAAGCACGATGATCGCGTCGTCGACGACGATGCCGATCGCCAACACCATCGCCAGGAGCGTCAGCAGGTTGATGGTGAAGCCCATCAGCAGCATCAGGAACAGCCCGCCTATCAGCGACAACGGCACCGTGACCGCAGGGATCAGCACGCTGCGCATCGATCCGAGGAACAGGAAAATCACCACAATCACGATGATCACTGCCTCGACGATGGTCGTGATCACTTCGCTGATCGCATCACGGATCGCTTCGGTGCTGTCGTATGGAATGGTGCCGGCCATGCCCTGCGGCAGTTGCGGAAGGATCTGCCTGTCCCAGACCTCACGCACGGCGGAAATCACTTCCAGAGAATTCGCATCCGGGGAGACGTAGATGCCCATGAATGTCGCCGCCTGGCCGTTGATGCGCACCGAGGTTCCGTAGGACTCGGAGCCCAGCGCCACATCGGCGATATCGCCCAGGCGCACGATCGCGCCGTTTTCTTCACGGATCACCAATTGGCGGAATTCATCGGGCGTGCGCAGGTCGGTGCGTGCGGTCAGGTCCACCGACACCATCTGCCCCTTGGTCGCCCCTAGCGCCGACAGCACGTTGTTGTTGCGCAGCGCGCTGTCCACGTCGCTGGCGGTGATCCGCAGCGCGGTCATCCGCTCCGGTTTCAGCCATACCCGCATTGCGAATGAGCCGGCCCCCAGGATCTCCGCGCGCTGCACGCCTGGAATCGTCGCGAGTTTTGGTTCGACGACGCGGGTCAGATAATCGGTGATCTGATTGTTGTCGAGCAGGTCGCTGGCGAACGAAACATACATCGCGGCGATCTGTTCGCCCTGTTGCAGGTCGATCACCGGATCCTCGGATTCCGGCGGCAATTGGCCGCGCAGCTTGTTGATCTTGGCCGAAATCTGGGTCAGCGCCTCATTGGGATCTTGATCCAAACGGATATAGGCCTGGATCGTACTGACTCCCGCAGCGCTGCTCGACACGATGTAGTCGATGCCGTCCGCGCTGGCTACTTCGCGTTCCAGCGGTGTGGTGATGAACCCCTGGATCAGATCGGCATCGGCGCCGAAGTAGGCCGTGCTGACGTTCACCACCGCATTGCGCAGCTCCGGGTACTGACGTACGTTCAGTTCCGAATACGCGCGTAGGCCGAGCAGCAGGATGAACAGGCTGACGACGGTCGCGAGGACGGGTTTGTTGATGAAGATGTCGGTGAATTTCATCGGCGTCTCCGTCGTCGCTGCATGGAAGCGCGCGGCGATGGCAAGGGATAATGCACCCGAATAACGTTAACAGACCCTCGCAGGCCGTTCTTCAACGGCCTGCGAGAAGGGAAGTGGCGGCTTTCGCTGCCCATGGTCGCTCGGATCATCGGTTGTCCGGCTTCGGTGCTGCGTCGGCGGTCGGTTGCACACTGTTGTTGATCACGACCTCTGCGTCATTGCGTAATTTGATCAGGCCGCTGGTGACAACGCGTTCTCCAGGCTTGAGCCCTTCGGTCACTGCGACCAGATCGCCGCGCGTAGCGCCGGTCTTCACGAAGCGTTGACGCACCAACAGCTTGTTGCCGGTCATGGCCTGGCCCTGCATGTCCTTCTCGTCCGGTCCTCGCTTGACTTCTTCGATCACGAAGACTGCGTTGCCGTAGGGATTGAAGCTGATCGCCGTTTGCGGGATCACCATCACCGAACGTTCGCCGCCGAGATCGAAACCGGCCTTGGCGAACACGCCCGGACGTAGCGTGCCGTCGTGATTGAGGAATGTCGCCTGCACCTTGAAATTACGGGTCTGCGCGTCGATCTGAGGCTCGATCGCGGTGATCCGTCCCTCGAAGACGCGGCCCGGCGCCGAATCGAGCCGCGCGCGGACTATGGTTCCCTCGTTGACCTGGCCGATGCGCTGCTGCGGCAGGGAAAAATCCAGAAAGATCGGGTCAAGCGATTGCAGATTGACGATCGGGCTGCCGGGAGCGATGTACTGGCCGAGATTGACCTTGCGAATTCCGAGCACGCCGTCGAATGGTGCGCGGATGGTCTTTTGCGCGATCAGCGCGCGTTGCGCTTCCGCCTGCGCTTGCGCGGCGGCGGCATCGCTCGCGCGCTGTTCGACATCGGCCTGCGAGACCAGTTTTTGCCGCCCGAGTTCGCGCCAACGGTCGCGTTGCGCCGAAGCCAAGGCCGCGGCAGCTTCCAGTGCGCGTAGGGTCGCAGTCTCGTTCGCAGTGTTCAACCGTACCAGCACGGTTCCCGCGCTCACCCGCTGTCCCGGAGAGAACAGGATTTCTCGGATCACGCCGCCCGCTTCGGTGGTGACGTCGGTGCCGTTGACGGCGACGAAAGTGCCGACCGCTTCCGCTTCGTCGGTCCAGCGTTCGGCGCGCACGACGCCGGCGCTGATCACGACCGGGGGTTGCGCCATATTGTCGAAAGACTGGTTCATCGCCGCGTTCAAGAACGCCTTCATGGCGAAGACGCCGCCGAACACCACAAGCGAACCAACCAGCATGAGGGCCATGCGCTTGGCCATGGAGGGCTTGCGTATCGCGTCGCGTTCAATCATGTGCAGCTACCTCTTGGCGTTTCCCGATAAGAGTGGTGTCAGTGGATGACGGCGTCGATTGCGGACAGGCGCAGTCGAAGACATCGCGGCACAAGCGTTCGGTAAGAGCGTCGATTGCTTGGGCATCAGCAGGGTCGAACAGCGGCCGCCAACCATAGCCATTGAGCAGGTAGTGCAGGTGCTTGATCAGCAAACGGTAAGGATCATCCGGGATATGCGCTTCCAATAACCCTTCGGCATGGGTCAGCGTATGCATTCCGAGCGAAAGGGACCAAGGCCCGATGGTCACGGCTCGCAGCGACAAGCCGAAATCAGAGGGCAGATCACCGGCGGAAATGGCATCGCGGACGATGCTGTCAACAATCTGGCTCAGCGGCGCTCCGGCTTCGAGTGACTTTCGCCGCGCATCGGGCGACGCGGCGCCCCAGATCACATCCGTCCAGACCAGTTGTTCAAGACGGAAATGCTCCGGCTGGTTTCGAACGATCAATATATCGGCGATGACAGTGGCGACCATACGCTCCCGGCTCGGCCCGGGCCAACGTGCCGCGCGCTCGAACAGGTCGACCCGATTCAGGCAATTGCGCGTGGCCAGTGCGACCAGTAAATCTTCTTTGCTGGAGAAGTGCTGATAAAGCGTACCGATTGCATAGTCGCTGGCCTCGGCGACCCGGGACATCTGCAGCGCGAGCAGGCCATCGCGTTGGATCAACATTTGCGCCGTGTCGAGAAAAAGCGCTTCTCTGACGATCCGTTCGCGTTTGCGGCGATCTTTGGTGCCCATATGGGCTGTTTGCCAAGAGAAGGCTCTCAATATTGAATGAAGTTCAAAATTTGATCAAGAATATTTCCTGTTTGCCATTGGGGTGCCACGTTGCAGCCTTTCCGATTGAAAAGATTGTGGGGAGCCTCGGCCTTAGGGTAAGTCTGAACAACACCCTCCTAGTG
>SSEV01000208.1 GCA_008015095.1 Lysobacteraceae bacterium | reverse complement strand
GTGGTCACGGTGCGCAGACGGTCCCGATCGTCGTAGCCGTACACGGTACTGGTGCCATTCGGATCGGTCTTGGCGAGCAGCTTGCCCGCAGCGTCATAGGACGTGTAGCGGGTGATCAGACCATTCGGGTCGGTCATCGTGCTCAGGTTGCCCTGGGCGTCGTAGACATAGCTGGTGACGTCGTTGACGTCGGTGCGCGGGCCGTTTTCGGTCAGGATCTGGCCACGGGCGTTGTAGGTGTAGCGCCAGACGCGGCTCTGGCCGTCGGCGGTGACCGTCTTGGTCTCGACCAATCCCTGAGCGTTGTAGACGTAATCGGTGATCATCGAACCGCTGGAGGCGGCAGGCTCGTTGATTCGCGTCGGCAGGCGCAGGGTCGGATGCCAAGTCAACGAACGCGTCTGCGCTTCAGGCGTGCCCGAACCTTCGGTGATCTGGGTCAGCAGGCGACGGCTGTTGTAACTGAAAGTGGTGAGGTTGCCGTTATGGTCGCGTTCCCAGACCGGGTCGCCGTTACCGTTGTATTGCGAGGTGCTGAAAGTCTCTCCGCCACAGCTGGAGCACGGCTGGCTGGCCGAGGTGGCGTACTGGGTGTCCTGAATCTGCTGGAACAGGAACGTACTCCGCACGCCGTAGGGGTCGACGACCGTCGTCTGCTTATCGCCGAATTCGAAGGTGTAACGGTCGACGCCATCGGCGTAGACAGACTCGATCGCGCGATTGCGATAGTCGTATTTCCAAGTGACGTAACGAATGCCTCGTTCGTCGGTGATGCCGGTGAGCAGAGAGCCGCGACCCGGCGTCTCGTAGTGATACTGTCGGCTGGTGTTGCCCGGATAGGTCACTTTGACCAGGCTGCCGTATTCACTGTATTCGTAGAGATAGGCACGGTTGAGCGGATCGGTCATCCGCACCAGTTGTCCGGTCACCGGATCGTATTCGAATGCGAGCGCACGGCCGGCATCGTCGGTGATCCGGTTCAACTGACCGAGATCGTTGTAGCTGAGGGTTTGTTCAAGACCGGCGCGATTGCGGATGCGGATCAGCTTGCCATCGGCGTCGTAGGTCTCGACCTCGTCCTCGGAATTGGTGTAGACCCAACCGGTGGTGCGATCGAACAGATCGCTGAGGCGCTCGATCTTCTCCGGGATGTCTCCGGGCGCGACATACACGCCGTTGCGGTAGACGAACTGGAACAGACTGCCATCGCCGCCGGCGGCCAGCACCGCATCGGGGCGCTCGGTCGGATTGGCGTCGGGCCCCAGGCGAATCCGCTTGAAATAGCGATTGCTCCACTTATGGCCCAATGCGCTGCCATTGGGCAGATAGCTGACGTAATGGCGCTCGAACACGAGCGGGAACGGGCCGTTGCCCACATAGTCGGTTTCGGTCTCGAACTTGATACCGCTGTCGACACTGACCGGGTTGCCTCGGCTGGGCCTGCCGCCACCGAATCCGCCGCCAAAGCCGCCTCCACCGCCCCCGCTGCCGCCAAAACATGGCGGGTTGTAGTTGCAGACCGCCGCACCCAGCGCATCGATTCCCAGCTCGGCCATTTCTTCCGGCGTGAGATTTTCGATGCCGTTCATGATCATCTGGACCCACATCATCACTTCCATCGCGGTCATGATGATTTCGATGGTCCACAGCACCGCGCTGACGACTGCGATGGCGGGCAACGCCGCCGGGCCAAGCACTGCAGCGACGGTGAGTCCGCCGAGCATGCGCGCGCCCCAGCGCGCGATGCGTCGCGCCAGGATCTTCGCGAACTTGGACCGACACAGCAGTTCGAGCGATACCGCCTTAGCGATGCATCCGACGGTGATCGCACCATTGAGACCGCCATCAATGCGATAGAGGCCGGCGCCTGAGTCCGGATCAAGAATCACATAGCCCGCGCCGGCGGAGCGGTTATCGCGATATTCGCGTTCGGGCACGATCGCGACCAAACCTGACGACACCGAATGCGCGATTTCGGATTCCGCATCCGCGCTCAGTTGCAGCTTGGGCAGGATCGCGGACAGATTGTCCTGGGTGATGATATGGATCGGCGTGCGCAATTCGTTGGCGCGCAACAACATGCTCGATGCCGACATGCCGTATCCAGGCTGCCCGCGGAGCATCAGATCCCATGTCAGGCTCTCGTTGAACGAGCCCTGTGCGCCGTATTGGATCACCATCAACCGGCGTTTCTGCGGGTCGCTGTTGGCGATCGCGATATTGTCGGACTTGATGTCGGTGGACTGGCCGACATAGAAGCCCGTGCGCGGAATGCCGAAGAAATAAGTGACCTCCAGCGGGATCGCGAACGCACCCACCGACGGGCGGCGCAGGAAGCTGCCGCCCCAGCCCTTGGCGCTCAGGTCGCCGGCCATGTCGCTCATGAACCAGTACTGCAGTCCCGCGAAATGCAGACCCTGCGCGACCGGCAAGCTCACGGTATCGGGCAGCGGACCGATGAACGCGTTGAACAGTTCTGCGGTGACTCCACCGAGATTCGGCGTGAAACTGATCTGCGAGCCGGCGGCGTATTCGTGGGGCTCTGCGCCAAATGTGCCGCGGCCATGCGGGTCGACGATTCCCGCAGTCCACATCTGCATGGTGCCCATGCCGACGAAACTGTCGGTATGGACCACTTCCGTGCCGACCCGGAGCACCGGGCGCACGCTGAATGCCGACAGCGAGAGGCTGGCTGCGTTGCGCCGCGCATAATCCAGCAACGCGTCCCTCTGCTGCTGGGTCGCCGCTTCGTAATCGACGTAGATCGAGTGCCCGCCGAGACTGTGGGTGGGCACTCGCACGGTCATGCTCGGCGATTCCAGCGCGTAGTCGGTCCGCGTGTTGTAACGGTTGACCTCTATGAAATTCTTGAGCGAGTTCGGAATCGCCGTCTGCGGCGTGCCACGCGCGATCACCCGGTAAGGTAAAGAACCGGCCAGGATTTCATCGTTCAGCGGGACGACCGTCTGCGCGCCGAAAACATCGTCGATATCGGAATCCGGCGCTGTCGCTTCGATGTGGCTTTCGGCGCGACCGAGATAGTCATCCAGCGAATTCGCATAGTCGTTCAGATCCAAGCCGGTGATCGAACCGTCCGCGCCACGCACGGCATTGTCGACCACCTGCTGCAGCGCCGGCGCCGGGTTGTAGCCCGTGGCCTGAACCAGATTCATCGGCGGGCCATAGGTGTATTGCTTGAAGCTGGCGTCAAGCGGAACCCAGGTGTCGGGAGCGCGTTCGATCACGCCGCGCGACGGGATGAAGTCGACATGGACCTCCAGCCACAGATGTTCGAAGCGGATCGCGGAGATGCGTCCGCCGGAGGTGAGGTACTGCGCGGGAATACCGCCCATCAGCATCAGATCGAGCGCATCGTCGCCGGTACGGGCGTTACCCAACCAGTTCTGCATCTGCGCGATCGGCACCTGCACGGTGCCATAGACGTAACGCGTGCTGTAACCGGAGGCGTTGAGCAAAGCGGCCAACAGCGAATTGGTGTCGTAGGCGTTGCCCTGGCGCGCGACCAGGGTCTGATCCGCGCCGCGCAACACGCCGTACGTCGATGTGAAGCGGATGTTGTCGTGGACCCAGTTGTAGATCCGGATCGGGCTGCGCCCGAGTTCGTCGGCGAGCGCCTGAATCCGCGGAGTGATTTGCGCCGGATTGTCGCTGAGCGCCAGCGTACCGACTCCGGCTTGATCCTCGCCAGCCAGCGCAGCGGTGGTGATATGCGCATCAGCGACGGCGGCCGATGCCGGCGGCGCTGCTTCGGTGACGGCGTCGAGGGCATCGCGGGTCATCCCCGGAGCGCGCTCGATCTTCTTGCTCAGAATCCGGCGCACGCTGTCGGGATCCAGCGGCTTGAAGCGTCCGTTGAAATCCTGATCCTTGATCGAATCGGCGAGCGTGCGCGCAGCGGCGAGCATGGCTTCGCGATCGCCGCCAGCCGCGACGGAACGCAAGGCTTCGGCACGCCCGCGGAAGCCCGCCAGACGTGCGACGATCTCGCGTTCGCCATCCCCATAACTGCTACGCATGGCGTAAGGCATGCGTTCAAGTTCTTCGCGCTTGTCCGCGCCGGTGGCGCCGCGCGCTCGCTCGATCGGACCGAGTTCTGCGACAGCCCGTTCCAGCTGCGTGGCGAGATCCAGCAATTCCTGATGCGTCGCGCCGGCGGCATCGGCGCTGCGCAAGCCATGCGCGGCCTGCGCGACCTTGCCCAGGCGAAGCGCCGCTTCGGCTTCGTCGATGGTCGCGGCGTCGAGCACGGCAGGCGGCTGCGGCGCGGCCTGCGCGAGCATGGTCTGGCCCAGCGTCGGTTCCGGGTGGGTCAGCCCGACCACCGCGACCAGCGCAGCCACGGCAAGCGTGAGTCCGAAATTGAATTGCTGCTTCATGCACATCTCCGTCGCAACTGTGTCCGCAGCCTGACGCCGCGGACGCAGCCCTGATTCATGGTTGCGTCGACTTGCGTTCGACGAAGGCCAGATATTCCGACAACGCCAAGCGCGCCGAGGACACGTCGACCGTAGTCACCCGCAGCAGCGAATCGCGTGCGCGCAACAGGACTCGGATCGCCAAGTCGTACTCCGCCGCGTCGACCTTGCCACGCGCCATGACCAGGTCGTCGAGCACCGACCGCAGCGCCTGGACTTCGTAGGCGCGCGTCGGTTGCAGCGCCTGCACTTCGGCGGTGACGTCGGCCAACAGCCAGTCGCTGGACACCACGCTGACCGGCGTTGTCGTGCGGGCCTGGACGTTGCCGCCCACGCTACCGCCAGAACCGGCGACGGCTTCGATCAGATAGCTGCCGTCCTGGTCCGGGGCGCGCAGCCAGGTGGTGAACTGACGCTCCTGATTGACGGCGAGATCGAACCGCCATGCCGCGGAATGGTCGTCCAGGAACTCGGCAATCGGGGAGTTGGCGAGGATCCTGAGTGGATCGCCCGCCAGCACTTGCAACCACGCCGGAGTCGCATTCGAAAGATTGCTGACCGTGGTCTGCACGCCGAAACTCTGGCCAGCCGCCAGACCGCCAGGATCGCCCGACAAGACGTAACCGATGGTCCGCTGCAGGGTGTCGCGCATGATCGCGGCCGATGCGGAGGCCTTGATCGTCTCGACGAAATCGAAACTGAAGGTCGCGGTGCGGCCGCGGCCATAATCGCGGATCAGCACCGCCGGATCGCCGTTGCCGAGGCGGCCCTGGATCAGGGCGTCGACGACCGTGAAGCGCACGGTCTTGTCGCGGATGTCGAACTGCGCCGGATCGTAGACCGCGGTGTCGTCCATCGAGACCTGCACGTCGCGCAACGGCAGTTTGCCCTGGAACTTCACGCCCATCGGCGTGTGCAACAGCGAGTTGCGCGAATCGTGCACGCCATCGACGATCAGACCGTCGCCGCGAATCACCGCCTCGACGACTTCGCCGGCCAGCACCTGATCGAGCTTGAGCGAGCCGCCCGAAACCCAATAGGCGTCGTAGTCGCCGCTGCGCATCAGCGCCATGAAGGTGTCGTAGACAGTGGTGACCGTGTGCGGCGCCGATAGCGAGGTCAGCAGTTGCTCGATCTCCGACTTTCTGCGATCGGCGCATGCCGGCGCCTCGCCCGGAATGCACGAGGCCAGTACGAGCAGGCGACCGTCGTCGTACAACTGCTGGCGCAAACCGATCCGGACAGTCACCTCCGTTAAGGTGAAGCCCGTGCTCGCGAGCAGGCGCTCGTCCTGCCCGATACGCAGGGAGAGCGTAGCGATGTACTCGCCTGCCGGCTGCTGGGTGGAATCCCAAGTGCGCGCAAGGGTCTGCTGTCCCCCCATCACGATCGCGGCGGGTTCGCTCCACTCCTGGACTAGGTTGCCGCCTTCGACATCAAGCACGCGGACGATCAAGTCGCCACCGTTGAGATCGGCATTGCCGGTGTTGCTGGCCAATGCGTCGAGCGCGATCGGCGTTCCTGTTTCAGCGCTCCGCGGCAATGCGCTGATCTCGCCAGAAACTCCGATCCCGGTATCGCCGGTGGACAACACCACGTAACTGGTCTCGTCGGTGTCGTAGATGCGGCCATTGCCATCCTGCAGCACCTGTTCCACGCGGTACGTGCCCGGCGGCGCCTGATCCAGCATCTGCGCCGCAACGAAACTGCGCGAGACACCATGCGCGAGCAAGCCGACGGTATGACCCACGGTGTATTGCAGCGAACCGGACGCGTTGTAGACCCGCACCATCAGCAACAGATCATCAAGGTTGATGTTGGCCGAACGGTTGTATGCGGTCGAAGTGATCTGCACACGATCGACCGGGCTATAGACCGCCTTATCGAGCGCCAATCGGGCATCCGCCGCGGCGTCCTGATTCGCCGGCAGCACTGCAAAGTCGACGCTGGCTTCGGCGGTGTTGAGCGTGCTGTCGAGCAGACGCGCACGGACGGTATAGCCTGCTGGCAGGATGCTGCCGACGTTGTAAGTGTCGCTGATGGTCAGCATCTGCCCGGCCGGTATCGCGACATCTCCGCGATGGATTTCATCGACCAGGATGCCGTTGGCGTCGACGATCTCCAGCAGCAATGTCCCGTCGACCTGGCGCGCATAGGGATTGCGCAGACCCACGCCGATGCCGACCGTTTCATTGGCCACATACTCGGCCTTGTCGGTGGTGACGCTCAGCTCGACCAAATTGGTCACGGTCACGTCCGGTACGTCAAGCGGCACGCGGAATTCGCCCGAAGTGAACGAATTCTGGAAGGCCAGATAGCCCGAATCGATGGTCCGGCGGGTCTCGCCCAGGACCAGCGCCGGCAGCGGCGCGCCAAAGTCGATCGACACGCCCTGCGCGGTGACGTCACGCAGACTCCACACATATTCGGTGCGCCCGTCCGCATGCGGAATGGTCGCGCTCGGCGGCATGGTGAAGCCCGTCAGACTCTGGCCGGGCTTGCTGAACACATGCGCGTCGACGCTGATCGCGCCGCAGGTGACCGGGATCGAATAGATCGCAGAAGTGTTGTGGTCCCACAGCATGAGCCGCTGACCGAACTTGTCGAACGCCAGGAAGTCGATGTCGTTCAACGCGGGCACGGTGCGGCTGGTGTCGACCAGCAAGCCGACATGCCCGGTGCGCGAAACGATCTGAGCCAGAGTGTGCTCCTCGCCCGACTGTCCGATCTTCGACCAGACCGATGTAGCGATGTAGAGATTGTCGCTGCAGTCGGCGGTGATGTTCGGATAGCCGTCGCCTTCGAAGATCGGGTTCTCCACCCCATCGGCGCCGGCATACAGTTGGAACACACGGCCATCCGGCGTGACCTGGGCGACCAGATGGTTCTCGTTCTGGACGTAGATGTTGTCCTTGCCGTCGACGGTGATGCCGCGCGGGCTGGGGAAACCGGTCGTCGCTGCCGTCGTCACCACGCCCTGCTGTGTGATCTTCAGCAACCGCCCCGGCGCGGCGACGAAGATATTGTCGCCGCTGTCCACCGAGACGCCCGAGGCGGACGTCGCATCGATGCGCGCGAAGATCTCGTACTGGCCTGCGGTATTGGCGCGCGCCACATCGTAACGACCTGCTGCGTTGCGTTGCAGGAAGTACAGACGCTCCTGACTGTCGACCGCCAGGCCGAAGCGGACGCTCAGGCCCGTCGCGATCGTGGTGCGCACGCCTGCCGGCGTCACCTTGAACAGGCTGTCGCTGGTGGTGAAGTAGATATTACCCGCACGATCTGCGGTGATACCCGACGGGAAAGAGATGTCCACGACCTTACGCAGGCGCGCGAGTTCGACCCGCGAGAGCGAGGTGAAATCCCCTCCGCTCAAACTCAGGCGCATGTTCGCGGTCTGGTCGCCCGGCGGCAGTTCGTCGGGATTCACGGTCAGATGACCGACCGCAGCGGCGCCGACGTGAATGAAATTGGTGAGCACGCCCTCGATGCCGACGATCGACACTTCGATCTTGAAATCGCCGGAATACGGCGGCCGCCAATCGCCGAAATCGATCTCGCGCAGATCTTCGGTCGTGCTCAGACCGGGGAACGGCACCGACTTGGTGTACACCACTTCGCCGACATTGCCCGGCGTGGAAGGCCTGCTCGCGGTGACCCGGTAGATCGTGGTCTGGTTGCGGTTGGCCGCGGCGTTGAAACCATAGGCGATGGTGTAGGCGGTGGTGTCCGAAGCCGCATGCAGGCCGGTGAAATTCAAGCCGTTGATCAGGGCGCCTACCCGCAGGGGCTGCAATTCGCCTGACATGAAACGATTGAGATCGGCGCTAGTGCCGGCGGTGAACAACACGCCCTGCGGTTCGAACGCCAGATGACGGGCCAGCGGCACGCGGGCATGGAGCTGGCGCAGGCTGCCGTTCTCAAGCACGTGCACCGCGTTCACGCTGCTGTCGAGCACCGTCGGCAAGCCGTCCGGACGCCACGCCACGCTGTAAGCGCCGCGCAATCCGCCGGCCAACAAGGATGCCGCGCCGCCGATGGCGCCGCGGACCAGACCGCTATTGAAGTCCGCGACGACCACGCCGTTGCCGTCAAGCTCGAAATCGTTGGCGTTCACCGTCGAGGTCAAGGTCATGTTCGCGGTGGTCACGCCGCCATCGACTGCGACCCGGCGCACGGAGCCGCTGAGCGAAATCCACAGCGCGCCGTCGGCCGCGTATTTGACGTAACGCGGCGATGACACCGCATGGACGATCTCGCCGACGCTGTTGGTATCGCCGATGCGGATCACCGTGCCCGCATTGAGATTGGCGACGACCAAACGCCCGTTCGGGTCGAAGGTCATGCCGCGCGGCGAGACGATGCCGCCATATCGAGCGCTGACCGCCCCCAGCAGCGTGGTGTACACCGCGCTGCTGGTCTGGTCCGATACCGCAAGCCGGTTGCCGCCCAGCGCGACGATGCCGGTGTAGCTGCCGCTCGGCAGATTGCTGCCGAGATTGGCCACCGTTCCGTTAGCGCGATATTCGCACAGGGCATTCCCGCTGCCCGCGCCATAGGTCGAACCGACCACCGGATCGTGTGCGAGCGCCGTGGACGAGAAGTTTTCGGTCAAGCGCACGGGCATCTGTTCCGGCGCGGCCAATTGCAACAAGCGGACGTTACTGTCGACGAAGCGCAACGCGCTGCCGGTCCACACGATCCCGCGCGGATTGACGAACCCGGCTACGAACGCCGTCGTTGCCCCCGCGTTGCTCAGCAGGTTCACGCCGTTGGTGGCCAGCACCTGATAGTTACCGTCGGCATCGCGCACGAACTGGGTCGAAGTGCTGAATCCGGTGAGTCTGCGTGTGGTGACGCCGGTCTGCGGATCGTACTCGTAAAGATTGTTGGCCGTGGTCTGCACCATCACATCGCCATCGGTGGCGATGCTGAGTTGACGGATCGTCTCACCATTGATCGCAAGCGTGATCAGCGATTGACTATCGTCGTTGGCGATCCGGCGCAATTCGTTGCCGAGGCGATAGTACACATTGCCTTCGGGGTCCGAGCCCACGAAGCTTGGGTTGGTGCTCGCCAGAGCCACCACCAGCCTGCGCGTGCCGGTGGCCATGTCCAGTTCTTCCAACTCATAACGGCTGTTGAAACGCAGCAACAGCACCCTGCCGTTGTTGCGCGCGCCCATGTTGGAGCTGGAATACGGCAGTGTGCGGCTGGACTGCAGCACGCCGTCCTCACCGTAGAACTGCACTTCGTTGCCGTTGCGGAGCACCGCCAAGCCGCCTTCGGGCCGGATCGCGTAGCTCGTCGCGCTGACCGTGGCGAAACGACCGATCGTGCCGTCTGCATTCCGCACGCTCAGGAACTGCGAATTGTTGGCGATGTAGCTGCGGCCGTTGGCCCCGATCCGGATCTGGCTCGGGTTGACGAACATGCTATTGGTGAAGCGCCTGCTGCCATCCTGAAGATCGATATGGATCAGGCGATGGCTGTTGATATCGCTGATATGCAGGAAACGATCATCCTGCACCGTCATGCCGCCGATCGATCCGAGACCATTGGCGATTTCGGTCGCCGTGCCGCTTGCAGAAATCCGGAAGATACGGCCGGAAGTATTGGCGACGTAGGTATTGCCTAGACTGTCGGCCGCGATGGCGCTGGTCGTGCCCAGGCCTGTGGTGATCGCGCTGACCGCACCGTTGCGCAAAGCTTTGAGGCTGCCGTCGCCGGCATTCGCCGCAAGAATCGCGCCGTCGGGCGACAATGCCAAACCGCTTGGACTATGGGTAAAGCCCTGCACGTAGGGGCTGACCTGGCCGTCGGCTGTGACCAGCGAGATCGTGTTGTTGCCCTGGTTGCTGACGAAGAACGAACCATCAGGACGTTGCAACAGGCCCACGGGCTGGTTCAAGCCGGCCGCGAACACGGTGCGTTGGCCGGCGCTGTCGATCCGGATCAGGTTGTTGCCACCGCTGTTGGCGACCAGCAGATCGCCGTTGTCCAGTTCGATCACATCGAAGGGCTGGGCCAGTCCGGTCGCGAACGGGGTTACCGCGCCGTTCGCGCTCACTTTGTTGACGCTGCCATCACCGAAATTGGTGACCGCGTAGCCGCCCGAGGCCAATCGGGTGAGCCCGGTCGGCTGGAACAGGCCGTTACGCCATAGCACTTGCTCGGCGCCGCCTGCGACGAAGCTGACGAGCAGGTAATCGCCCCCGCTAAACGCCGTACCGCCGATCAAGACCCTACCGGCATTGTCGACATCGAGAGTGGCGCAACTGCCGATGTTGGCGAGGGTGAAATTGGTGACCGCGCCCTGCGGCGTGATTCGGCTCAGGGTGCGAGCGGCGCAGGTCCAGACCGTGCCGTCGTCCTGCGCGCTCATATCGTTGATCGAGGTCAACGTCGCCAACACCGTCGTCGTGCCGCTCGGCGTAGTCTTGTTCACCCGATTGCTTTCGACGGTATAGAGATTGCCGTCGGCGTCGCGATCGAGATGCGACAGCGTGCGATTGGGGAACTCCGCGATCGGATCGATCGTGGTGCGCACGATACTGGTCTGGCCCGGATCGACCGCGTCGAGAATGATCTTGAGATCGGCCTGCCCCGCGGGGATCGGCTCGTTGCCGAGATTGGTCATTTCAGCGCGGATCCGCACCGGCGTCGTGCTGTCGACCTGGGTGAGCGGCGGGTCCGCGATCACGGCGCCGGCGAGGATCGGCATCGAATCCACGGTGAAGCGCGTGGTGCCTTCGGCGCGAACATTGCCCTGCAGATCGCGGCCGCGGGCGATGATGGTATAGACGCCGGCGGGTTGCCGCGCCAGCACCCAATCCATCTCGATCTCGGTCAGCGTGCCGGGCTCGAAGCGCAGCGGCTGGTTCGGCGGGTTCTGCCCCAGGCCCACCGCATTGGCCTTGAACACGAACACCACATTGCCATCCGGATCCTGCACTTCGGCATCGATCACCAGATCGGCCGCCGTGCTGCCGCCGTTGCGCACTTCCACTTCGAGTTCGACTTCGCCGCTGGGTCGATAGACCGGACGGTCGGTGGTCACCGACTCGAATACGATTTCGGTATTGCCGATCGGCAACAGCTCGATATCGAGCGTGCTCTGCCCGATCGCGGGCAAGGTGATGTTGATGCTGCGGCTGTTGTAACCCTGACCGCTGACGATCAAGGTGAAGCTCGTGCCCTGGATGCCCGATAGCAGATAACGGCCATCGGGGCCGGAAGCCGCAGTGGCGGTCTGGCCTTGCACCACCAGCACGGCGCCGCCGATCGGCGCCTGGGTCTGCGCATCGGTGATCACGCCGACCAGGGTGGAACTGTCCGGCGCGCGCGTCAGCGCGATCGCGCCGACGTTATTGATGCCCGCGACCAGATTGACCGAACCCTGCAGGCTGACGAAACCGGTCGCCTGCACGGTGATGCTGTAGGCGCCGGGGGCCAGATTCAGGATTTCGAAATTCCCGGTGGCGTTGGTGGTTGCCGTGACCGTGCCCACGCGCACGCTGGCGCCGACGATCGCCTGCCCCGTGGCCTGGTTGGTGACGCTGCCGCGAATGGTCGCGGTGGTCGGTGGCGTCTGTCCGGTGGTGTAGAGGCTCGGAGAAAGCTGATAGCGCTTGCCCGGCTCGAGCGTGACCGGCACTTCCAACGTGCGATAGCCGCTGAGCGCGAAAGTGACGCTCGTAGCGCCTGCGTTCAAAGCGCTGAGGGTGTAGTTGCCAGTCGCGTTGGTGAAGGACGACGCCGTGCCCGAAGACACCACCACATTCGCCAGCGGCGTACCCGAACTGTTGCGCACCACGCCGAAGATTTCAGCGGTCAGCGTGGTCTTCTGCAGCGGAATCTCGCCGGTGTTGGTGGTGCTGCCGACGGTGACCGTGGCGGTGAAGGATTGGGCGACGTAACCGAGCGCCTGGATATCGACGGTATGCGCGCCGGGGCTGAGCCCGAGCAACATGAAACTGCCGTCGGGCGCCGTTTCAACCCGGATCTCCGGCGTGGCGCGCACGGTCAAGGTTGCGCCGGCGACCGGGGCGCGGTTGTCGCGATCGACCAGAATGCCGGTGATTGCGCCGGTAGTGGAGGGCGGCACTCCGATCGTGGCGCGATACAGCGCGCGCAGCGCGATCGCGGAGACGTAGGGATCGTTCTCCCAGCTGCCGTTATCGAGCTGGCTCTGCTTCAGCGCCTCGCTCAACGGGCCCAGGATCGCGACGTCCGACGTCTGCGTGGTCAGCGCCAACAGCGCATTGGCGTTGTCGACCACATTGCCGTATGTGCCGTCGGTCCCGCGCTGGGCCAGAACCCAATCGCGCGCCGCTGCGACGATGTCGCCGACCTGGAAACGGCTGGACCAGCTCTGCGCGGCGATCAGCACCGCCGAAGTGACATGTACGCTGGGATGATCGCCGACCGGCCAGCCGGAAGGAGAAAGCCGTGAGGTGCGCAGATAGGTGAGCGCGTTGGCGACCCGGGTGAGATCGGCGTCCGCGACCGTGGACAACGCGATCAGCGCATACGCGGTGTCCAGCGCATTGCTGCCGTAATGGCGGTGCGAACCGAAGCCGCCGTCGGCGTTTTGCTGCAAGCCAAGGTCGGCGATGACCTGCTGGGCGTCGCGGTTCGCAAGACGCAGGGCCAACGCCTTGCGCGCCTGCAATTCGGTGTGTTTCTGCGCCTGAGCGTCGATCCTGTCCGCCAACTCCGGCGGACGCGAGTCGAGCAGGGCCAGGGTATGCATGGTTTCGGTGCGCACCTGCACCGGGATCGCTTGCGAGGCGTTCTCTCCAGCCACAGTCCCGTCGGGCTGGACCTGGGCGCGCAGCCATGCAAACCCTTCCTGGACTTCGGTCGATGGCCCCGTCTGCTGTGCGGCCACAACGAACACGGCGCACACGAACGCCGCCAGCCAAAACCATCGCCGCATATCCCTTCCCCCAGCAATGACAACCTACCAAGTCCCCCCGGTCGACCACCACGTTCAGTGGGCGACACTGGCCGGAAAACGCCATGACCGGCGGTCAAACTTGCCATCGTGCGTTCGCCACTGTCAAGCTTAAGTCGCCGACGGGCCGAAGTTTTTTTGCCTGCGCCAGGATACGATTGCCCACGTGCGACTGCGCGATTGACCATATGTGACCGCACGTTTGCAGCATGAGGTCAGCCGCGCAACAGACTCCGGCCACATCCGGCTCCGGCCATCATCAGGCCACCCACGACACGGCGACCCACGGCAAGACGCATGCCATCTTCACGGATTCCATACTTCGCGGGGCGACCATCGGCATTCCCTCTTACCTCCAGAGTGTCTGTGAATGACGCAGCCCCCACCTAACCCGGGTAGACGCAAACTGATCCTGAGCGCGGCCGCGGCGGGCGCATTGGCGACCATCGGCTATTTCGGTCTCATACGCCGCCACGGACACGGCGCGCTGGCTCAACGTGCGACGAATTTCCGTAACCGCCTGCGCATTCCGGGCGCATCGCACCTGCTCGGCGAAGCCTCCGAGGCCACCGATGTCTCCGGCGCATTGCCTATCCGGCTGCAGAGCGGAATCCTGCAGCAGCCCCTGGTGGATGGTTCGGCTTCGGACGTCTGGGCCTATCTCCACCGCAACGCGACCGGCGCCGTGCAACTCAATCCGACCCTATTCGCGCGCAGCGGTTCGCGAATCCGGGTAGAGCTGGAAAACCGTCTAGGCGACGACACCACCATCCACTGGCATGGGTTTTCGGTGGACGAGGCCAACGACGGCAGCGGCCTGCACCCGGTTCGCCACGGCGAACGCCATCTCTACGACTTTGAAGTCCGCAACCGCGCCGGACTCTACTGGTATCACGCGCACCCGCACGGCCAGACCGGGCTGCAAGTGCACAAGGGCCTGGCCGGGTTGGTCGTGGTCGAAGACGACGAGGAACTCGCGCTGCAAAAAAAACTGGGGCTGACCTGGGGCGTCGACGATATCGCGTTAAGCGTGTCCGATAAGCAATTCGGGCTGCGCAACAAGATCGTGCACGAAATCGCCGCCGACGACTGGATCGGCAACAAGGTTCTGATCAACTGGACGCCCGATCCGGTGTTCGAAGCGCGTCGCGGATGGCTGCGGCTGCGACTGGCGAACACGTCCAACGCGCGTCTGTACCGGATCGCATTCGTCGGCGGCGACGACAAGCCGCGCCCTTTCCACCTGATCGGCGTCGACGCCGGATTATTGCCAAGGCCCTACCGCATGGAATCGGCGTTCCTGGCGCCAGCGCAGCGTCTGGATATCTTGCTCGATCTGCGCGACACGTCTCCGGGCGATTTGTGGATGATGCGCAGCATCACCTATGAACCGATGGAGAACGATGCCGGCGTGGGCGTTCCGGAAGATCCGGCGATGGAACACCCCGGCGCGGTTCCGATGGGCGAAGGCATGGATCTGATGCTGATCCGCGTCCGCGACGGCGCGAACGGGGCCTCGGGCGCGCTGCCGGAAAGGCTGTCGACGTACGACACCGGCATCCGCGAAGACGCGACCCGGCGCGCGTTCCGGCTATGGCTGCAGGACTCCGGGCGCTGGATGATCAACCACTGGAATTTCCACCTCGCCCATGGCGAAGATGTATTCGAGATCAAGCGCGGCAGCATCGAGCGTTGGGAAATCACCAACGACATGCGCAGCATGCCGCATCCGATGCACCTGCATGGCTTTCAGTTCATCGTCACCGGCCGCCGCAACAGCCCGGCGCAAGTCGGCGCGCAGACGGTCGACTCGCGCGGGCGCACGCCGCAGGATATGGGCCTGCTCGACACCGTGTTGGTCTGGCCAGGCGAAACGGTCTCGATCCAGATCGACTTCGCGCAGCCGTACAGCGGACGCCAGCGCTACATGTTCCATTGCCATAATCTGGAGCATGAGGACCAGGGCATGATGGTGTCGTTTGCGGTCGTCGACTAGGGCCCGCCAAAAGCAACCCTGAAAAATCAGCGTCGTCGCGACGCGGGATAATTGGATACAGCGGGCGCGAGTTCGGGCCTGGATCGAACTCGCGATCACCGAACAAATCCAGGACGGACTTGCTCCGCGCCGTCTTCATTCAGCGTCGCCTTTATTCAGCGTCGTTGTTCTGCCCCAAAGCGTGGCGGTCTTGCCGCGCTGCGGCGCGAACCGCCGCAGCGCATGGGGCGCGGCTCACCTGCTGCCGAAACGCTCGAAGAAGAACTGATTCATCATGGTGAAAGCGCGCTTGGCCGCGCGTTCGTTGTAGACACAACCCGGCGGGCTGTTGGCGCTTTCCAGCGCGAAACAGTGCACCGCGCCGCTGAGATTGACGAATTGCCAGTCCGCGCCGACAGTCTTCATTTCGCTTTCGAACGCACGGATATGCTCGGCGGTGACGTAGGTGTCGTCCGCGCCGTTGAGCACCAACACGCTGGCCTTGATGACGCCGGCCTGGACTGGCATTTCGGTATCCAGCCCGCCATGGAAACTGACCACGCCGGCGATGTCGGCGCCGCTGCGCGCCAATTCGAGCACGGTCTTGCCGCCGAAACAGAAGCCCAGAGCGCCGATCCTGCGCGTATCGATCGGTGCGGCCGTGGCCTGCGCGCGCATGAAATCCAGCGCAGCTGCGGCGCGTGCGCGCAACACCGACAGATCGGCGTAGAGCTTAGTCACCTGGGCGCGCGCCGCCTTGTCGTCCTTCGGACGAACGCCCTTGCCGTACATGTCGGCAACCAGCACCACATAACCGGCGTTCGCGATCTGCTTGGCCTTTTCGACCGCGGCCGGCGTCACGCCCATCCAGTCGGGCACCATCATCAGACCGGGCCGTTTGGTGGCATTCGCGTCGTTATAGACCAGATAACCGCTGAACCGCTGTTTGCCCTGCTTCCATTCGACCGGTTTGGCCTGCATGGCCGCGGTCGCAGGCAGGGACATGAATGCGAGAAGACAGGACAGGACCAAGGCGCCCGTCCATCGCTTGATATGCATCGCGACACTCCATTCCGAATCCTGGGCCGCCAAGCCTACCGCGAAAATGCGACAGGAGGATATTAGGGCGGTGTTAACGCGATTCGGGGACATTGCGCGGCCATGCCGAGGGCCGCGGCAAGCAAGAGCGAGGGCGTGGAGGTCGATCCATGACCGAGCGATGACGCCGCAGCGCGCCCTCGGGATGGCCGCCCGACGGATTGCGTTAACAGACCCTAGGCGATCCCCAGGCCCGGGATCGCCGAAATCGAAGCGGAATCGAAGCCCGCAAGCGTGGCGAAGTGCCGCCCTCGCTCGGTGTAATCGCGGTAAGCCCCGAAACTGGGCGCTCCGGGCGAGAGCAGGATCACGCCCTCTCCCTTCAAGGCCTCGCGGGCCTGGGCCATCGCATCTTCCAGATCATGGGCGGCCCCGAGCCGGAACCCCGCTTCGGCGGCGATCGGCGACAACAGGGCATGGATCCGCGGGCCGTTCTGCCCCATCACGATCACCGCCAGCGGAGCGTCCATGCGCATCGCATCGGCGAAATCGCGCCAGTCCAGGCCGCGATCATGACCTCCGACCAGCAACGCCACGGGCTGATCGCGAAAACAGCTCAGCGCCGCCAACGACGCATGCGGCGTCGTGCTGATCGAGTCGTTGACGTAGACGACGCCTGCGCGCGCGCCGAGTGTCTGCAGACGATGCGGCAACGGCCGGAAACCGGCGGCATGCGGCGCCAGCGCCACCGCATCCAGCCCGGCAGCCTCGATCGCCGCGAGCACCGCGCAGAGATTGCCGCGATTGTGTAATCCAGGCAGCGGCAGATGCGCGGTATCGAAGACCGCCAGGTCGCCGCGGTACACCGTCTCCCCGCGCAAATGCCATGCGTGCGGCACGCCGAACAGCCTGACGTCGCTGCACGGCAGATCCAACGCCGACAACCGTGGATCGGCGCCGTTGAGGATCGCGATCCGTGGCGCGGCCACAGTGAACAAAGCGAGCTTGTCCTCGACATAACGCGCCTCGCCGCCGTGCCAGTCCAGATGCTCGGGGAAGACATTGGTCGCGACGGCGATTTCCGGCCGCACGCCGGAAACGGCGACGTCCCGGGTCTGATAGCTCGACAATTCGATCGCCCAGAATTGCGGAGGATCGACCGGGTCGAGCAATTCCAGCAAAGGCAGACCGATGTTCCCGCACAGCGCCGTGCGATGCCCTCCGGCGCGCAGCAAATGCGCGAGCAAGGCGGTGGTGGTGCTCTTGCCCTTGGTCCCGGTCACGCAGAAAGTGTGCGCATCGGCGTGTTCGGCGAACCATAGCGCGGTCCCGCCGATGAAACGCGCGCCGCGTTCTGTGGCTGCCAGCGCATCGGGCAGATAGGCGCTGATGCCCGGGGATTTGATCACGACATCGAATGCCGACAACGCATCGGCGTCGGCGCGGACGCGGACTGCGAGCAGATCGTCGCCGGTCGCGCGGGCATCCTCCGCTTCGCTCTCGGCGCAGAACAAGGTGAGCGCCTGCGCCGGCAATCGCGCGCGCAACGCCCGATGCGCAGCGCGGCCTTCGCGGCCCCAGCCCCAGAGCGCGACTTCGCGCCCCGCGAGCGCCGCGATGCTAAGCGGCGAATTGACCACGCAACCTGGCCCAAAGCGCCGCGGGGATGCGGTGCTCGGCATCGGGAATCAGCAAGCGTGCAAGATCGAGATCATCGATCACGATCTGCGGACGGATCTCACGCGCGAAACGCGCCACCAGTTCGTCCTCGCGCCATTCCGGACGTTCAACGAGCGCCGCCATCGCCGCACGCGACTCCCTGCCCTCGCCGACGCACTCGAACGGTTTGTGATCACGATATTCGAGCAAGGCGTCATAGCCGGGGATCTGCCCCGGGTCGTCGAGCAGATTGCGTCCGAAGATGCCGACCAATCGAGGTTTCGGCATGAACGGCGCCAGCGCCAGGAAGACGAAATGGCACTTGGGGCAGACGCCGCACCAGCGGTTCACCGGGCGCTCGCCGAGAATATGGAAGTTCCGGTTGCAACTGGAAAAATGCGCATCGTAACGATCGATGCGCGCGAACTGACGCGCCACCGCCAGTTCGCTGAGCGGGCGCAGCAGCGAGTAATACTTCAGATCGGCGGCGAGATAGCGCTGCGCGTATTCTCCGAAGCCGCGCCCGCAGCGCCATACTTTCGACCATCGCTGATTCACTTAGCTGGCGACGCTTCCATCAGGCGCCAGGATCAGACTGCCGTAACTGGCCGAGCGCTCGTTGGAGAACACCACCTGGTCCGCATCGGACAACACCGCGGCGAAAGCCAGGATGGCCGAATTGACCGCGGTGACCGGAATATGCCCGTTCCAGGCGCCCTGACGGTTGTATTCGAACAGTTCCGGGGCGAGCTGGCGGCCGATATTGAGCGTCGGCAGACCGGTTCGTTCGGCGCAAGCCCTGATCAATTGCGAACCGCCGATCCAGGTGACCGTCTGCGCCACGCCCGCGTTGCGCAACGCCTCGATGCTGACCAGCGAATCCTTGCCGCCGCCGATCGCGACCAACGCATGCGCGCGCAGACCGAGCGCCGGGGCCGCAGGAATGTCTTCACCCCCCACATGTGCAGGTTCAAGCCCAGCCGGCTCAGAACGCCCCGCGACGGGGAAGCGGAGTCGTTCGCGCAGGTTCAAACCGTTGCGATAGGCGAATTCGCCGAGACCATTGAGGTAGACCGCCTCCAGCAGCGATGCGGTCGCGGCATCGATCGGCGCATCCTCGATCACGATCTCCGGCGGCGCCGCGGCCTTGTAATAGCTCACGCCGGCAACCAGATGCAACAAACGCAATGCGCGGCGCGCCGCAGCCTCGCGCGCCGCGCTCAATCCGAAAGGCGCGCCAGGAACCGTGATCGTTTCGACCAGTTCAGGGCCGTCGTCGAAAGCGTAGACCAGTTGCGCGACGCCGGCGCCGGCGTCGAAGGCGCAACGCACGAAGCGAAAGACGCGGATGGCGTCGCGTCGGAATTCGAAGCTCACGGTGCGGCTCCAGAGAAAGCCGCGCGCGGCCAACGCGCGCGGATCAGGCGGACGACAATGTATTCGAGCACGAACGCAAACGGAAACAGAAAGACCACACCGCAGATCGAGACCAAAGCCGCCAATGTCGCCAGATCGCGGAAGAGAGATAGGCCATCGGAAACCTCGTGCAACCTCGTCGGCTCGGCCAGCGAAATCGCGCAGGCGAACAAGACGCCGAACACCGGGAACGACCACCCGCTGATCCGCGCCGCCAAGCTATTGTGCGCCAGGGGATCGCCATCCGCTCTGCGCGTATGCCACCAGGCCGACGCCATCGCAGAGATCACCGCGGGCAAGGTGCAGACCCACAGCCCTCGCGGCGAAAGCGGCGATAGACTGCCCGGCTGTTCGAGCATCTGATCGAACAGCCGGAGCGACGCGACGGCCAGCGCCCACGCCGCGATCACACTGCCCGCGATCAGCGCCTGACGCAGGTTCACGTCAACGCCTCTTCCTCGGGCAGCGCCCGCAGGTTATAGCCGCTGCTCATCGTCATGCCATAGGCGCCGGTGTCGGCGATCAGCAACACATCGCCTTCGGCCGTGGCGGCGGGCAGCATGCGTTGCTGACCGAGCACGTCGCCGGATTCGCAGATCGGACCGACCACATCGACCATGGCGGCCTGCGCATCATCGATCCGGGACAGATTGTGGATGGCGTGCCATGCCTCGTAGAGCGCCGGGCGCAACAGCGCGTTCATGCCGCCGTCGGCGCCGACTCTGCGTACGCCGTCTTTGTCGACGACCTGGGTGACTGTCAACAACAAGGCGCCCGCTTCAGCGACGAGATAGCGCCCGGGCTCGATCGCCAGGCGATAGCGCGGATAGGCGCTCTTGATCTCGTCGAGTCCGGCGGCCCAGGCGGCGAGATCGAAATCCGCCGCGCCCGGCGTATACGGCACCGGCAGGCCGCCGCCGATATCGATCGTCTCCACCGTGCCGATGGCCTCGGCGAGACTGGCCAGATCCGCATACACCTCACGCCAGTGCGCCGGGTTGTCGATGCCGCTGCCCAGATGCGCATGCAGGGCGACGACGGTCGCTCCCAGCGCACGCGCGGCCTCCAGGAAAACCTCGACCCGGGCGAGCGGCAAACCGAATTTGGCTTCGGCGCCGCCGGTGCGCACCTTCTCGTGATGGCCATCGCCGCGACCGAGATCCAGGCGCAACCACAACGCGCGCCCGCGGAACAGCTCCGGCCATCGCCGCAACGCTTCGAGATTGTCGATGGTGACGTTCGCGCCGCGCGCGAACGCCGTCGCGTATTCGGCGTGCGGCGCGAAGCTGGGCGTGAACAATACCCGCGACGGATCCAGACCGGGCAACACCGAGAAGACATGGTCCAGCTCGCCCTGCGACACGCATTCGAAACCGAATCCCTCCGCCTCGAGCGCGCGCAAGATCTCGGGATGCGCATTCGCTTTCAACGCATAGAACCTGCGGTCGATCGCAGCGATTGCGGACAGGGCGCGTGCCCGTGCGCGCACTGTCTGCAGATCGTAGACGTAACGCGGCGTCCCCGCGGCGGCGCTGGCGAGCAGACGCGCGCTCGCCGTGCGCCACCAGGGCGTGGCGCGCTCGACCCCGCCACGGGCGATGTCGTTCCAACTGGTGCCGAACACGGTCGCATCCTGTACCGGCATCGCGCCGCTGTGGATCAATTCGCCGTGCAGCAACGGCAGCAGGCCTTCGGCGTCGGCCTCGTCGATCACGAAAGTCAGATTGAGATCATTCGAAGACTGCGAGATCAGATGCACCCGCTCGCGACCGAACGTCGCCCACACATCGGACAAACGATGCAGCAGCGAACGCATGCCGCGGCCGACCAGGGTGATCGCCGCGCAGGGCGCAATCACCTTGACCCGGCAGACCTCGGCGAGATCCGCGGTCAGTCTGGCCAGCGCATCGCTGCTGACCAGATTCTCGCTGGGATCGAGCGAGACGGTGACGTTGGTTTCCGACGATCCGATCAGGTCGACCGAAAGACCGTGACGCTTGAAACGCTCGAATACGTCGGCGAGAAAACCGACCTGTTGCCACATCCCGATGGTTTCCATCGACACCAGCACAATGCCGTTGCGGCGGCTGATCGCTTTCACGCCGGGCACGGTGGCGGCGCTGCCATCGATCCGCGTTCCCGGCAGGTCGGGGCGTTCGGTATCGAGAATGGCCATCGGCACGTCGGTGTCACGGCAAGGCGCGATCGAGCGCGGATGCAGCACTTTGGCCCCGGTGGTGGCGATCTCTTGCGCCTCGGCGTAATCCAGACGCGCGAGAAGACGCGCGTCCGGCACATCGCGGGGATTCGCACTGAACATGCCGGGCACATCAGTCCAGATCTCCACGCGCTGCGCTTTGAGCAGCGCGCCGAAGTACGCCGCCGAGGTATCGGAACCGCCACGCCCGAGGATCGCCGTACCGCCATCCGGATGGCGTGCGATGAACCCTTGCGAAATCAGGATGCGCGGCGTCTGACTGGCGAAGCGCGCCGCGAACGCGGGATCGCAATCGCCGTCCCGGTATCGGCAGTTCACGAACAACCGCTGCGCCCATGCGCTGGCATTGGGCAAGGGCGTCGCCTCCAACCAGTCGCGGGCGTCGCACCAGCCGACATCCAATCCACTGGCGCGCAGGTACGCCGCCCCCAACGTGGACGAGAGCAATTCGCCCTGGGCGAGCACTTCGGCCTGCCAATCAAGCCCGCGCATCCGCGCGCGCGGGTCGCCTCCGAGCGTGCGCAACTCGGCGAGCCGATCGCCGAGCACCGCGTCAGCATCGAGATCGAGTTCGGCGCAGAACGCACGATGACGTTCGACCAGCGCTTCGACGCGCTGAACGGTCTCGCTGCTTTCGGTGGTCGCGCCCTGCGCGATCGCCTGCAACTCGTTGGTCACGCCCGACAGCGCCGAGACCACGACCAGCACCCGGGCGCCGCCTTGTTCAGCCCGTTGCGCAGCCAAACGCCCGATGGTGTCCCAACGATGGCGGCGAGACACCGACGTGCCGCCGAATTTAAGCACGATCCAGGGGACGGAGAGGTCCGAGGCGACGATTTGCGTTTCGGGCATGAGGGCGTGACTCGGATAGACTGGCTGCGCATCCGGCGCAGCCACAGTAGACGGATTCTATCAGGGGTCGTACACGGATCGCCGAAGCGGCGCAGCCTGCTTGCGCAACCTCGACGCCGCCGCCATCGCCTGTTTTCTCACCGCCTGTTTCTCACCGCTTGTTTTCCCCCTCTCTGCTGCGCCTTCTTTCGACCAGTCCCCGACACTGCCCTTCCGATGAGCATGCAACGCTATCTGCAATTGGATGTATTCGCCGCCCGCCCGGGCGACGGCAACCCGCTCGGCGTGGTGCTGGATGGCCGCCGTTTCGATACCGCCGGCATGCAAGGCTTCGCGGCATGGACCAACCT
>SSEV01000164.1 GCA_008015095.1 Lysobacteraceae bacterium | reverse complement strand
GTGCATCGCCGCATCGCAGACGATGCCGAGCGAATGCGCGCCGGAAGACAATGGAATCAGCCAGAACCAATACCCCGGGCCGCACATGTGGTTGGTCGAGCGCCAACGGTCCGGCGGCGTGCAGCGCGCCAGCCATTGCGGATCATCGGACCAGTCCTTCGGATCGACGAATCCGTCGACCCGCCACCACACCGCATTGGCGTTGTGGATTTCCGCCGCAGAAAGATCGAGTTTGCGTTTGAGCAGGCCGGCGCGGCCGCTCGCGTCAATCAGCCAGTGCGCAGCGACGCGGTGTGGGACGCCCGCATGTTCATAGGCGATGACGTGAGGCGCTGCGTTCGTGCCCAGTTCGATCGCGCGCACCACGGCGCCGTCATGGAAATGTACGCCGAGCCGACGCGCCTCTTCTGCCAGAAAATTCTCGAAACGCCCGCGATCGATCTGCCATGACGGCGTCGGCAATACCCGGCTCACGCCGAGTTCTGTGCAACGGTCGATGTCGCGGCGGCCGTCGCTGAAAAAGAACCGGAATCCGAACTTGCGGATGTGCGCGGCTTCTAGGTGCTCGCGCAGGCCGAGCACATTGGCGAAATAATGCGCGCCGATTTCCACCGTCGACTCGCCGACCTTGTGCGCGGCTTCCGGCACCGGATGCGCGCGGCGTTCCAGCACGCAGACATCGATGCCGGGATCCTGGCGCTTGAGCTGGATCGCCATGGTCAGCCCGGCGAGACCGCCACCGAGCACGAGCGCGTCGTGCCTGATCGCATCAGGCCCGATCGCATCGTGACCAATCGCATCGTGACCGATCGCATCGTGACGGATCATACGTGTCCTCCCTGGTGTCGCCTTGGCGCGGAGAATTCTCCACTCGGATCGTCGATCACCGCCGGTGTGGCGCGCGTGCGCCGGTACTCGCGGATCACGTCGCCGTAGCCCCACACCTGCGCCACCACATGCGAAGTGATGCGCCACAGATCGCGTAGCGGACGGAAATGGCTCTTGCGGAACTTTTCCACCGCGCCCGCACCGGCGTAACGCGATTCGATCGGCACCGACACCACGCCCATGCCAAGCCGACGCGCAGCGCTGATCAGGATCTGCGCCTCGAATACGAAATCCTCGCCGGGCACGTCCTGCAGCGCGGCGACCGCAGCCGGATACAGGCGTTGGCCGCTCTGGGTATCGGCGATGCGGAAACCGCACCCCCAAGCGATGCCCCAGTCGCCGAATTCGTTGGCGAGACGTCGGTAGATCGGCTGCTGCGCACGTTTGCGCAAGCGTGCGCCGACCACGATGCGGCGCGGGTGCCGATTGGCCGCGGCGATCAATCGCGGAATATCTTCGGCCAGATGCTGGCCATCGCCATCCATCGTCAGCACAGCGGCCGCGCCATGAGCCAGGGCTTCGCGGAAACCGTCCCGCAGACTGGCGCCCTTGCCCATGCGCGAAGCATGGCGCAACACGGTCGCCGGCAGGTCGGCGATTCTGTCGGCGGTGCCGTCATCGGAGCCGTCGTCGATCACGATCACGCGGTCGCATTGCGCCAGCGCGCCTTCGACCACGTCGCGGATGCGCAACGCTTCGTTGAGCGCAGGGATCACCGCCGCGACGTTGCGGCGGTCATAGACGAAGGCGGCGATCTGCGATTCAGTCATACGTCAACTCGATCGTGAGCCTCCGCTCCGGGCCGGCGTGCAAGCGCGCCATGGTCTGCCCTCGGGCTAAAGCATCGAACAAAGGCAGCATCGGCGCCATCGCATTGCTCGACGCATGGCGCATTAACGCGCAACGATGATCGACGGCGGAAGGCTCATGCGATTCGACATGCGGCGGATCCACGCGCCATGGATCGAGATGGCGAAGATCCGCATGCAGACGTGGCCCTCGGCCTTGCCCCGTATCGCGACCGAGCACCAACGCACCGCCGAGCAGGCCGTCGCAGTCGTGTACCGAACGCAAGGCCCCGGTCGCGGCGGTGTCGTAAGCGACCAACAGCACCGCATCGGCGCCTGCGCGCAATTGGCTCAGGGCCTCGATCAGGCCTTCGGCGAAGCTGGCGTCGTAGGCGCTGATTGCGGTCGCCGCCTGCAGGCAGCCGACGCCGATGGTCCAATAGCCCGCAGCGGCGTTGTGCACCGAATTGTGGAATTTGGTCGGCGAGATCGCGCGCGGATCGCTCGCGAGCGTGGCGCACATGTAGTCGGTGATCGGCAGATCGCCATGCGTAGACGCGAACACCGACGGCAACGTCGCCGGATCACGCCCCGCCGCGACGCAAGCGGCCTGCGCGACTTCCAACGCTACCGCCACCGACTCAGGCGCGCGTCGCCGTTCGTTCGGCGGCAGCAGCTGCGGCGATGGCTTGGTCGGCGCCTGTTCGGGCCGCGCGCCGCGCGCCACGAAATCGCGCGCCGCCTCCCATGAAGGCAGACCGTTCGCCCAGAATCCGATGCCTTCGATGCGCGCGGACAACACACTCATGCTCATGCGCCCGCCGCGCGTCGCCCGTCGTCGCGGCCGAACACCAGGGCGCAGTTATTGCCGCCGAAACCGAACGAATTGTTCATCGCGTAACGCACGTCGGCGTCGGCATTGTCGAAGCGGATCTGCGCGCCGCAGAGAGGATCGGGCGATGTGCTGCCCAGCGTGCCTGGCATCAGCCCGCGCGCCAGCGCCAGTAGGGCGAATACCGACTCGACGATGCCAGCCGCCCCGAGCGTATGTCCGGTCCAGGCCTTGGTCGAACTCGCATGCAGGCGTTCGGGAAACAGGTCGGCCACCGCGCGCGCTTCCACCGCGTCGTTTGCCGGCGTGGCGGTGCCGTGCAGATTGAGATAATCCACCGCCGCGGCGTCGATACCCGCGCGGGCGAGCGCGGCCTGCATCGCCAGGCGCGCGCCCAATCCTTGCGGGTGCGGTGTGGACATGTGGTGCGCATCACTGGATTCGCCGTAACCGCATAACCATAGGTCCGCGGCGACGTCGCGTTCGAGAATCGCGAAGCCGCCCGCTTCGCCGAGCGACAGACCATCGCGATGCAGATCGAATGGGCGGCAGGGCTGCGACGACACCAGCCCCAAAGCGTTGAATCCGAACAGCACGCTGCCGCACAGCGTATCGACCCCACCGATCAGCGCCGCGTCGACAATGCCCGTATGGATCAGCCGAGCCGCCTGCGCAAACACTTTCGCGCTGGATGAGCAGGCCGTGGCCACGGTGAGGCATGGACCGCGCAGGCCGGTGGCGTGACGAACGAAATCGCCCAGCGAATGCGGGGTATGCACGATGGCGCGGCGTAGATCCGTCGGGAAGACATCGCCCTGCAAACGCGCATAGGCCTCTTCGCTGGCGCCGATGCTGGCGGTGGACGTGCCCATCACCACCGCCACGCGCGTGGCGCCGTGACGCGCGCGCAATTCGGCGACCGCCTCGGCCATTCCGTCCTGGTTGAGCGCCAGCCAGGCCAGACGATTGTTGCGACAATCCCAATCGGCGAAAGCGTCCGGCAACACCGCGTGCTTAAGACCTTCGACGCGACCGATCCAGGCGTCGAGCCGCGCTTGCTCGGTGGCGCCTTCGCCGAAATCGTTGCGGCGCAAGCCGCTGCGACCGGCGCGCAGCGCTTCCCACTGCGCGTCACGGCCGCGGCCGAGCGCGGTGGTTGCGGTATAGGCGGTGATCGCCAGCGGCGGCATCGATGTGGAAGGAATCGGGGCGGACGACACCCGCGGATACTCTCGAACAGTCAAGGCGCGGCAGTATAGCCCGCGAGGGTGGTGGGGTATCCTGAACTCCGATGCCCTTTGCCGCGGGCGCCTGCTCTATCGCTGCGAATCATTCGCATCCCTGCCCGCGACCGTCGTCATTGAGACGTCCTCCCGCCCGTCCACCGCGCCATTCCGCTCTCGCATGTCGTCCAACCGCTTCGCCCATGGTCGTGCCCTGCTCCTGGACCGCGACGTTCTGCATGCCGGCGCAATCGCCGCCACGGTCTGCGTGATGAGCGCGGGGCTGGTGTATCTGGCGTACTTCGCCCATGTCGTGCAGATCGCGCGGCGCGCGCCGTGCGACCCCGAACATGGTCGCTGTGTTCTGCTCTTCGGCAAACACACCCCGAACGGCGAACCCGACGATGATTTCGCCGCGCGGCTCGCGCGCACGGTCGAACTTTGGCGCGTGCGCCCGGCGCAGATGATCGTCTTGCTCGGCGGCGGCCCGCCCGGGAAACCCAGCGAAGCGGAGGTCGCGCATGCCGCACTGCTGGCGCGCGGCGTGCCCGCCGACGCGCCGCTGCATCTGGAAACCGCCTCGCGCGACACCCTGCAGAACCTGCGCAACGCCCGCGTGCTGCTCGAAGCCGCTGCGCACGACGGCCGCGTCACCCTGCTCAGCAGCCGCTACCACCTCGCCCGCTGCGCCCTGTTCGCGCGCCAACTCGGCTTCGACTGGGAACTGTGCGCCGCAGAACCCGCCCTGCGTTGGAGCCCCTCGCTGCTGCTGCGCCTTGCCGGCGAAGCCGCCTACGTCTGCTGCACCGACATCGGCACCCGCTGGGCGCGGCTAATCGGCCATCGCAGGATGTTGGCGCGGGTGACGTGAGGCACGTCCGCGCTGTTCTTCGTGCGAGTTGAGCAGCGGAGATCAAGTCTCACCTTCTGCGTCGCAATACTGATGAAATCATTGTCTCTTGGTTGTTGTTCCTCTCTCGACACTCTTCGTGTTTCGACTCGAATTAAATTCGCTGAAACTCGCTTGACCACCTCCAAATAAATGTGATAAACATCACAAAAATAGGATAAGTGAAGGATTACGACATGGGGTTTCGTTCTATGCAGTCTCACGGACTTTTGAAATCATCCGCCCCCTTGCTGAAACACGTCATCACCATCGCGGCGGCCGGTTTGCTATTGGCGACCGGTGGTGCGGCGATCGCGGAAGACGAGCCCCAAGAACTTGAAAGGATCCATGTCACAGGCAATCGGAACCGTGTGGACGGCGCCGGCGCAGTGTCCACGACGGTGACCCGGGGGAATCCGAACACACAAACCTTTGACACGATCTACGTCACCGGTTACCGCCTGCGACGTGCGCGATTGCAGCAAACCCAGTCCGTCATCATCGACGGGTTCAATCCGGACCCTTACAAGAACGAGGGCTGCGACCAAAACGCAATTCCCGGAACCATCGGAAACCCGGTCGTCATCGCCACTGGCAACAAGGTCGAATCCGAAACCGATTTTCTCGCCAATGGCGAGGCGCCTTTGGCCCTGCACCGCGAGTACAACGCCTATTGGCGCGGCGTCGGCATCTTCGGTAAACAATGGGTCAGCAACTTCGATTACTTCCTGACCTTCGGCACGACCGCGCTCAATGCATGCTTTCCGCGCCCCGGAGGCGGCACCTGCGGAATCGGCGCCAATACCGTGATCTACGCCTGGCGCGCGGACGGCCGCACCTTGAAATTCATCAAGAATGCGACCGACGGGGTTTTTTACGAAGACAAAACCAACCCGATCGCGAAAATCACGATTCAAGCCGACGGCCGTTTCGTGCTTCGCAACGAGCAGAATGAAACCGAAGTCTATTCGTCGGCCGGATACATCGCCGAATTGCGCAATGAAAGCGGAATCGGCTGGGTCTATAGCTACTCGGGCACTTATCCGCTTCGGGTGACGCACACCTCCGGGCGTTATGTCGAATTCACCTGGACCGGAAACCAGCTTACCGCGGTTCGCGATCCGGCCGGGAACTACTACGGCTTCGCTTACCTGGCGGACCGTTTCGGCGCGGGTTTGCACTTGCTGTCGGCCACGTCCCGCCCGGGATCGCCGGCAACCGCCATCGCCTATCATTACGAGGACAGCCGCTTTCCGGGCGCGCTCACCGGCAAAAGTTTCGGCGGCGTACGCTATTCCTATTTCACTTACTCGCCCAATATGAAAGTGCTCTCGACCGAGCACGGCGGCGGGCGTGATCGCTATAGTTTCAATTATTACGCCAGTGAAGTCGGCCAGCGCTATGCGGACGTGACCAATCCGCTGTCGTTGACCACAACCTACTCCGTGCACAGCAACGACAAAATCCAGACGGTCGATCGTTGGGCCGCGCCGAATTGCCCGGCCGCGATTAGGAGCAGCACGCTCGATCAGTATGGATACCGGGACGTTTCGACTGACTTCAACGGTAATGTGACCGATTTCGACTACAACGCCAAAGGCCAACTGCTGCGGAAGAAAGAAGCCGTCGGCACCCCATTGGAGCGAACGACCGAATATGTCTGGGATACGTCCGCCAACCGAGTCCTGTCGGAAATACTGGTGGGTCAGCGCCGGGTCGATTACGCCTACGCGACGGATGGTCGCATCACCACGCTGACCACTACGAACCTGTCCGGCAACGGCGTCGCAAACCAGACACGGACGACGACTTACACGTATACGAAACATCCGAACGGCATGCTTGCCAGCATGACCATCGACGGCTATATCGCCGGCAACGCCGATGCCATCACGGTTTCTTACAACGCCTATGGAGACCTGCTGTCGGTTTCCAACAGCCTCGGCCACACCACGACCTATTCGAACCATAACGGCCTGGGCCAGCCGGGACGCATCGTCGGCCCGAATGGCGACACCACCGATTATATCTACGACGCACAAGGTCGAACGCTTACCGAACGCCATTGGATCGCGGGCGCCGCCGCCGATAGCTCGTATGCCTACAACGCCCAAGGGCTGGTCGCGTCCGTCACCATGGCCGACGGAGCCGTGACTTACTACGAGTACGATTCCGCACAGAGGTTGACCCGGATCTGGCGCGCCGCAAACGGAACCGTCGCCGGCGGCGCCAGCAAGGAAGATCAGATCTACAGCTACGATCTGATGGGAAATATCGTCCGCGTCGACAATCGTCGGCTGGTAGGTCACTACGAAACGCAATGCAAGCGCTGGATGACGATCGAGGGGCAGCTCGAATGCGTCGAGGAAGAGCAGATTTGGATCGAAGTGCCGACCATCACCCAAACGATCTTCACCGATTACGATGAGCTGGGCCGCGTCCGCGCCCGGCGCGGCAACAATGGCCAGAACGCCCGCTATACCTATGACGCCAATGGCAATCTCAAGACCGAAACCGACTCGTTCAATCGCGTGACGACGTTGAGTTACGACGCACTCGACAGGATGAAACTGTCAGTCGGGCCGTTGAACAACCAGACCGCGGTCGAATACGACCATGGCGATCGCATCGTCAAGATCACCGACCCCAAGGGCTTGAACACGACCTACGTCTATGACGGGTTCGGTCAACTGTGGGCGCAGAGCAGTCCCGATACCGGCATCAGCACCTTCCAATACAACGCCTCCGGACTGCGTGCACTCGCCACCCGCAGCGATGGCAGCACGCTCAGTTACGTATATGACGGCCTCGGCCGACTGGTGTGGTACGGCACGTCGAGTCAGGGCCGCGGCTACAGCTACGACTGGTGCTACTACGGCAAGGGCCGGCTATGCGAAGCCAGCTACGGCGACGGCGCCCGGCATTACGGCTACACTCCGGAAGGCCTGATCCTGGTCACCCGCGATTTCACCGCGGGCATGGCGACCGATGATTGGACCGGCTATGCCTACGACAACATGGGCCGGCTCACCGGGATCAATTACCCCAGCGGGGTCGGCGCGGGCTACGCCTACAGCAACGGCAAGCTGACTACGATGACGACGACGATCGCCGGCAACACCAGTATCGTCGTCGGCGCGATCAACTATCACCCGTTCGCCGACATCAGCAACTGGGCGTATGGAAACAGCCTGCAGCGCCAGCAGCAGGTCGATCTGGATGGCAGACTGACCGCGATCCATACCGACAATATCCAGGGCCTGTACTACGAGCACAATGCGCTTGATGAAATCACCAAGATCACGAACGGCGCATATGCGTCGCAGACGCAGACTTTCGGTTACGACGCGCTCGGGCGACTGACCGCCGCGGCCACGTCCGCGAACAGCGCCACTTTCGGCTACGATGCAACCGGCAATCGAATCAGTCGCAGCGACAATGGCGTGGTCACGAACTATGCCTATGCGGCGACGAGCCATCGTTTGCAGTCGGCTAACACCCCGGGCCTGAACCGCAACTTCAACAGCAATACCGTCGGCAATATCGACGGCTGGACTGGCGCAGACGGCGTATACAACGCCATGACCTACGACGCCTATCTGCGTCCGATACAGCACAGCCGCAGCGGCGTGACGACCAGTTACAAGCACGATGCGCACGATCAACGTGCCGCCAAGACTTCTGGAATCGCGACTACCCGCTATCTGTACGGCGGTCCGAACCAGATTATGGCCGAGCTGACCACGCTCAACACCGGCGCCAAATCCTCCTGGACCAGCTATCTGTGGTTGGGAGATCAGCCGGTTGGCCTAGTCAGGGGCAGCGTGCTGTACTGGGTGCATCCGGACCACCTCGGGCGGCCGGAAGCAGTTACCAACGCGAGCGGCCAAGAAGTCTGGCGCGCCGCGAATTGGGCATTCAACCGAAGCGTCACGATCGACAGTATCGGCGGTTACAACATCGGATTCCCCGGGCAGTACTACGACACCGAGTCGAATCTCTGGCACAACGGGTTCCGAGACTACGAGCCGACCCTGGGCCGGTATCTGCAAAGCGATCCGATCGGGTTGATGGGTGGGATTAATACATACGCTTATGTAAGCGGAAATCCAGTGTCTTATTTCGACCCCCTCGGACTTGAAGCTGGAGGGGGATATGCAACCGGTCAATACCAAATGGCCATGCCACGAGTAAACTTGCCTCGAGTTAGAACTACGATCGGAATTTTGCGTGGTCGCGCCAGAGATATGCAACGGCATAATTTTATTGGCGGCGATAAATTCTATCACTGCTTGGCAATGTGCGAGTCCGCATCGTTAGGGCCAGTTGAAGCTTCCGTTGCTGTTACTGCCGGTGTTGTTCGAGAGTTGAACCAACAGTACAGGCACGGGGAGCCCCCCAATGAATGCGCACAGGACAACAGGGCTAATGGCCAAGGTATTGCTGCGGGTCTAAGAAAACAAAATTGCGTGTCTTCGTGTAAAAACTTGATGCCGCCAGGGATGAAATATCCATGAGCCCTAACAAGTTGGCTTGTCTTGCACTCATTGCTTGGTCAACAGGATGCGCGCAATGGTCTGGCGATGGAGATGTTGTTTCTAACACTTACCAATCATTTCAAAACGCCAGTCAAAAAAGAGCCTTTGAATCTGGATGGCTGCCAAAGGCCTTGCCAAAATCATCGACGAACATCATGGAGGCGCATAACATCGATAGCGGCGAGTTGTGGCTTAAATTCCATTGCGCAGTTAACGACATCCGAACCTTTACGCGGAGTTGCACTCCAGATACGAGGGCTCGATTTCCAGACCCCAAGAGAACATCGAGAAATGCACCATGGTGGCCAAAAGAATTAACTGGCGACGGGGATGCGCATTTACCCAAACACTGGCAAGTGATGTCGTGCGCCAGCATGAATCATGCCGAAGGCCTTGTTTCGGCAAACATTGCGATCGACACGCATAAAAATGCAATTTGGTATTGGATCGTCAAATAGCCATATATCCATCATCGACATTGGCCTCAATCAACCGGCGCACTTAAGCCTATTCCATACTATTTATCTGACATCCCGCGTGCCTTGGCCCTCAAAGACAGCAGTCATGCTATAAGGCGCAACGAAGACCGCCCAGCGGACGAGGCAGCCAATGCTTATGGCAGGGACGGGGCATCCTCGCCTGGTTCGTGCCAGAAGATCTGCTCGAAATACATCGTCAACGGGATCAACCCTCAGTATTTGCGCGGCAGATAGTCACGATGCGCAAACCGGCTCGCCAAATTGCCCTGCTGACGCTGTTTTTGACGGTTTTGTCCGGATGCCTGGACAAGACCGACCATTACAGCAGCCTCAACGACGCCCGCTCCGACCGCCTTTTCGAGAGAGGCTGGTTGCCGGACATGCTTCCGCCTTCCACTTACGATCTGGAAATCACTACATCCGTGGAGGTCTCTTCCGGGCACGGACGATTCCATTTCGACCAGGGAGATTACCCTCCATTTTCCACGCGCCTGTCCAAGTACAACGGCGTTATGCCGAAGCTTGAAACCTATCACGCGGCGATACAACAGTTGTTGGAAGAAGGGTATGCGCCAAACTCGTACGCGTCCGGCCCAACGAACTGGATTTTCTTGTGCGACCAGAAAAAGGCGGTTTGCGAGTTTTTTGTCTGGCAATGAAGCGCATGGGATGATCATCACGTGAGGCGGACGACGATGTTCGCTTCATGGTTGGCCTTTTGGCCATCGCAACACCGCTCACCGTTTTGACAAGCGCTGCTTTCGCTTCCAGCCCCGGCACATGAACAAGCCGATGTGACGAAGAGGTCTTCATGCCGAATTTCACAGCTTCCGTGAAATACATCGTCATTCTGGGGGTTCCTTTGCTGTACATGGCTTCCTGCCAGGGGATCGGCTTCCACAGGCAGCGCACCTACGAAGCCGTCGTGTCCGGCCAGAGCGAGAGCGCGGTGCTGTCAGCCATGGGTGAGCCTTCGCACACCGAGATTGCGCAAAGCCCGTACTTGAAGTACGCGAGCACGGGCTGTCTGGCGCCATGCGTCAAACGGATGTGGTACGAGAACCCATTGAGTTTCGACATCGAGGCCTGGTCGTTCGAATTCGATGCGCAACAGCAGCTGATCCAGAAGCAGAAGTGGTTTTCGCCCTGAGCCGGCGTAGACTCTTTCGAGAGTCGCGCGTGCGAATGCGGACATGTCTGCGACTCAGCTCCGCCAGCGGCCGATGAATCCCGGCGCCGATGGCCGCCGATCCGGTGGTCATCAGGGCTTTCGGCCGATTCGTCGCAACCCGGGCAGATGCGCAATGGCCGCATTCGTCGCATCATAGCCCGGTACGGTGACATGCACCGCGTACATGGGGGGCCGATGTCGCGAGTTTTAACCACTTTCTTGCTGCTGTTGTTCGGGTGTGGCGCGGTCTATGCGCAGGCGCATGCCGCGCCGCCGCGGGTGTCGGCGGAAGCTTTGCGGCAGGCGCAGACGCAGGGCCCGGTGCGGGTGATGGTGATGTTGCGCGAGCCCGATGCATTGCCGACAGGCAGGACTGGAACAAAAGCGCGGCAGGTCTCGCCGACACAGGCGCTTCCCGCGCAGATACGAATGATCGAACGCGAACGACATATCCGGCAGCAATCGGATGCAGTGCTCGCCGAGTTGCCGCCGCGGACGCGGGTGTTGCGACGGTTCGCGCGGGTGCCGGCCTTGAGTCTGTATGCGGATGCGGATGCGCTGACGGCGCTGTCGCGGGATCCACGCGTCTTGCGCGTGGATCTGGACCAGGGTGGCCGCGGCGCCGCGGCGCCGGATGCCGCATCAGTGCTGAATCAGGTGCATCAGTTACCGGCGCTGGGATTGGGCGGCGCGGGCATGAAGGTCGCGGTGATCGACAGCGGCATCGATACCGACCACGCCGATTTCCGTAACCGCATCGTCGGCCAGCAATGCTTTTGCAGCGGTAGCGCCGGTTGTTGCCCGAACGGCGGCAGCAACCAGTCCGGCGCCGGCGCGGCCGAGGATAATCACGGCCACGGCACGAATGTCGCCGGTATTATCGCTGGCGACGGCACGGTCGCGCCGCGCGGGGCATTGCCGGCGGTGCAACTGGTGGCGGTGAAGGTGCTCGATCGCGACAACCGCTTTTGCTGCACGTCGGATGTGGTCGCGGCATTGGACTGGGTCGTGGTGAATCATCCCGATGTCGATGCGGTGAATCTCAGCCTGGGGACCAGTGCGCTGTATGCCGGCGATTGCGATAACGCATCGGCAACCAATCAGGCCCTGGCTACCGCGGTGGCCAATCTCAACGCCATGGGGGCGGTGGTCACAGCGTCCACCGGGAATCAGGCGAATTATGCGCAGACCAGCGCTCCGGCCTGCATCGCGAACGTATTAGGCGTAGCCGCGACCTGGGATTTCGTCGGCGGGACGACTACATTCCTGGGCTGTACTGAAACGTCTACCGCACCACGACAGCCGACGTGTTTTTCCAATCGCGGTTTCACCACCGATCTGTTCGCGGCCGGCGCTTTCGTCACTGCGCCGGGGTTCAACGGCGCCACATCCACGTTCGGTGGCACTTCTCAGGCCGCGCCCATGGTGGCCGCTTGCGCCGTGGCTTTGAAACAGGCGGCGCCAGCTTCGACAGTGGCTCAGCGCATGCAGGCGATGACGTTATCGCCTACCCGGATCCAGGACGGAGCGAGCGGTCGCGAGTATCCCTTTCTCGATTGTCGCGACGCAGCGAAGATGCTCAACCCTGCGATGTTCGCCCCGATTCCTGTCGAGGGGCGCGCGCCGAAACTTCGACCGCGCACCACGAATGCCGCAACGGCCATCAAGAAACGTTAGAGCCTCCTTTTTGAAATCCTGCGACGAGGCGCGCGGAGCGCCACGCTCTCCGCGTAAGGCGGCCGGCATATCGTGGATCGTCGCGGGTCGCTTGGGGACAGCGCCGCGCATGACGAAACAAGCCTACGCACTCGTATGGAGGGGATTGTTTTGAATTCGCTTTGTTCAGTCCGTTGAAGCAGAGAGCATATGCGTAGACTGCGGCATGATGTTCCGTGATGATGGGCAAGCCGCGACTCTGCGGCGACCGTCATGTCTCGACGCAGGAAGCCACGTTTTTTGGCGACTCCTCGCGCGACTAACGCTCAGAAGTTGTCATCGGCGTTCCGCGCCCTGGCTTTCTCGGCCTCATCCGGTGTCGTTCTGCGCTGCGGCGGCAGGCTTGGCAGCAGGTCGATCGGCGTATCGCTGCCTTCGGGAGTCACGGCCAGGGTCGCGAACTTCCATACTCCCGTGTGGGTATGGGCTTCGATGTAGATCGCGCCTTTCGCGCGCGAGCCGGAAATCGGAATGCGGAGCTCGGCGAAGGTGTCCGCGACGATCCGCCCGCTCGGGAAACCCTTCTGCTGAATCGGCTTGCCAAGGGCTGCAATCACGTGTTGGTCGGCGCGCGCCCGCTCCAATGCGATCCGGTAGGCATCGTTATCGCGCATTCCCTTGCCGATCATGGAGAGCAGCAAGTACACGAAGCCCCCGGCGAAGGCGAGCATCGCTAAAAACAACAGCGGCACCGCCCATTTCCAATGGCGCTGCCACCAGCCGGGACGGCGTGGTGGCGCATAGTGCGCGGGCGACGGCAGCGGCGGCGGCATCGTGGAGGACATGGCCGGAAGGCTCCGATTCGAAAGACTCAAAGACTCAGCGTTTGAGGCAACGCGCGAAGAACGCTTCGCTCAGCCGATAGCGATGGAGCAGATCTTTGCCGCGCAGGCCGTGTTTGGCGCCGGGATAGGTCATCAGCTCGAAGGGCACCGCACGTTTTTGCAGTTCGCTCATCAATTTGGTGCTGTTGCCGAACAACACATTGTCGTCGGCCATGCCGTGGATCAGCAGCAGCGCGTGAGGGCGAATGCCGTCGACGTGACTGAATACGCTGCCCTCGCGATAGCCTTGCGGATTCGCTGCGGGCAGATCCATATAGCGCTCTGTGTAATGGGTGTCGTATAGCGCCCAGTCGGTGACCGGAGCGCCGGCCACTCCGCAGGCGTAGTCGTCGGGCGCTTTGGCCAGCAGCATCAGGGTCATATAGCCGCCGTTCGACCAACCGTAGACGCCGATGCGCGCGCCATCGACCCACGGCTGCGCGCGCAGCCATTCCACGCCTTTGCGCTGATCATCCACTTCGACGGTGCCTTGCTTGCCGTACAACGCGCCGCCGAAGGCGGCGCCGCGTCGCGGGGTGCCGCGATTGTCGAGGGTGAACACCACATAGCCGCGCTGGGCCATGTATTGGTTGAAGAAGTGGTCGCCCCGGCCAGGCCAGCTGTCGGTGGCGGTCTGCGCCGCGGGGCCGCCATAGACGTAGACCAGCACCGGATAGCGTCTGGCCGGATCGAAATCGGCGGGTTTGGTCAGCCCGTAATGCAGCGCGGTCTTGCCGTCGGCGGCGGTGATGGTGCCGAATTCCACCGGACGGTGCGCGGCCAGATACTTCGCGTACGGATGCGCGGGCTTGGCCAGGTCGTTGTCGATCAGATTCGCGATCAGCCGGCCATCGGCATGGTGCAGCGCGATCTGCGGAGGGGTGCGCGCGTTCGACCACGTGTCGACATACACGCTGGCGTTCCTGGCGAAACTGGCGTTGTGCATGCCAGGTTCGGTCGAGAGCGTACGAATCGCGCTGTCGCGTAAGGACGCCACATGCAGATGCGACTGTCGCGGATCGGGCGCGCCGTCGGCGCTGCGACCGGCGCTGAAATAAACCAGCCCTTTTTCTTCGTCCACCGCGAGCAATGCATCCACCGGCCATTCGCCGCGGGTGAGCGGAGTCAGGCGCTTACCGTCCTTGCTGACCAGATACAGATGCTCGAAGCCGCTGCGTTCGCTGCTCCACAGGAAACGACCATCCCTGAGAAAACGCAGGTGATTGTGGAGCGGCACCCAGGTGTTCGCGGTTTCAGTGATCAGGGTGCGCTGTTTCGCGGAGCCGAGATCGACTTCGATCAGTTCGAGCTTGCGCTGATCACGCGACTGGCGCTGAAAACTGAGATGTCGCGGATCGCGCCAATCGACGCGAGCCAGATAGATGTCAGTCTGCGGGCCGAGATCGATCCAGGTCGGCCGGGCGTCGGCCTTCGGCGCGATGACCGCCAGGCGGATGGCCACATTGGCGTCGCCCGCGGCCGGATAGCGCTGTTCCACCACTTCGGTGCGGTCTGGATAGACTTCATAGCGCTTCTGGATCGGCACGTTGGATTCGTCGATGCGGGTGAAGGCGATCGCCGAATCGTCGGGCGCCCACCAATACCCGGTATGCCGGTCCATCTCCTCGTCGGCGACGAATTCGGCCACACCGTTGCCGATGGTGTCGCCACCGTCGCCGGTGAGCCGGATCTCCTCGCCGCTCGTCAGATCGATGACCCAAAGATTGCGGCCGCGGATGAAGCTGACGAAACCGCCCTTGGGCGAGACCTTGGGATCGGTGGCGAAGCCAGCCCCGCTGGTGAGTTTGCGCGCGGTTCCGCGCTCGGACTTCGCCGCTGCCGGGTTCGGGAGATCGTAGAGATACAGTTCGCCGCCGAGCGGAAACAGCAAGGCCTTACCGTCGGGCGACCATTGATAATCGACGATGCCAGACAGGGCTGCGGTGCGTTGGCGTTCGCGACGCGCCTTTTCCTCGTCGCTGAGCACTTCGTCGCCCGGCAGCAACACCGCCGAATCGACCAGCATCGCAGTGCGGCCGCTGGCGATATCGAAGGCCCACAGATCGAGGCGATTGCGATCGCTGTCCTTGCCGCGTAGGAAAGTGACGCGCGAGCCGTCAGGCGCGATCTGCGGTTTGAGCAGGGTCGGGCCGGACAGCGGCGCATCGCCGGTGATCGCTTCGAGCGAGAGTTTTTCGGCGTGTGCGTGCGGCATGACAGAGAAGACGCAGAACAAGAAGGCGGAAAGAAGCGCGCCGCGGATCGGCGCATGCGAGACGGGCGAGGCTGAACGGATCATGGCGCGTTGCCCAGGCCGAACAGGATCCGGCGTTGTGCTTCGCTCAGTCTTTGACCGGCCTGCGGGTTGACCTGTTTGGTCAGCGCGTAGGCGCGTTGCGTCGCCGGACGTGCACGGATCGCCGCGCGCCAGCGTCGCACCTCGGCGTAGGGCGACAGATCAATCGGTGCGGTCTTATAGGGATCGATCCACGGATAACAGGCCATGTCGGCGATGGTGTAGGCCTCGCCGAGCAGAAAATCGCGCCCGTGCAGACGGCTGTCGAGCACACCGAGCAAACGCTGCGCTTCACGGGTATAGCGGTCGATGGCGTAGGGAATTCTCTCGGGCGCATAGACATTGAAATGCCCGTATTGGCCGGTCATCGGCCCCAGCCCCGCCATTTGCCAGAACAGCCACTGCAGGCAATCAGCGCGACCGCGCGGATCGGAGGGAATGAATCGGCCCGTCTTCTCGGCCAGATACAACAGGATCGCGCCGGACTCGAACACGCTGACCGGCGCGGCGCCGTCGGCGGGCGCGGTGTCCATGATCGCGGGCATCCGGTTGTTCGGCGCGATCGCGAGGAACTCCGGTTGGAATTGCTCGCCCGCGCCGATGTTCACCGGCTTGATCTCGTACGGTAGCGCGTGTCCGATCTCGGCCAGCTCCTCAAGCAGCAGTGTGACCTTGTGTCCGTTCGGGGTGGGCCAGTAATGCAGTTCGATCATGGCGGTGCGGTCGCGGAAACGGGTCTTCAGTGTACGGCGACAGCGCTCGTCGCGGAGGGCCGCAAGGGCGTCGCGCTTGGCGACGATGGCCGCCGCCGCTACCATGCCGCCAGTCGCCATCGCCCGCCGAGCCCATGTCCCTCTCTCCGCAACAACCCCTCAACCCGCTGCCCCGGCTGATTTTCGCTTCGCGCTGGCTGCAATTGCCGCTTTATCTCGGCCTGATCGTGGCGCAGGGCGTGTACGTGTTCCTGTTCCTGAAGGAACTGTGGCATCTGATCCACGACGCCAATCAGC
>SSEV01000136.1 GCA_008015095.1 Lysobacteraceae bacterium | reverse complement strand
GCTGCCGCCGGGGATGAAGCTCCCCGGTATGTTCTGAGCGACATGTTCTGAACAGCCCGCCCACACGCCCAACGCAGTAGCGCCATGTCCGCATCGCCGATCTTCGCCTACGCCAAACTCAATGCCCGCATCCAGCCGATGGATCGCGGGGATCTTTACGAGGATCCGCTGCAGCAGGCGCTGGAAGCTACGGGGCTGGCCGAAGTGACCGGCGGCGGCACCATGCAGATGCAAAGCGGCGAAATCGAGTATTGCGGCATCGATCTCGATCTCCACGACCCTGAGAATGCGGTGGCGCTGATCTGCGCCACGCTGGAAAGACTGGGGGCGCCGAAAGGATCGAGTCTGAGTTACGAGGCCGACGGTCGTCGCCACGAAGTGCCTTTCGGCCGGCTCGAAGGCCTGGCGATCTACTTCAACGGCACCGATCTTCCGGACCACGTCTACGCGGAGTGCGACATCAACCATGTCTGGGCCGAAATCGAGCGCTTGATCGAAGGCGTCGGTCGCATCCAGAGTTATTGGCAGGGGCCGACCGAAACCGCGTTGTATCTCTACGGCGATTCGGCGGCGCGCATGCGCGAGCGTATCGCCGGATTCATGGCCGAATATCCGCTGTGCGCGCAGGCGCGGTACGACACGGTGGCATGAGCGCGTCTCTGCTCGAACAACTGATCGAAGCCTTGCGCATCTTGCCCGGCGTGGGCCAGAAGTCCGCGCAGCGCATGGCCTACCACGTGCTGGAGCGCGATCGTGACGGCGGCAAACGCCTCGCCGAGGCCCTGGGCGCGGCGGTGGAGCGCATCGGCCATTGCGCGCGTTGCCGCGATTTCAGCGAAACCGAATTGTGCGCGGTCTGCGCCAGCGCCTCGCGCGATGCCCATCTGCTGTGCGCGGTGGAGTCTCCGGCGGATCGGCTGGTGATCGAGCAGGCCACCGGCTACCGTGGGTTCTATTTCGTGCTGCAGGGCAGGCTGAGCCCGCTCGATGGCGTCGGTCCGCGCGAACTGGGTCTGGACAAGTTGGCTGCGCGTCTGGCCGAAGGCGATGTTCAGGAACTGGTGATCGCGACCAATCCGACGGTCGAGGGCGAAGCGACCGCGCATTACCTCGCACAACTGGCGCGACAGCATAAGGTCAAGCCGACCCGGCTCGCCCACGGCGTACCACTTGGGGGCGAACTGGAGTACGTCGATCGCGGCACCCTCTCGCACGCCTTCGGAAGCCGTAGCGAAATGCCGGGCTGATCGTGCGGCGCCTGGTTATCGCGGGCGCTTGCCGCATCAGCGACCCGCGACTGCCGAGGCGGCAAAAACTGCAACATGCCTCGTAGGCGCGTCGGAAGGCGCCACCATGGCGCGCTGTCGCGGTTCGCATCACTTCCATGACAAAGCCGACGCTTCTGATTGCGGGGACATCGCCTCGCCCGCCGTCGCTGCGTTGAGTACCCAGTGAAGCCGGATCGCTTGCGTGATCGAAGCCCCATCCCGTGAAAACACCCTCCGGGCCATTCGGCCCGGAGGGTCATTCGCCGTCAGTTTGAGAGCGGTTCCATCATTCAGCGCATACGCGCAATGTTTGTCAGCAACTGACCGTGGTTCGAGGTCGGATTGCCGTTGCCGTCCCATTCGAAATAACGGCCATATGCGGTAATGGTCTCGTAGATACCGGCGCCGGGGACGCGTTGCAGATCGAGACTGTCGAAGGCGCAGGTGCTGCCGGCCGGGCGGTAAGCGCACGGTCCGCTGGCGTAACGCGCGACATTGAGCAACGAATTGCTTTCGATCATGCGGCCGGCGCCGTCGAAGATCCAGTAGCGGCCATATGCGGTGATCGATTCGAACAGACCGTCCAATCCCCATTCGGGTGCGTACACGAGCGTGCGCGTGGCGAACCGGCATGTGGTGGACGAGGCCGCGTAAGCGCAGGGGCCGGCGGCATAGCGCGAAATGCTCGACAACAGGAAACCGTTGCCCGGCCATGGACTGCCGTTGATGTCGTAGTTCCAACCGCGGCCGTAGGCGCTGATCGACTCGACGTAGCCGATACCCGGGTAGTCGATCACGGTCAACGAATCGATTTTGCAATCCTGGCCGGTTGGCGCGTAGGCGCAGGGACCGGTGGCGTAGCGCGGGATACCGCGTAGGTCGCGGGTCACGCCGATCCGTGCGCCGCTGGCGTTGAATTGCCACATCTTGCCGAACGCGATCACGGTTTCGGTCAGTGCGCCGCCGCTGTTGCGATATTGGCTGATCGCATCGATCACGCAGGTAGCGCTCGGGCCCGCGGGATTGGCGTAGCAGGGGCCGGTGGGCGTGTAGTAGCCCGTCAACACGGCGTTACGCGCATTGAGCAGCCCGGGGCCGCAGTTGCCGTTGCAGTTCGGCAGCGCCGTCGCGGTATTGCGTACGACGGTGCGGATCTGGTCGGGCCGCAGTCCGGGATTCATCGACAACATCAAACCCACCGTGCCGGCGACGTGCGGCGCCGCCATTGAGGTGCCGGACAGGAACCGATGGCAATGCGCGTTGCCGCTGGCGGGTGAAGTGGTCCATGCCGAGAGCGCGCCTTCGGTGAAGGGGTAGAAAAAGCTGTTGGCGTCGGCCGGACAGCCGATACCCTGGCCGTAGGCGCTGAACGGATCGGTGTGCACGCCGCCGCCGCCCGGCGCGGTGACGCCGATATTCGCCCCACGGCTGCTGTAGGCGGCGAGCGCATTGTTGCGATCGCTGGCCGCGACCGAGATCACGCCCGGACAGGATGCCGGCGTCACGTTATCGACATTGACCGCATTGTTGCCTGCTGCGGCGACCACGCTGACGCTGTTGTAGATCGCACGGTCGATCGCATCCCGCAACGCCGGGACATTCGCCTGCGTGCAGGCCATGCCGGACTCGAAGCTCATATTGATCACGCGCGCGCCGTTATCCACGGCCCAATGGATGCTATTGACCACGCTGGCCATCGAAATGCCGGTGGTGCTGTCGCCGATCTTGACGTTGAGCAACTGACAGCCTGAGCAGACGCCGGCGCCGCCGTTGCCGTTATTGACCGCCGCTCCTGCGATGCCGGCGACGTGCGTGCCGTGTCGCCATGCGCCATCGTCCGTCGCCGGGGTGCCGGGGGCCACCGCATCGAATTCCAGCGGCGACCAGCGGCCGGCCAGGTCCGGATGCGCGGTGCGGCCGGAGTCGAGGATCGCGATCCGGATCGCAGCGCTGCCGCGGGTGTAGTCCCATGCGGCCGGCAGCAAGATCGGCGGGTAATGCCATTGCTGCGCGTACAACGGATCGGTCGGCACGAACGAGAATTCGAAGCGATAGTTCGGCTGCGCGTAGACGACATCGCCGCGACGACGCAGTTGTTCGACCATGCGCATCGTCGCCGCTCTGGCTTCGCCGGGGCGGTAGAGCATCGCGCCGGAGTCGTCGAGTCGCAACAGGCTGTAATGCGCAGACTGCGTTTTGACGTTAATACCGGGAATCTGCGTTTTGATGCTTGTCGGCTGAGCGCCGGGTTTGAACTTGACCAGTACTTCGAAGGGAATCAGATCGGCGCTTTTGCCGTGATTGCCTGGAGGAGATGCTGCGGAGGCATCGCCGGCGGCGATCAGCAGCGCCGTTGCGAGGAACGAGGGGATGCGTTTCATGGGAAGTCCTTGGGAAACGGCAGAGGTAGTCGCAGACCTCTTCTGCGAAGGCGTAGAAAGCGCCTCCGCGCGCAGTATAGAACGCGGCCCGGGAACCCCCTTGATCGGCGACAATTCTTTCCCAGCGATTCGGCCGCCAGCTCATGGTTGAGATGGCGGCCCACACGCGGTTTAGAATGCGAATTCGCTAGGGAGCCTCTGAGCACCTCAGAGGTTCCGCGCACCATGGAGGGTGCGCTCGCGGATCAAGCGCGTAAGCGCTAGATCCGCGGGGGCAGGCGCAGGCTTGGCCTGCGTCTGCGACCTCTGAATAACACCAGGATGGTGTTTTTCAGATCTTCACCAGGAGAAGCCACTATGTCGGACACCATCTTTCACAAGATCATTCGTCGCGAGATCCCCGCAACCATCGTCCACGAGGACGAGCACCTGATCGCGTTCAAGGACATCGCGCCGCAGGCGCCGGTGCATGTGTTGTTCGTGCCGAAGGAGACGATTCCCACGCTCAATGACGTGCGCCCGGATCAGGCCGAGATCGTCGGCAGGCTCGCCGTCGCCGCGGCGAATTACGCGAAAGCCCAAGGCTTCGCCGAAGACGGCTATCGCATCGTGATGAATTGCAACGACGATGGGGGCCAGACCGTATTCCAGATCCATCTGCATCTGCTCGCGGGCAAGCCACTGGGACATTTCGGGTGAATCGACAAGTCCGCGGTCACAAGGCGTATGAAACGGAGCCGATCCGACGGCATATGTTTTGGAGCGAGATGTTTCTCTGTCTGCGTTGACCCACGTCCGAGGGCGTTACCTCTGCGTCGGCGCGGAAGCGCGGTCTTCGATGGCGCAACCAGCGCGGCCGACGTTGGGGTTTGTAGTCCGTTATCCGGCCGCGCGGATATCACGATGGCGCTACGTTCGTTGATGATCTCGCGCCGCGAGCTGCGTCGTTATGCGCGTGCCCCTGTCCAATCCAGCGTCCCTCGCACCACCGTACAGATTCGTCCACCCGACCATACGTCACCGGCATTGTCGACCGTCAACTCGATGATCGCATCGTGCCCGACCTCGCGGCCCTGGCTGATGCGGTAGAAACCGCCGTCACCGGGCAGTGCGTTCCGCGAAGCCAACCAGGCAGCGAGAGTGGCGTTGGCCGCGCCGGAGGCCGCGTCTTCGAATTGTCCGGTTGCGCCGACCCAAGCGCGGACCGCAAGGTAGTACACCGGGTCGTCGCTGCGCGCGAACACGCACAAGCCCATGCTGTCGGTGGATTGCGCCAGCGCGCCGATCGCCGCCCATGGCGGCGTGGCCGCGCGCAACAATGCTTCGTCGGCGATCTCGGCCAGCCACCAGCGCCGCCCGCCGTCCATCAGCACCGGCGGCAACACCCCCAGCCGCAGATCCTTCAGCGCTTCACGAAGACGCGGGTCGTCTGCGCTCGCAACCTCGCGCACGCTGGCGCGCGGCGTGCGCACTGCGATCGTGCGGCTGCGGCCTTCGCCATTCACCCGTAGCGGCAATTTGCCTGCGATGCCGTCCTGAACCAAGAGGCCATCGCGCGGCACAGCCAGTCCCGCTTCCAGCACCGCATGCGCCGTACCCACGCTGGGATGTCCAGCGAACGGCACTTCGCGGCGCGGACTGAAGATGCGGATGCGATAGCTGGCGTCATCGTCGACCGGCGGAAACACGAACGTGGTTTCCGGCAAGCGCGTCCAGCGCGCGATCGCCTGCATCTGCGTGTCGTCGAGATCCTCGGCATCCAGCACCACAGCCAGCGGGTTGCCGGCGCCCGGCCGATCGGCGAAGACATCGACTTGTGCGTAACGGCGAAAGGGCATCGCGGCTCCGATTCGTGACGATCAGGCACGAAGCTTACCAGCCGTATCGTATCTGCCAAGGTGGCGAGGGCCAGGATGACCGTAGGTTGGGGCGCGCGCTGCGAACCCCGACATCGCGATCAACAAAACAAGGACACCCACACAACAACAACAAAACAAGGACACCCACAAACGACAAACGAACAAGAAACGAACAAGGACACCCACCAGATAGGAAAATTCTGACACCAAAAGCAGACAATGGCTGATGCTGGCCGGAATCACGTTCACTCAACATCAGCGCATGACTCAGGCCCGCTCGCAACTTATTCCTCCAGGTGTCGGTGGCATGTTCCACTGCGTCCAGCGTTGCGTCAGACGCGCTTACTTGTGCGGTCTCGATCGAGATACAGGGCGGTCTTTCGAACATCGAAAACCCTGGGTCGAACAGCGCATTCAGTTATTAGCTGAATGCTTCGCAGTCGCTATACACACATACGCGGTGATGAGCAATCATTTGCATTTGGTGTTGCGAATCGAGCCGATGGAAGTGGAGCGCTGGTCGGACAGCGAAACCGCCGAGCGATGGGTTCGCCTGTTTCCACCCCGTGAGGATTCGGATGAAGCCCGAGCACTGAAATGCCAGCGTCTGATCGCGAATCCCATGCGGCTGCACGAAATCCGAGCTCGGCTCGGCAACTTATCCTGGTTCATGCGCTGTCTGGCAGAGCCGATCGCGCGGCGCGCGAATCGCGAAGATGGCTGCACTGGGCGTTTCTGGGAGGGGCGATTCAAGGCCCAACTACTCTGCGACGAACGCGCACTGCTTGCGGCGATGACCTACGTCGATCTCAATCCGATTCGTGCGGGAATGACCAAGCGCTTGGAAGGGTCTTTACATACTGGGGCCAGGCGCCGGATCGTCGAGGCTCGGTGCGATCGCGCCTTGTTGAGTCAGAGGATGCAACCGTTGGCGGCGTCGATCGAGAGTCCGATCGACATGACGACTGTGGAGTATCTTGCGCTGTTGGAATGGACGGGGAAGCAGTTTGCGCCCGATAAGAAAGCTCGGGTCGTGGCGGATGCGCCGCCGGTTCTTCGCGATCTGGATCTGCGCCCCGAGCGGTGGGCGATTCGCGTCAAAGCCGTTGGATCAGGGTACTGGCGTGTGATTGGCGAAGCAGAAGACCTGCTTGCGGTGGCGCGAAGACTTGGCCAGTCGTGGCTCAAAGGGATTGGGTTGGCGATTCAATTGGCGCACGAAGGTTGAGAGCGCTGAATGGGAAGCGACGGCCCGTTCGGGAGAATGATCCGTGGACATATTTCGAAAGGCGGATTGTTGTCGGCAAGGAAATAGCGTGAATACATGTGGTGCGTGGGCGATGTGATGGGGCGGGGAAGAATGATGG
>SSEV01000087.1 GCA_008015095.1 Lysobacteraceae bacterium | reverse complement strand
GCTGTGGAAAGAGCTGCGCGTGGCGGCGCTCAACGGCATCGCGCTCGGCAGCGTGGTCGGGCTCGCCACCTGGGCATGGTTCGGTGACCCGATGCTGGCGCTGGTGATCGGCATCGCAATGACGCTCAACTTGTTGTTCGCGGCCGGCTCGGGCGTGCTGGTGCCGATGACGCTCAAACGGATGGATATCGATCCTGCCCTGGCCGGCGGCGTGATCCTCACCACGGTCACCGACGTGATGGGGTTCCTCGCCTTCCTGGGCCTGGCGACGATGGTTCTGTTGCGTTGAACATGATCTGCGTTGCCGTTATGACGCAATGTTGTATGCCGCAGGCTCCGCAACGAACGCGCCAAACGGATAGCGATCGCGCACGTAGTGAATGCGTCATCGCCGGCGCCTGAAAAATCCGGGGCATTCGGTGCTCTCACGGCGAAGCGGTGGATGCAATCGTTTTCTGATTGACCTCTCGCGTTCGGCTGCGTACATCGGATCCACTCGGCCAGATCCATCTCACCGGAGCCCGTCCATGCCTTCGTCTCGCATTCTCGTCATCGTCATGGCATTGGCCCTCGTCGCGACGGCCATACCCTCTTTCGGTCAGACGCCGGCACGGCGCGCGATCACAAACCCGCGCTATCAGCCGCAGCCGTACATCACGTTGCGCCATCCGGAATGGTCGAAGAACGCGGTCATCTACCAGATCAACACCCGGCAATTCACACCAGAAGGCACGTTCCGCGCCGCTGAACGCCATCTGCCACGACTGAAGACTCTCGGCGTCGATATCCTGTGGCTGATGCCGATCCACCCGATCGGCGAGAAGAACCGCAAGGGCGGCCTGGGCAGTCCGTACTCGGTGCGCGACTACTACGGCGTAAACCCTGAATTCGGCGATTTCGAGGATCTTAAGCATTTCGTCGACGCGGCGCACTCGCAGGGCATGCGCGTGATCCTCGATTGGGTGGCGAACCATACCGCCTGGGACAACCCCATCGTCGAACAACACCCGGAGTGGTACCAGCGCGATTGGAAAGGCGATTTCCGGCCGACGCCCTGGTGGGACTGGTCCGACATCATCAACCTCGACTACGACCAGCCCGGACTGCGCAAGTACATGACCGAGGCGATGGTCTACTGGGTGCGCGAAGCCGGCATCGACGGCTATCGCTGCGATGTCGCCGGTTTCGTCCCGGTCGATTTCTGGAACAACGTCCGCCGCGAGCTGGACGCGGTCAAGCCCGTGTTTATGCTCGCCGAATGGGAGTCGCGCGATCTGCACGCCGCTGCGTTCGATATGACCTACGCATGGAGCTGGAACACCGCGATGCACCGGATCGCGATGGGCCACGAGAACGTCAACAGCCTATACGTGTACTACTCTTGGAACGAGGCCTTCTTCCCGCGCGGAGGCATGCGCATGACCTTCGTCAGCAACCACGATAAGAACGCCTGGGAAGGCACCGAATTCGAACAGTTCGGCGACGCCTTGCAGGCGGCGATGGTGCTGTCCTTCGTCGGCGACGGCATGCCGCTGATCTACAACGGGCAGGAAGCGGGCAACCGCAAGCGTCTTGCCTTTTTCGAGAAGGATGCGATCGAGTGGCGCGAACATCCGAACGGCGCGTTGTACGCCGACCTGATCCGGCTGAAGAAGCGCACCAGCGCGCTGTGGAACGGCGCATGGGGCGCGATGATGATGCATGTGCCGAACGACAAGCCCGCGCAGGTGCTGAGCTTCGTCCGTCAGGACCCCAACGGCAAGGTCTTCGCGGTCTTCAACTTCTCGTCCGCGCCACAGACCGTGCGCTTCGAGCAGACGCTGTATCACGGTGCGTATACCGAGCACTTCACCAAAGCACGCACGACCCTGGACGCGGCGTCGGAACTGACCCTGCGCCCCTGGGACTACCGGGTATTCGTCCGATGATCCGCGTATGGCTCTTGGTGGGCATGAGCGCCGGCAGCGCGCTTTCCGGCTGCGGCTCGGTACCATCGCGAGTGCAAGAGAGTGGATTCATCGAACGCACAGTCACTGTCGATGCCCGCGATTATCGCTATCGCGTCTTCGTGCCCGCGGCAGGCGCACGCGAAGCGCGTGCACCGGTTGTGCTGTTCCTGCACGGCACCGGCGAACGCGGCAGCGATGGCGAGAAACCGACCCGCGTCGGCATCGGCCCGTATGTGCGGACGCATACCGATGATTTCCCGGCGATCGTGGTATTTCCGCAGGCGCCGGACGGCTATGACTGGAAAGGTCTTGCCGCGGATATCGCCTTCGCGGCGCTGGACGATGCCACGCGCGCCTACGGCGGCGACCCCGACCGCACCTATCTCACCGGCTTGTCGATGGGTGGCTACGGCGTTTGGGAACTGGCGCTGATGCAACCGCAACGCTTTGCCGCGCTGGTGCCGGTCTGTGGTGGCCTGCCCCCACCGCCCGCACAACGCCATCTGTTCGTCCCCCCACTGCACGGCGAAGCCGACCCCGCCGCCGCGTTAGCACAGCGCCTGAAGCACGTCCCGATCTGGATCTTCCACGGCGCGAAGGACGACGTGGTACCGCCACGCGAATCGCGCGAGATCTTCGAAGCGCTGAAAGCCGCGGACGACGACGTCCGCTACACTGAATTCCCCGACGCCAACCACAACAGTTGGGATCCGGCGTATTCGCAGACGCCAACCTTGTGGGAATGGCTGTTCGCGCAACGGCGGAAGTGAATCTGCGCCGCGGCCGCGCGATCAGGCCTTCGGGTTCGATTTCGACGCCATTACCCGCGCGCCGGAAATGATCATCGTCACCATTGTGCTGAGCTGATCGATCAGCTCGCGATCGCGCTCCGGCGGCAGGTCCATCGCCATCGCGCCCATCGCGAATACAAGCCGCGTGATCGCCTTCGAGACCAGCGCTGGCTCGTGCAACACCGCACCTTCGGCAGCAGCCAAACGCACGAGATCGGTGCGCAGTTCGTCCTCGAAGAACGTCAGTTCGCGGTCGACCGCCTGCTTGAACGCGTCGGACCCCACCGTGCCTTCGCGCAGCAGCACGTGCATCAGCTTGTCATCGGCGCGGACCTGCTGCATGAAGGTTTCGACCGAGCCGCGGACGATGCCGCGCTGAGTTGCCGCGCGATGCCGGGCGGCACCAACGATCTTGCGCAACGAGCGTCCGGCGAGGTCGATCAGGGCCACCGCCAGTTCGTCCATGTCGCGGAACTGGCGATAGAAGCTGTTCGGGGCGATGCCGGCCTCACGCGCCACTTCGCGCAGGCTCAGCGTCGAGACGCTGCGATGGGGTCCGATCAGACGCAGGGCCGCAGCCAGGAGGTCATCGCGCGAAATCGACGCCTTCCGCCCGGAAGGGGCGTCGAGATCGACGCTGTCTTTGGGAAGCGAAGGCGTCACGGGCGGGTGGCACAGGTTGTGGTGGACCTGCATCATAGCCTTGACCAAAAATATACGGTTGTATAGACAAACGTATTTTCATCTGTATAGTGCAGCCCATGAACGTCGTCGCCCACCCTGCTGCCCCGCCTCGCCCCGGCCTGTTCAAGCGGTTAGGGGCGAGTCTGGTGGTTCCGGCGGTCTTCGATTTCTGGGCCTCGCGGCTGCATTCAACTTGGTCCTGGGACCGTCCGCTGGCGCGGATCGTCGGTCGCCGGGTCGAATCGTGCGACAGCACAACCCTGCTGTTGCAGCCGAATCGCCATTGGACCGGGTTCCGGCCGGGGCAGCATATGAACATCGGCGCGGAGATCGACGGTACGCGCATCGTGCGCAGCTACAGTCCGAGCGATGCTCCGCGCGCCGACGGTCGGATCGCGATCACGGTGAAGGCGATCCCGGGCGGCAGACTCAGTCGGCACCTTTGTCGCGACGCGAAGATCGGCGACGTGCTCACGCTCGGTCAGGCCTTCGGCGGAATGACGCTCCCCGACCCGCCGGAAGGACGTTGGTTGTTCCTCGCCGGCGGCAGCGGCATCACCCCGCTCATGGCGATGATCCGCGCACAGGCCGCTGCGGGCATGCCGGTCCCGATCGCGCTCATGTACTGGGCGGGCACTCGGGATGCGCTGTGCTTCGTCGACGAGTTGCGCGCACTGGCCGCGCGCCATGCGGATTTCCATCTCGATCTGATCGTGACCCGCGATGACGCGTCGTCGGACGTGCGGCACGGCCGCATCGATACCGTGCAGTTGTCCGCATTCGTGCCAGATCTGCATCAGCGCCGCGTCTTCGCCTGCGGTCCGAACGATTTTGTGGCCACTGCGCGTGCGTTGACGGAAGAGCGTGCGGCCGCCTTCCGGGCCGAAGCATTCACGCCGGCTCCGTGGATCGCCGACGACGACGCGGACGCCGGAGAAGTCACGCTCACCCTGGCGCTCAGCGGGCACACGCTCGACGTGCCGCGCGGTGTGTCGCTGCTAAGCGCGCTGGAAGCCGCAGGCCTCCAACCCGCTTCGGGCTGCCGCATGGGCATCTGCAACACCTGCGCCTGCGGCAAACGCGCTGGGACCACACGGCACCTGCAGACCGGTGGAGTCGAACACGAACCGGTTTCCGCCCTGCGCCTGTGCGTCAACAGTGCCCGCAGCGATCTGACACTCGAACTCTGATGCCATGACCACACCGCGCAATCGTCCGCTGCCCCGGGAAGAACTGGAACGCTTCGGCCACGAACTCGACGAGATGCGCGCACGCACGGTCGCCACGCTCGGCCAGCGCGACGCCGATTACATCCGGGTGGTCTACGCCGCGGTGCGCTGGACCGGCTTCGCCGGCCGCCTGCTGCTGTGGCTAGGCGCGATCGTAGGCGGACTGCTCGCCGACGTTTTCCATCCCGCAACGCTCTCGGGGCTGATCGTCGGTACGCTGCTGCTCGCGCTGTCGAAGATCCTCGAAAACATGGAGCTGGGGCACAACGTCATGCACGGTCAGTACGACTGGATGCGCGACCCGCATCTGGACGGCAGGACCTACGAGTGGGACATCGTCGGCACCGGCGACAACTGGCGCAAGACGCACAATTACCGCCATCACACGTGGACCAACGTGCGCGGCATGGACGACGACATCGGCTATGGCCTCTTGCGGATCTTCCCGGAGCAGCGCTGGAAACCGTTCCATCTCGCGCAGCCGTTGATCGCGGTGGTGTTCGCGCTGCTGTTCGAATGGGGCATCGCGATCCAGGATCTGCGCATCGGTCGCTGGTTCGCCGGCAAGACCTCGTTCGCGAAGCTGCGCGCGCAGTTCCGCCCGGTCGGGCGCAAGATGGCACGCCAGGTGCTGAAGGACTACCTCTTTTTTCCGCTGCTGGCCGGCCCGTTCTTCCTGCCGGTACTGATCGGGAATGCAGTCGCCAACGTGCTGCGCAATCTGTGGACCTACATCATCATCTTCTGCGGTCACTTCACCGCCGACGTGGAAACCTTCTCGAAGGAATCGGCGATCGGCGAATCGCGCGGCCACTGGTATCTGCGGCAGTTGCGCGGTTCATCGAACCTCACCGGCGGCCGGCTGATGAACCTGATGTCGGGCAACCTCAGCCACCAGATCGAACATCATTTCTTTCCGGACGTGCCCGCGAACCGCTATGCGGCGATGGCGATCGAGGTACGCGCGATCTGCGCGCGCTACGGCCAGCACTACAACACCGGCTCGCTGCCGAAACAGTTCGGCGAAGTGATCTGGCGCATCCTGCGCCATGCCCTCCCGAGCCGGCCGCGGACGTATGGAAATCCCGTGCCGGAGCCGGTAGCAAGCTGAAGCCGCTCAGGCCAACACCGCCTCCAGCACCGCCATCCGCACCGCTACGCCGTTGCTGACCTGCTTGAGGATCAGCGATTGCGGGCCGTCGGCCACCGCATCGTCGATTTCCACGCCGCGGTTGATCGGACCGGGATGCAGTACCACCGCATCGGCTGCGGCGCGCTTCAATCGCGCTTCGGTCAGACCGTAGTCACGGTGGTAGCCTTCCAGCGAATCGATCAGTCCCTGTTCCATTCGCTCGCGCTGCAGGCGCAGCATCATCAGCACATCGACGCCTTCGACGGCTTCGTCAAAATCCTGGGTGACTAGGCAGCCGTGCAGCATGCCGCCGGAATCGTCCACCGGCGGCAGCAGCGCGGCCGGGCCGCAGACGCGGATTTCGATCGAATGCCCGTGGCCGGCGCCCAGCGTGCGCAGGGCGTGCAAATCGGAACGGGCGACGCGCGAATGCAGCACGTCACCGACGATCGCGACTTTCAATCGCGAGAAATCCTCGCCCTTGGCTTGGCGCAAGGTCAGCATGTCGAGCAGCCCCTGGGTGGGGTGCGCGCTGCGGCCATCGCCTGCATTGATGATGCGTGTCTCTGGGGCGATACAGGTCGCCAGTTCGTTCAGGATGCCGTCCTGGTGATGGCGGATGATGAATCCGCGAACGCCCATCGCTTCGATGTTCTTGAGCGTATCGCGTGCGGTCTCGCCCTTGGTTGTCGACGAGGTAGCCGCATCGAAATTCAGCACGTCCGCGCCCATGCGCTGCGCCGCGCGCTGGAAGCTCAATCGGGTGCGCGTGGAGGGCTCGAAGAACAAGGTGCAGACCGCAGTGCCCGCGAGCGAGCGCGCCGCGTCTTCGCCGTCGACGAATTCCTGAGCGCGATCGAGCAGTACGTTGATGGTAGCGCGCGACAGCCCGTCGAGAGTGAGCATATGGTGCAGCACGCCCTGGGCGTCGGTCTGCAATTCGGATTTATAGCCGAGAGTGCTGGGAAACAGGGTCATCTCTGCGATCACTCCTCCAGTGAATGGGCATCTTGCGGGGCTGCGAGCCAACGCTCGACGATGACCGCCGCCGCCACCGCGTCCAACAGTCCGGCGTCGCGCCGTTTGCGCTTGCCCTCGGCGCGATCGGCGGCGAAACGCCGAGCGGCCTCCTGCGAGCTGTTGCGCTCGTCGATCATCGCCACCGGCAACCCGAAACGCTGGCGTAGCGCGCGCGCGAAATCACGGGCGCGCTGCCGGATCGGTTGGTCGCCGCCATCGAGGGTCATCGGATCTCCGACCACGAACCCGCCAGGCCGCCATTCGCGATACAGACGTTCGACCGCGGCCCAATCGATCCGATCGTCGTGCACATCGACCACCGCGAGCGCACGCGCGCCATGACCAAAAGCGCTGCCGATCGCGACCCCGATCCGGCGAGCGCCGACATCGAACCCGAATACGGTGGCGTCCACGGGCAGTGTCATCGCATGGCGTCCGGCGCACATCGTCCACGCGGACCATCGTGCCGTCGCGCAACGCTGGCGTGTCGCGGCGGCATCAGGCATGGCCGCTGTAATCGGTCACCCGGCTCATATCGACGCCGATCTTGCCCGCGGCGGCCTGCCAACGTGTCTCCAGCGGCAAAGCGAACAACAACTCCGGATCGCTGTCGACGGTGAGCCAAGCGTTCTCGGCCAGTTCCTGCTCCAACTGGCCCGCGCCCCAACCGGCGCAGCCGAGCACCACGGCCAGACGCGAGGGCCCGTCACCGGCGACAATCGCCTCCAGCACATCCCGCGATGTGGTGACGTAGAGGCCATCGGCAATGCGCAGGCTCGAGTCCCAGGTGCGCCAGCCATCGTGAAGTACGAACCCCCGTTCGGGGTGCACCGGACCACCGGCCAGCACCTGGCGTTCGCGCAAGTCGTGGTCTTGGGTGGCGATGCCCATCTGTTCCAGGACTTCGCCTAGGGTGTATTCGGAAGGCCGATTGATGACCAGGCCCATTGCGCCATCTGCATCGTGCTGACAAATCAGGGCGACCGCGCGCGAGAAATTGGGGTCGGCGAGCGACGGAAGCGCGATCAACAACTGATTGGCGAGTGGCGTCGTCTCTGGCAGCATTTCGGCATTGTAAGGGATCGCCTCATGGCCAGGGATGCGCTCGACCACCGCATCGACCGATGTTCGCCACCCGGTGTCTCATTCTGCCCTCCGATCCTCGTACGCAGAATCCCGCGAGAATCGCGAATCCGTGCATGGACCGGATTCACGATTTGAGAAAAGCGATGACGACTTTTCAGCATCGCCTTAATCAACGCAGGCGAAGATGCTCCCCGTGTACTTCACTGCTTTCGGGAGCCCCCCCATGTCCTGGTTACGTATCGCCGCAGTTGCTTTCATCCTGACCTTACCCCTGATCCCGGTCCGCAACGGCCATGCGGCCCCGCTTTCCGGACAGGGGGCGACCGCTTCGCCCGCCGAGCGCGGCGCATGGATTCGGAGTTTCGTCCTGAAATGGGGCGCCTATGCCGAACGCACTTACGGCGTGGACGTGCGGGTCTGGAGTCAGCGCATGGTGCCGACCTTCGCCCGCGGCGATGCCGACAATCTACGTGAGGCCTTGCGGCGTGACACTTTCGAGGGCGCACTGGCTGCACTGGGCGGCTTTGGACATCGGCTTGGCGACGAACGCATCCTCGACGCGTTCGCGAGCTCGCTCCCTGGCACGCCCGCGCGACGGATCCCCGGCGTCGCCAAGGCCCTTGGGGATTTGGCCCAGGATCTGGTCTACACCCCGGTCCAACCCTGTCGCATCGTCGATACTCGCAACGCCGGGGGCGCAATCGCCGCTGGAAATATCCGCAATTACCGGGTTGCAGGCAAAACCAGCTTCGCCGACCAAGGCGGCAGCACCGGCAATTGCGGCCTGCAGACCGAAATACCGACCGCGGTGGCGCTGAACGTCACCGCAGTGACGCCGACCCAAGCCGGTTACGCCACCGTTTTCCCGTACGGCGCCGCCCGGCCGGAGACCGCAAGCGTGAACTACACCGCAGGCGATATCGCCAACAACGCGATCATCGCCAAGGTTCCCAATCCGGTGCAGAGTTTCGATGTCGCGATCTACAGCTACGCCACGTCGGATTACGTGGTCGATATCGTCGGCTACTTCGCGCCACCACGCGCGACCGCGCTCAGCTGCGTCGACACCAGCTATGCCACAGTCTCCGTCGCCGCTGGCGGCAGCGGACAGGCGACTGCGCCGTCCTGTCCCACCGGTTACACCTCGGTCCATCTGGATTGCGAATCCAGTTCATGGTCGATGCCGATCGTGTACTCGACTCAGAAGGGCGGCGGTTTGTGCGGTGCGCGCAACACTGGAACGACCAGCGCGTCACTGAGCGCCGCGCGGCGCTGTTGTCGAGTGCCGGGACGCTGAGTTCGATCAGAAGCGCGACCGATTGAAATGGCATCGGCCCAAACGCAACGGGCCGGCGATACGCCGACCCGTTGCAGGCGATGCGGATATCCGCCGATCAAACCACAAACGGAACGCCGGTCTTCTCGCGCAATTCCGCTTCGCTGATGCCCGGCGCCATTTCCATCAGCTTCAGCCCGTGAGCGGTCACGTCGAATACCGCCAGATCGGTGATCACGCGGTTGACCACGCCCACGCCCGTCAGCGGGAGCGTGCATTCCGGCAGGATTTTGTGCTCGCCGTTCTTCGCGGTGTGTTCCATCAGCACCACCACGCGTTTGACGCCCGCCACCAGATCCATCGCGCCGCCCATGCCCTTCACCATCTTGCCCGGCACCATCCAGTTGGCGAGATCGCCCTGATGCGTGACCTGCATCGCGCCCAGGATGGCCAGGTCGATGTGGCCTCCGCGGATCATCGCGAAGGAATCATGGCTGCCGAAATAGCTGGCGCCATGCCGTGCGGTGACGGTCTGCTTGCCGGCATTGATAAGGTCGGCATCGACTTCAGCCTCGGTCGGGAACGGGCCGATGCCGAGCAGGCCGTTCTCGCTTTGCAGCCACACGTCCATGCCTTCGGGAATGTAGTTGGCCACCAGCGTCGGCAGACCGATGCCGAGGTTCACATAGGCGCCGTCGCTGAGTTCGAGCGCGGCGCGCTGCGCCATCTGTTCACGGGTCCAGGCCATTTCGTTCTCCGGAAATATTCAAGAATTTCGCCATCGCCCCGGCGGCGCGGGCGCCGGACCGCTATCGATCCGACATCGCGCCGGCCCGGGTTCAGCCATGCCGCACGGTGCGCTGTTCGATTCGCTTCTCGGGCGCGGGATTGACCACGATGCGATCGACATAGATGCCGGGCAGATGGACATGGTCGGGATCGATATCACCAACCTCGACCAGATGCTCAACCTCGGCCACACAGACTTTGCCCGCCATCGCAGCGGCCGGATTGAAATTGCGCGCGGTCTTGCGGAACACCAGATTGCCCGATTTGTCCGCCATCCAGGCCTTGACCAGCGACACATCGGCCTTCAACGCGGTTTCCATCACGTACCAGTGACCATCGAATTCGCGGGTTTCCTTACCCTCGGCCACCACCGTGCCGTAGCCGGTGCGGGTGAAGAACGCCGGAATGCCTGCGCCGCCCGCACGCAGACGCTCCGCCAGGGTGCCCTGCGGATTGAATTCGAGTTCCAGTTCGCCGGACAGGAATTGACGTTCGAACTCCTTGTTCTCGCCGACGTAGGAGGAAATCATTTTCTTGATCTGCCGGGTCTCCAGCAGCATGCCCAGGCCGAAACCGTCGACGCCCGCATTGTTGGAGATCGCGGTCAGACCTTTGACGCCGGAATCGCGTAGCGCTGCGATCAAGGCCTCGGGAATGCCGCAAAGGCCGAAACCACCGACGGCCAAGGTCTGTCCGTCAGCCACCAAGCCCCGCAACGCCGTTGCGGCATCCGGGTACCACTTGCCACGATGCCCCCCCGCGGGGGCTGCGGAACTCTGCGCCATGGATTCGCTCCTGCTGGATCTGGCCGGCCGCGGGATGTGGGCCTGCCGGTTCGGTGAGGGCGCATTCTACGGGAGCGCCCCGGCGGAGGTTAGCGCCCGATCGTCCAATGCTCGGCATCCTTGCAGACCGGCTTTGGCCTGTCCCTCCGGTACCCGAACTCGCCCGCTTAGGCCGCAACCGGTAAAATTCACGGTCTTCGCCCGGGCCCGTCCCGAGCCCCCTCTTCCGCTCCCAGGATGTCCCGTACGATGAAGATCCTCGTCGGCTACAAGCGCGTGGTGGACTACAACGTCCGCATTCAAGTCAAACCGGATGGCTCAGGCGTCGTCACCGATGGCGTCAAGCTCTCGCCCAACCCCTTCGACGACATCGCGCTGGAAGAAGCCCTGCGCCTGCGCGATAAAGGCATTGCGACCGAAGTCGTGGTCGCCACCATCGCCCCGGCGGACGCCCAGGCGCATTTGCGCAATGGCCTGGCGATGGGCGCTAACCGCGCGATTCACGTCGTCTGCGACCAGGCGATCCAGCCGCTGACCGCCGCGCGCGCATTGCTCAAGCTGGTCGAGAAAGAACAACCCGACCTGGTCATCCTCGGCAAGCAGGCGATCGACGACGACGCCAATCAGACCGGCCAGATGCTGGCGACGCTCTGGGGCCGGCCGCAGGCGACCTTCGCCGGCAAGCTCGACGTCGCGGACGGCAAGGCCACCGTGGTGCGCGAGGTGGATGCCGGGTTGGAAACCCTGGAAGTCGATCTGCCCGCTGTGGTCACTACCGACCTGCGCCTCAACGAGCCGCGCTTCATCAAGCTGCCCGACATTATGAAGGCCAAAAGCAAGCCGCTGGAGACGATCGCGTTCGCCGATCTCGGCATCGAATCCGGTGACACCCTCAAGACCACGCACTATGCCCCGCCGGCCAAGCGCAGCAAGGGCGTGATGGTGAAGGATGCGGCCGAACTGGTCGCGGCGCTGAAGGCAAAAGGCTTGCTGTAGGGCGGGTCTTGACCCGCCATCGCAACTCCGCAATGGCAGGTCTTGATCCGCCATCGCAACCTCGCAATGGCAGGTCTTGACCCGCCATCGCAACTCCGCAATGGCAGGTCTTGACCCGCCATCGCAACCCCTTCGATAAAGGCTGCGATGATCGAGTCCGCTTCGATCCTGACGCACCGCAAACCGAACTCCGCAATGGCGGGTCAAGACCCGCCCTACGAGGAACAACGCAATGTCCAAGGTTCTGATCGTCGCCGAACATCTGAACGGCAAACTCAACGGCTCCACCGCGCGCTGCGTCAGCGCCGCGAACGCGCTGAATCCCGAGTCGATCGACATCCTCGTGCTCGCCGCAGATCCCGCAGGGGTCGCCGCCGAGGCCGCGCAGATTGTCGGTGTGGCGAAAGTGCTGACGGTGGCGAATGCCGCGAACGCGAACGCGATTGCCCAGGTGCTCGCGCCGCAGGTAGCCAAGGCCGCCGCCGGCTACAGTCACGTCTTCGGGCCCAGCACCACTTTCGGCAAGGATCTGATGCCTTGCGTCGCCGCATTGTTGAGCGTGTCGCAAGTCTCCGATGTGATGGCGGTGGAAGGCGCGCATACCTTCAAGCGCCCGATCTACGCCGGCAACGCGATCATCACCGTCGAAGCGTCGGCGGATCAGGCCGTCGTCGCCACCGTGCGCACCGCCTCGTGGCCGGAAGCGGCGCGCGGCGGCAACGCATCGGTCGAGGCGCTCGCCATCGACGCCACGTTACCGAGCCACACGCGTTATGTCGGCCTTGCCGCCGGCAAATCGGATCGCCCCGATCTGCAGAGCGCTGCGAAGGTCGTCTCCGGCGGTCGTGGCGTCGGTTCGGCCGAGAACTTCAAGAT
>SSEV01000252.1 GCA_008015095.1 Lysobacteraceae bacterium | reverse complement strand
TTTCCATCCTTGCCAGTCGGCGTCCACCACTTGGATGTCGCGGCCACCCTGCAAGAACAACATCGGTTGTGCGATTTGGCGTGCTTCGGCTACCGGATCGACCGCGTCGATGCTGCGCCAGTACGCGGCCGACTGGCCGAGCGGCGCGTCCGCCGCTGGCAGGTCACGGCCCGCGCGAATCGCGGCGATAGCCGCGGCGAGTTTCTCGATCGCGGCGTTCTCCGCGTCGCTGGTCTTGCCGTCGTTGAGCACGGCGATGCGTCGGTTCTGTTCGATCAGCAGATCGAGCACCGGCCGCGCCGGTGCGGCCAGCAGGATCAGCCCTGCGATCTCGGGATCACGCCGGCCGATACGCGGAGCCATCATCGCGCCCTGACTATGGCCGAGCACGAAGATCCGTCGCGGATCGATGTGCGGTTGCGCGCGCAGTTTGGCGACCGCATGCAACGCATCGTCGGTGGTTTCGCTGTCGACGGTTACGCCGCCAGCATGATCCTGCGGGCGGGCCTTGGCGCGTTTGTCGTAGCGCAGAACCGCGATACCCCGAGCCGCCAGTCCGCGCGCGATATCGAGAAACGGGCGCTTGGGGCCGATAGTGGAATCGCGATCGTGCGCCCCCGACCCATGCACCAGCACGACGGCCGGAAACGGACCGTCTCCTTCCGGCATCGCCAGGGTCGCGGGCAGGGCGGTGGCGGATTCGCCGATCGCGACCTCGCTTTCGCGGAAAGGCGCGTCGGCCGCGACCGGTTCGGCCGGTGATGCGCTATCGGCGGGCCTGAGACCGAAGCCGGCGATGCGGCCGTCCGCGGCGAACGCGAACATGGCTTCGATCGTGGCGTTCTCGAACCGGATCGGCAGCGCCGCGATACGCAGATTGTCATGCGCGATGACGCGCGGCGTGCCGATGTCCTTGCGCGCGCCCAATTGCGAGGGCAGCGCGCCCCACAGTTGTTGCAGCTGCTCGATCGACAGCCCCGCTGCCATCGTCTCGTCGAAACGAGCGCGTACGGCGGCGAAATCACCCGCGTCCATCCGCTCGACCATGGTCTGCGCTTCTGCGCCGGGATCGAAAGCGGCAGTCTCGGTCGCAGCGGGAACCTGCGCTTGCGCCGTACGAGATGAGAGCGGAACGAGGACGATGGACAGGGTTGCGAGTGAAACGGACAACAGGGTCGCGCGCAGCGGCGAGGATAGCCTCGCCGTGCCTTGGCGGTCTTCGATCATTCCGATGGCGTGCAGCATGCGGGTGCGCTCCGGGGCGGATTGGCGTGATGAAAAGAGATGGGATGAAAAGCGATCAGTTGGTTTCGTCGTTCGGAGCCTGAACCGGATCCTCGCCGGGCTTCCGGTCGATGCCCTCGTCGGGATCCGGCTTGTGCGGCAACCGTCCGGCTTTGCGCAGGGCGTCGCGCAATACGTATTCGATCTGAGCATTGAGACTTCGCAGTTCGTCGTCGGCCCACCGCTGCGTCGCGGCCAGAACCTCGGCGTTGATGCGCAGCGGATAGGCTTTCTTCTCGCTCATATGCGGATACCCTGCGCGCCCGTCATGCGCCGAGCCAAGCGGTTATCGCCATCGCCGTGATCGCGGGCGCCAAGGCGACGATCGCGAACAATGTCGGCGCGCCTGCGGGGTGCGCGAGATTGATCGTCCAGCCCAGTCCGCGCGTGGGCTTCGGCACCCAAAGCCGGTCGTCGTCCTTGGCGAAGTAGATACCGAATGCCGAACGTTGCGACCAATTCGCCGGGTTATGCCAGGCCCTGTTCACCCGAGCGTTGCGGTTGTTCACGGAATGGGTGCCGCGACGGGAATCGTTGCGGATTGTCATGATGCGTCTCCTGTTCCTGAAAGATGGCTCGCTGCGTTGGCTCAGTACAGCGAACCGGTGTTGACGATCGGTTGTGTCGCGCGTTCGCCGCAGAGCACGACCAGCAAGTTGCTGACCATTTGCGCCTTACGCTCCTCGTCGAGGTTGACCACGCCGTTCTTCTGCAACTCGGCCAAGGCCATCTCGACCATGCCGACCGCGCCATGCACGATCCGGGTACGCGCGGCGATGATTGCGTTGGCCTGCTGACGCTGCAGCATGGCCTGGGCGATTTCCGGCGCGTAGGCGAGATGGCTGATCCGCGCGTCGAGCACCTGCACGCCTGCATCGGCGAGACGATCCTGCAGTTCTTGCTTGAGATGCTGGCCGACTTCGTTGGCATGGCTGCGCAACGCGAGCTGGCCGTCCTCGTGCTGGTCGTAGGGATAGCTGGTGGCCATCGCGCGGACCGCCGATTCCGACTGAATGTGCACGAAGCTCTCGTAGTCGTCGACGTTGTAGACGGCTTCGGCGCTGTCGACCACCTGCCAGACGATCACTGCGGCGATCTCGATCGGACTGCCGTCCAACTCGTTGACCTTGAGCTTGCTGCTCTCGAAGTTGCGCACGCGCAGCGACACCTTTTTCTTACCGAAGAACGGGTTGTTCCAGCGCAGACCTCCGTCCTTGACGGTGCCGACGTATTTGCCGAACAGATTCAGCACGGCCGCCTGGTTGGGTTCGACCATGTACAGGCCGATCATGCCGAAGGTGCTGATCACCACGAGCACGATGCCGGAGATGAGCAGCGGGAGCCTGCCGGCGGCGCCAGCGACGATCAAATAGGTGCCAAAGGCGATGATCGCCAGGAACAGCAGCAGCATCGGAATGCCGGGCAGGGAACGATAGGAGGTTTCTCTCATGGCGGGCGCTCGGTTGAGTTGGTTCGGAATATTGATATCAAAATGATATCTATTTTTGCAAGACCTGGGCGACGAACGGTCGCGATCACGCATCCTGTTTGTGACGAGCGCTTGCAAGTAATTGATTTAAAATGATTGTCATCCCGCGTCGCCCCCTGGAATCGAACATGACCGCATATCCGCCGCTCGCATTCGGAACCCCGCACTCAGCGTCCGCGCTTCGCGTCCTGCTTCTGGGGTCTGGCGAATTAGGCAAGGAGGTCGCGATCGAACTGCAACGTTTCGGTTGCGAGGTGATCGCCGCGGACCGTTATGCCGATGCTCCGGCGATGCAGGTCGCGCACCGCAGCCATGTATTGAACATGCTCGACGGCGACAGCCTGCGCGCGCTGATCGCGCAGGAGCGGCCGGCGCTGATCGTGCCGGAGATCGAAGCGATCCACACCGAGACCCTGGTGGCGCTGGAGCGCGAATTCGCCGGGCGCGGCACCCATACCCGGATTGTGCCGACGGCGCGCGCCGCGCGCCTGACCATGGACCGCGAGGGCATCCGCCGCCTCGCCGCCGAAACACTGCGTCTGCCGACGTCGTCCTATCGTTTCGTCGATACGCCAGAAGCCTACCGCGCGGCGGTGCTGGAGATCGGCCTGCCCTGCGTGGTGAAGCCGGTGATGTCGTCCTCGGGCAAAGGACAGAGCCTGGTGCGTTCCGAGCAGGAGATCGATCGCGCCTGGGACTACGCGCAGACCGGCGGTCGCGCAGGCGCCGGGAGGGTGATCGTCGAGGGCTTCATCGATTTCGATTACGAGATCACCTTGCTCACCGTGCGTCATGCCGGCGGCACCGACTTCTGCGCGCCGATCGGTCATCTGCAGCGCGATGGCGATTATCGCGAGAGCTGGCAACCGCAGCCGATGTCCGCACAGGCGCTGCAACGCGCGCAGGAGATCGCGCGCGCGATTACCGGCGATCTCGGCGGTTGGGGCCTATTCGGCGTGGAACTGTTCGTGAAGGGCGACGACGTCTGGTTCTCTGAAGTCTCTCCGCGTCCGCACGACACCGGACTGGTCACGTTGATCTCGCAGGAACTGAGTGAGTTCGCCCTGCATGCGCGCGCCATACTCGGCTTGCCGGTGCACGCCGATGGCGATGGCGTCATCGCCTGTAACGGGCCCTCCGCTTCGTGCGCGGTGCTGGCCCATGGGCACGGCGTTCCGGTCTTCGACGGGGCGGCCGAAGCATTGCGCACCCAGGGCACCGCACTGCGCCTGTTCGGCAAGCCGGTGGTCGAGGGGCACCGTCGCGTCGGCGTGACGCTCGCGCGCGGCGTGGACATCGATGCGGCGCGCGCCAAGGCCCGTACCGCGGCGGCGGCGCTGAAGATCGAATTGAGATAAGCGGGTGGGAAGGTCGCACGGTGGCGCCATCGCCTTTCGCTCGCTCCAAGTTCAAGCGCTCGGATGTGTGGGCTATGATCCGATCGGCGCCGCGAACTCGCCGACAGCGCTGACGATGCCAAACCGGGGAACGCGATGAACGACAGCAATGGCTATGCCGTATTCCTTTTCCCTCAGGCGCTCGAGGCCTTGGGCGAAGCGGTTCATCCGTTCCTGCAGGACGGCCCGACCGGACCGCATATCCTGTGCAATTCGATCGATACCGGTGGGGCCTTCATCGAAATGACGCTCGAAGGCCATTCTCCCGAGGGCAGGGAGGTGTCTCTGGAACTGATGATTCCCAGCGGCATGGTGCGGATGATCGTGTCCACCCACAGCGACGAAATGTTTGGCTTCGGTGCGCATATGTCGTCGAAGCCAGCGGCGCCGCTGCCGGTGTTGGGGCCGACGGCGGAGCCCGCCAACGCGCCGTCGGAAGCCCTGCCTTCATCGGCCGCCGACCATGACGAGGCTGCGGGCGGAGCGCAGGGAGACCACTGACACCTTGTTGAGGACGCGCTCTTGCGTTTTCCAGATCGCAGCCATGCTTGGCTGCGCTGGCGGACCGTTGTCAATGACCGCTCTTCAACCGTCAGCTCTCAACCGTCAGCCAAGCCGCGCAAACCCGGTCGAACCTGTCTCCAGGAGATGCCCGCATGAGCCTCGACCCGCGTATCGACGCCTATATCGCCAACTCAGCGGAGTTCGCCCGCCCCATCCTGATCCATTTGCGCCAGATCGTGCGTACGGCCTGCCCCGACGCCGAAGAAACGATCAAATGGGGCATGCCGCATTTCCTCTACCGCGGCAAGATCCTGTGCAGCATGGCCGCGTTCAAACAGCACTGCGCTTTCGGTCTCTGGCGCGGCGCCGAAGTGATCGAGCAGGCCAGCGACGAGGCGATGGGCCAGTTCGGCAGGATCGCCTCGGTGCGTGACCTGCCCGGCAAGAAAATACTGGCCGGCTATCTCGGTCAGGGCATGCGTGCGATCGGGCAAGCCCTCGACGAGGCCATGGCCGCGCCCGCGCGGAAAGCCGCTTTCAAGACACGCAAACCCGAATTGCCGGTGCCGGATGACCTGGCTGCACGGCTGGCGAAACACCGCAAGGCGCGGGAAACGTTCGATAGCTTCCCGCCCAGTCATCGCCGCGAGTACATCGAATGGATCATTGGGGCCAAGCGCGAAGACACCCGCGCCCGCCGACTCGCGCAGACCATCGAATGGCTCGCCGAGGGCAAATCGCGAAATTGGAAATACAGCGGCTGCTGAGAGTCCGTTCACTCACGGCGCGCAGCGGCGCGCGCCAGGGAAAGCTTGAACATCGCGTTGACTGCGGGTTGGCCGGGTCGGGACAAACAAGCGCGCGCGTGGTGTGCGTCAACGACGTATCAGTCCCCGCGCAGCAGATCGACCCAGACCAGATGGTGATCGGAAGCGCTGGCGAGCGCCGCGTTCGGCGATTCGGGGGAGGGCCAGTACACGCCGCTGTCCACCGTACGCAGGTTCGCGGAAGGCAGCACGTAATCGAGACGCAGATTGCCGACCTTCGGGCCGAAATCGCCGGTGTCCTCCGCATGCGGCCCGTGGTGCGCGGCATTGGCGCCGCCCGATGCCGACGCGGCGCGCGGCGCGCCTTCGCTGCGCGGCGCGGGATGTCGGGATACGCGCGGATGTTCGAGCAGATCGACGATCGCCTGATGCCGCCCGTCGCCATCGTTGGGATCGTTGTTGAGATCGCCGGCGATCACGAACCGCTCGCCTGCGGGCAGTCCGCCGCAACGGCCGGCGTCGTCGCACAGCCAGGCGCGATCCGCTGAATCGTCGTCGAGATATTCGCGCCAGAGTCGCAATTCGTCGGCGTTACGCGCGCCGTTGCGATCCTCGGGGCCATCGAACACCGGCGGCGTGGGATGCGCCACCAGGAAATGCACCACGCCTTGCGGCGTATCCACCGCGACATCCCAATGCGATTTTGACGACAGCCGCAACTGGCTCCAGACCGGATCGCGGTAGTAATAGCCGCGCGCGCGCGGGTCGATCGGGCGCGCTGCATCGGGCATCGCGCTCCATTTCAACAGGCGGAAAGTACGTGCCCGTGCGGTGTCGATCGGATACCGCGAGAGCACAAGCATGCCGTACTGACCAGGATGCAGTCCGTACCCCCAGGCGTCGTTGCCGCGTTCGCGCCCTTCGCCGCCGACCTTGCCGTTGCCGTCGAGATCCAAACCGCTGGGCACCCCAGTGTTGACCTCGGTGAAATAACGGTAACGGTAGCGCAGCGGCAGGGTGTCCGCCGCCTGCGCCTTCTCGAGGTATTCGCGCTGGAAAAGATCAGCGGCGCGGCCTTCGGGGTCGTAGTCAAATTCGTTCAGCAGCACCAGATCCGGCCGTACGCGCTGCAGGACTTCCGCGACTTTGCGCGCGCCGTCGTCCCCTGCCTGCAGCCGTCGAATCAGCCCGTCGTCGGCATCGTCATACAGCGAGGCATTGTAAGTGGCGACGCGCAGCGGCATCGTGGCCTGGGCCGCGCGCTCGGCGACGCCGACCAGATCCTTCGCCGCCGCGGCAGGGTCGCCGTGGACGTTCACGCGCAGGCAACCCGCGCATAGCGCGGCCAGTACCCAGACCAGTAACGAACAGCGGCGTAAGGACATCCGGGGGCGCATATCAGCCTCGTTCGGGAATGCGATGCCATTCGCGCCCGTCGAACATTTCGAGCGGGCTGAATCGGCGTTTGTAGTCCATTTTGCGATGGCCGTCGATCCAATATCCCAGGTAGAGATAACGGCGACCTTCACGCCTGGCCCATGCGATTTGTTGCAGGATCGCATAAGTGCCGAGGCCGCGCGCCGCGACATCGGGATCGTAGAAGGTATAAATTGCGGACAGCCCATGCGGCAAGACATCGGTCACCGCGACCGCGAGCAGTTCGCTTCGCCCTTGCGGCAGGCGCTGACGCAGTTCGAGAAAACGGCCATGGCCCCAGGCGCTGATCAGGAACTGGTCGAATTCGGCCACGCCGTGGGTGTCCATGCCGCCGCCGGGGTGACGCGCGGTGAGATAACGTTGATAAAGCGCGAAATGTTCTTCGTTGCGTTCGGCCGGCAGAACCCGCGCCTCGATATCCGCGTTGCGGGCCAGACAACGACGCTGGCTACGGTCGGGATCGAAATCGTCGACCGGAATGCGTACTGCGGTGCAAGCCTTGCAGTCACGGCAGTGCGGACGGTAGATCAGATTGCCGGAACGACGGAAGCCCCAGGTCAACGCCATCGGATAAACCTGGGCCAGACGCGGGTCGCTGGGATCGAAGACCAGATCGCGCGCCAGCCGATCCGGCCAATAACCGCAGGCGTGATCGGCGGTGTGCAGCAGACGCAAGTCGCCTTCGGCGTCGGCGGTCCGATCAGCGCCCGGGTCGTGCGTATCGTCGGAGGTTCCGCCGCTCATGGGATAGTCGACGACTGCTGGTCATGACATCGCGACGGAAACCAGTATGAGGCTCGGACCGACACGCGTCGCGGCATCGCCGGTGCGTAGCCGGGGGGCGAGAACATGTCGAGGGAACCGAGTCGCATCCGCGCAGCATACCCGGCCATGTCCATCACAGTGAGTGATTCGTGCGACTCAATGTCTGGCTTCAAGGGAGCGTGCTGGCCGGATCGCCAGATTCGTCAGAGCCGACCCGAGGCGATCAGGCCGAAGATCAATCCCCCCATCCCGCAGACCAGGCCGATCGCGCCGCCGATCCAGCATTGGATGCGCTCTTGTCGACGCATGCGCGCGGCTCCGATCGGATCGCGCGCCGCCTCCTGCGCGTGCCTACGGCGCAGAACGCGCGGCTGCACCACCAACGACTGATGGAAGATCACCGCCATGAACGACAGGCCGCAGAACATCGTCCATCCCCAACCGTCGTCGAACCGCGCCAGCAGCACCAGCGTGAGCAGGAACAGAACCGTCGCGATGCCGTTCACCGTCGCGCTGCGGATCAACCCCTGGCGTTCCTCTTCGTCGATCGCGCCCTTGAGCTGTTTGCGCAGGCCCAGCCAGATACCTGCGAACGCGCCGACCAGCGCGATGCCGATACTGCCGGCGGCGCCGAACGCGATCTTGGCCACTGTCTTGGCGCTCCCCGCCGCGCCGAGCATGAGGATGCTCTTCGCGGCGGCAGGCGGACTCGTCGCGAGCAAGGCGGTGGCGACGATGCCGGTGAATGCGGCGGAAGGCGCAGAGCCGCGCGCGAATTCGCCGAATCGGTTCAGCATGTCTTCGCGCAGACTCTGCCGCGCACGCGAGAGCCGTTTACGCACCGACGCATCGGAGATTCCGAGCAATGCGGCGACCTGCTGAGAACTCTGACCCTCGCGGTAGAACAGCAGCAGCACTTCGCGACTGTCCTCAGGCAGGGCCGAAATCAGCTCGGCCGCGGCGCGTTCGCGCTCGTCTTCTACCAGACGCTGCATCGGTTCCGGCGCTGGATCGGCGGCCAGGCCGATCGCCAGTTCCGCGCCTTCGCCATCCAATGGTCGATGCCGGTTGGCGCGAAGATGGTCGCGCGCCAGGTTACGCGTGATCTGGCGCAACCAGGGCAGGAAACTGCCTGGGTTGTGCAGCCGCTTCAGATGCCGCCAAGCGCTGAGGAACGCTTCTTGTGCGATGTCCTCGCTGGCGGGCACGTCCTGGGTGATCGCCAGCGCCACCGCGCTGACTGTGTTCTGGCAGGCGGCGACGATGCGGCCATATGCGGCCCGGTCACCGCGACGGGCGGCAGGCAGTTCGCGTTCGATCAGTGCTTCGATATGAGGAGCGGCGGCATTCATCGGCGATGCGTCAGAAGTGGTCGGTAGGCGCGGTATCAGGCGGGCGGACGAGGGCGCGATATGTCAACAACGACGGAGCGCAGCGGAAGATGTGACCACCCTGTCAACCTTCCTCACCCCGGGGCGTTAACGGAACCAGACCGGCGCGACTGCCGCCCGCTTCCACGACGAACTTCCACGAGGACATCCCATGAAACCTGTCGTCTCCATCAGTCTCGGCCTATGCCTCGCCGCTCTGATTGTTCCGGCCCTGGCGCAGAATTCTCCCACCGATGCCGGCAAGGCCGGCAAGCATCGCAAGATCGACACCAATAGCGACGGGGTGATTGACCGCAACGAAGCGGCCGCGAACCCCCGTCTGGCCGAGCGTTTCGAGGTGATGGACCGCAATAAGGACGGCCGGTTGAGCGCAGATGAGCGCCCGCAGCGCGGCAATAAGCAAGGGCGCCGCCGCGATGGCGGTGGCATGGCGATGCTCGATGCCAACGGTGACGGGGCGGTCGATCGGACGGAAGCCGCGAAGGCGCCGCGCCTGCTCGAACACTTCGACCGGCTCGACGCCGACAAAGATGGCCGGATCAGCGCCGCAGAGCGTCCGCAGCACGGCAAAGGTCAAGGTCAGCGGCAAGGGCGGCACGGGGCGCGCAAGCTCGATACCGATGGCGATGGCCGTTTCAGTCGCGCCGAGCTGTCGGGCAAGGAGCGAGTGATGCAGAACTTCGATGCGATCGATACCGACAAGAACGGATACCTGACCCATGAAGAGATGCGTACCTATCGCCAGGCGCATCGGGGGCAAGGGCGCAAATGATGGCCCGGGAGGCGATCGAGAGGCGCTGCTGTCGAGGCGAGACTGAGGCCAGTTGATGAGCATTCCCCGGACGGCACCGGTAGACGCGCCCGATCGCCGCGTTTTGATCGCATCGTGCAAGGATTCGGTCGCGGGTTCGGTCGCAACCGGCCGCCCGGCGCGAATCGCGCGGTTTCGAGGTCATCAGACCTGCGTCATCGCCCGATCGCTGTCATTGCGGGATGCGCGTCATTGCACCACGCGCAGCACTCGCCAATGCTCGTCGTCGCGCCGGACTTCGAGCGCACGGCGCTCGGTGCGCGGGCTGCCGTCCTGCTTGCTGTCTCCGATGTCGATCCGCACCGTGCCCTGACCTGAGCCGTCGGTGCGGTATTCACGGACAGCGATGCGCAGAGCATCGTTCGCTGCCTGCTCCTGAACGCAGTCGGAAGAAGGGCGCAACGCGACGTGGGCGGGCAGGGCCAGGACTTCGATCTGCTCGGCCGAAGGCGGTCGACCGTCAACCTCCAGGCAAAGCCTGCGGACGCGTTCATGCGCCGCCAATTCGGCCTTGACCAGCGTCGCGGCAAGCGCCTTCGGGGTTGGGATCACATACGTGCGCGCCTGCGTCGTTGATGTGATGTCGGTGCGCTCCGCGCCGCGTTGCGCCAAAACCGATCGCCCAGCGTTGCGCACTTCGATCGGCACGATCGTCGGTGCGGAGTCCGATGTCGAATCCGATGCGGATCGCGCCGCGGCGTCTACGGGCGCCTGTTTCCACCACGCGAACATGCTCAAGCCGAGGGCAAGCGCGATCCCGACGAACAGCGCGGCGCGTACGCGGAATGCACGCCGTCTGGCCGCATCCGCCCGCCCGCCGGCATCGTTGCCTTGCAATATCGAAGTCGGCAGATAACTGGTCGGCGAACGCGCAGAATCGAGCAGCCCGATTTCGCGCAGCAGTTCGCGCGCGCGCGGTTGGTCGTCGGACTTCACCACCCACACCGCCGGCATCGCTCCGGAGGTGTCCTGTTCGCGATAGCTGAAGTCGCTGCGGCGACTGCCTTTGTAGGATCGTCCGTTGGTGATGCGCACCTCGATCGCGTGCTCGCGCAGATGTTGCGCGACGCGCTCGACGTTCTCGAGTCGTGGACTGCTGAAAACTTGACGCACCCTCAGCCCCCCGGCGCTTTGGCCGGATCGAGCACCCGGATCATGCCTTCCTGTACGGTGCTGGCGACGAGCTTGCCGCTGCGATCGAAGATCTGACCACGGGCCAGCCCACGCGCGCCTTGGGCGCTGGGGCTGTCAATGGCGTAAAGCAGCCAGTCGTCGGCGCGGAACGGGCGATGGAACCACAAGGCATGATCCAACGAAGCCACTTGCACGTTGGGCTGGTAGTAGCTGATGCCGTGCGGAAACGTGGTCGTGCCCAGGAGGTGGAAATCCGACGCATAGGCGAGCAGGGCGCGATGCAGTTCAGGCGAATCGTCGACCTGCTCGCTCAACTTGAACC
>SSEV01000192.1 GCA_008015095.1 Lysobacteraceae bacterium | reverse complement strand
TGCCTGGGCCGGTTCGAATCCATCACGACCCACCACGCGCTTCAATTCCCAGGACGTTTTATGGTCGTCGGCCGCGGGCGCGGCATGGATGGCGATGCGCGTAGCGGCTTGCCTGGGCCGGTTCGAATCCATCACGACCCACCACGCGCTTCAATTCCCAGGACGTTTTATGGTCGTCGGCCGCGGGCGCGGCATGGATGGCGATGCGCGTAACGGCTTGCCTGGGCCGGTTCGCATCCATCGCCACCACCATTTCATCCCTTCGAGGCATTCCATTCGATTCTCGCGCGATGGCGTTCATGGTGGAGCGTGTTCGACGGCGGTACGCCCGGCCAAGCCATCCATGGAATGGCGCGCATGCGCGCAACCGTTGCTGACCGGGCATCGACAGCGCGCGCGCCAAAAGATACCGATATGAAGCTTCCCATCGGCAAGTTCGGAAGCACAATCGAGCTCCATTTGAAATACACGGAGAAGATGCAGATGATTAGACGTGCAGTCGTCATCGGACTGGCCATGACGATGTTTCCGGGAGTGTCGCAAAGCCAGGCGGTCGAAGCCTTCGCCGCAGGGCAAACCATCAGTTCAATCGTCGATCAGGTAAGGGATTCCGCGAATGAAGTGGTCCACAACGCAGGCCTTGAATTCGGCAATGGCGCTTTCGCGGCGCGGCAGAACGCAGAAATCCTGATTCAGCAGCTGAATCTGATGGCGACCGAATTGGAGGGGAAGACCTTCCGCGATCTCAATGCGACGCAGAAAGCATTCTTCATCAATATCCACAACACGCTGGACGAGATGAAGGAGACATCGAGCTATACGGTCAGGCAAGCCAAACAGCTGGTAGCGTTGAGCGACAGCATGCTTGGGACGCTGCCTGGCGCGGACCGCACGGCCCGTGTCGTCGATTTCTCGCCGCGTTACGTTTTGGCCGATCAAGGGGCGAGATCGATTTCGATCACGATCATCGGGAGTTGGATCGGCAGCGGCGAGCCGGCCATGTCGCTCGGCGATAAAGCCTGCAAACGCCTGCAGAAAACCGAGAGCCGGCTGATGTTCGACTGCATCATGCCTGCGGGAGGCACGGCGAATCGCGTCGAATACAACAAACTTGTGTTGATGACGACGGACCGGCAGGGGGTCTGGGGCAGGCTGTCGTCATGGTTCGGGAGCGAACCGGTCAAGCGCACTTATGAACTGGGGTTGGCGGTCGTGCCGCGCACGCTCGGCAGCTTTACCGTAGCCGCCGACGTGTCGTCGGAAAAAATGACGGAAGAATCCCATGTGGAAACGCGGCGGGCGGACAATCAGCATTGTTGGGGAACCCGCACGTATGCATGGGATGTCAATGCAAGAAGCGGCTGGCAGATCAAAGACAAGCCGCATACGCGGCTGATCGGCGATACGACCGCCACCGACGAAGGCGTTCAGGCATGGTCCCAGACAGGCTTTCGATTCATGGGTAAGGCTAAGAACAACGGTGAATGCATCAGAGTCTTTGGAAAAGTCATCGCGCGGGACGGTCGCGGGCATGTCGAAATCGAAGCTCGATGGGTCGAGCAGAAGCCGGAGACGATCAAGACACGGGTAGACGTGCCGATCGGCGAGATCCAATGGGGAGTGGAGCGTTCGATCCCGTTGCCGGAGGGGACGGCATTCGTTTCCGTCAGCTCATCTCTGATTGACGGCACCCGTTACGAGGATACGAGCGTGGATGCGCCGATTCGCCCCTGGTACAGCGTATCCATCGACATCGAGAATCGGCATTTGATCGTACGCCCGCGGGATCTGGAGTACGCGCTGGCGCGGAATTGACGCGCCCCAACGGGGCGGGGCCCGGACAGGCCCCGCCTCCGTATCGAACCAGCGCTGGATGCGCGCTTACAACGGCAATGGCGTCAATTTCAGCAACCGGCCGCCGGAACCATCCTCCAGCAGCCAGATTGCGCCGTCGGGGCCCTGTTCCACTTCGCGGATGCGACGGCCCATGGGATAGCGCTCGGCTTCGCGCGCGCTATTGCCGTCGAACTGGATACGGATCAGCGCCTGTGAGGCGAGGCCGCCGATGAAGCCGTGGCCGCGGAAATATGGGAAGGCGTTGCCGGAGTAGATGATGAAGCCGGCGGGCGCGATGACCGGCGTCCACCACGCTTCCGGCGCATTGAATTCGGGGCGCGTGGGATGGTCGGGAATGGGCGTGCCATCGTAATGGTCGCCGTTGGAGACGATCGGCCAGCCGTAATTGTGGCCGCGTTCGATCAGATTGATTTCGTCGCCGCCAGCAGGCCCCATTTCATGCGTCCACAGTTTGCCGTTGGCGTCGAAGGCGATGCCGAGCGGATTGCGATGCCCCAGCGACCAGACTTGCGCGGCCACGCCGCCCTGGCTCGCGAAGGGATTGTCCGTAGGCGATGTGCCGTCGTCGTTGAGGCGCACGACCTTACCGAGGTTGCCGCTCATGTCTTGCGCGGGATCGAATTTCTGGCGATCGCCCGAGGTGATCCAAAGTTTGCCGGCGCTGTCGAAGGCCATGCGATGGCTGAAGTGCCCATCGCCAGTGACTTTCGGACTTTGCCGCCAGATCACCTGGGGCGTCGACAGGCTGCCGCCGCCGCTGCCGTTCAGCGTGAGTTGCGCGCGCGCCACGACAGCGCCCTTGGTGCTGTTGGCGCCGGCTTCGATATAGCTGATGTAGACCATTCGATTGCTGGCGTACTGAGGATGCAGCACGACATCGCCGAATCCGCCTTGGCCGCCATAGGCCACGGCTGGCACGCCGGTGATCTGCCCGGTGGTGGCGTTCGTGGGATTAAACAGGCGCAGGGCTCCGGATTTTTCAGTGATGAGCAGATGGCCGTTGGGCAGGAACGTCATCGCCCAAGGTTCGTTGAAAGTGGCGACCGGGGTGCTGGCGAAAGGCGGCCGCGGAATCTGGCCGGGACGGTTGGGCCCGCCCTTGCGCATCGGATTCGTCGCCGCCGGCATCACATCGCCTGTCGAGGGCTTCGGTGGCGCGCCGCGTGCGGGCGTGACGCCATCGCGTCGTGGAGCGACGGCGAGAAGACGGTCGGATTCGTGCTCGCGCGTTTCGGCGGTGTCGCGTTCGGTTTCGAAACGCACGCCCTCGTCGGTGATTTTGCCGCTGCATGCGCTGAGCAGCAGGACGATACCGGCGGGAATCAGAATGGACTGCGGCATGGGGGCGCCCTCGAGTCGGAATATCGGATCGGAGTTGTACCGGAGTGCGGTCTGCGCTGCCGTGACCACGGTAACAGGCCCTGGCGCCACGCGTCACAGGCCGCATCATGCGCCGATTCAACTGCCGAAGCATGAATATGCCCGGTGAGCGGATAGGTCGAAAGCCATGCTTGAAGCCATGCCATGCCGCCTACATCTTCGCCGGACCAACGCCCCGGAGGCCTCTGTAATGAAGACCCATGGATTTCTCGACCAATTGTTGAAGACCGCGCAGAGCAGCCTGGGTTCGGGCGGCTTGGACGGGCTGCTCGGTTCGGGCAAACCGTCTTCGGGCGGGCAAAGCGGAGCGCTTGGCGGGGATTTCGGCAAGGGCGCGCTGGTCGGCGGCGCGCTGGGCCTGTTGCTCGGCAACCGCAAGGCGCGCAAGTTCGGCGGTAAAGTGGCCGTTTACGGCGGATTGGCGGCATTGGGCGTGATGGCCTACAAGGCCTATGGTGATTGGAAGAAGCAGCAGGACGGTGGTGGCGCGACGGCTGCCGCGCCGTCGCCGTCCGCGCTGCCCGCACCGGATGCGGAAGCCCATAGTCAGGCCATCCTCAAGGCGCTGATCGCAGCGGCCAAGGCCGATGGCCATGTCGATGAACGCGAACGTCAGGTCATCGAAGGAGAGTTCAGTCGCCTCGACGCCGATGCCGAAGTGCGGCAGTGGTTGCAGGCGGAACTGCAGAAGCCGTTGGATCCAGCCGAAGTCGCGCGTGCCGCGACCACGCCCGAACTCGCCAGCGAAATGTATCTGGCCAGCCTGCTTGCCGCCGACGAACAGAATTTCATGGAGCGGGCCTATCTGGATGAGTTGGCTCGGCAACTCAAGCTCGACGATGGCCTGAAAACGAAGCTGGAGCAGCAACTGCGCGAAGCCGGCGGCGAAGCCTGAGCCTTAGCGAACGCACTGAGCGGATCATGCCCTTGCGCGCTTGATCAACGAGATCACCCGCCCGTAGTGCGGGGAACCTCAGAGGTGTTCCGAGGTTCCTTGGCGGCCGCCGATGACGCTGCGTTTCGATCGGTCGGCGAAGGCAAGCGCCGTTGGAGGCGAGGCGATCAGCGCATCCGCGCCAGTGACTCCGCGATGTCGCGGAACCGCCTGTCGTCCGCATTGCCGTTGATCCTGATCCAGTAGTCGATGGCGGCCTCGAGCTCTTGCCTCGCCAAGTCGCGGTCGCCGCGACGTTCGTGGATTTGCGCCTTGAGCTGGTGCATCGCCAGTTTCGCCAGTTTGCCCGCTCCGATCTTGTTGGCTTCGGCGATGCCGCGCGCTCTCTCCAGCGTGACTTCTGCGGCCCGGTCGTCGCCCTCCGCCAACTCGATTCTGGCGATCAGCAGATTGTTGAAGATCAGCAGGGGGTTGTCCTCGCCGAGATAGGTTTTGGTCTCGATGTTCGCGCGATGCAGGATCTTTTTGGCCGACGCCCCGTCGCCAGCGTCGTTCAGGGCATGGGCGTAGACCGACAGCACATGCGGGATCGGAGTCTTGTCGCGCTCGGTCTGCGCCGCGACTTCCGCGTACAGATCGATCGATTCGCGCATCCACCCGTCCTCGTCCATGGCGCGGCTGTATTCCCACAGAATGTCCGCAAGCGTGATCTTCGCCGAAAGCAATTGCGCGGGCGTCGCCCCAGGAGCCTTGCGCAGAAGCACCAGACTCTGTCGAGCCTGATCGATGATCTCCACGGGGTCTCCATCCGCAGATAAGGCGCGCAGATAAGCGCTGTATTTCATGGTCTCGGTGTAGAGCGGGTGCGTCGTACCGAAACTGTCGCGGAAGATCCGCATGGCCCTGTGCAGATGGGCGCGGATGACGTCAACCTGTTGTGGGTGCAGGGTGACTTTCTGCAAGGCCGCTTCGATGCAGGCCAGCAATGCGCGGCCGGACTCCGGATGCTCCGTCCCATAAGTCTTTTCGTAGGAAGCGAGGGTCTCCGTCGCCAGCCGGTAGGCTTCCGGCTGGCGGTTCATGCGCAGCAGCGTGCGCACCATCACCAGACGCGCGTTGTCGGCGGTTCTCGGTCGGGTCGTCTCGCTGAGGCGAATCGCGCGTTCGAGATCGCGCATCGACGATTCGGTTTCATACAGATCGGTCTTCCACTGCGCGCGCAGGATCAGCAGTTCCGGCAACGTGACGGAAACCCCTTTGGCGGATGCGCTGTTTGCCGCGATCGTTTCGTCCAGCAGGCGACTGGCCGCGGCCTGTTTTCCCTGGTGCCATCTGGCGCGCGCAAGCTCCATGGTCAGATCCGTGTCCGCATGATTGCTCGCGAACGCCGAGGGCAGCCAGCGCGGCCTGCGCAGGGCGGCGGAAGCGATGTTCTCCGCTTCTTGGTATCGCGCTTGGCGATTGAGCACCGCTACGCGGATCGCATCCGCTTCGTTTCTGATGTACCTGTTGTTGCGGCCATGCCCGCGCGCTTCCACGATCAGGCGCAGCGCGCCGGAATCGTCGCCGATGGTGTTGTAGCTGCGCGCGACGGTCAACAAGCCGTATGCCAGCGTCTCTTCGTCCACTTCGCGGCTTGCCGCGCGCAGGCGCGTTTCCGTCAAGACAAGCAAGGATTGCGGATTCAGCGCTGCCCGGCCATGCCGCGGCAAGGTGGCGGCGCCGAGGGTCTCTTCGAGAATCCTGTTGATCTGGGTGAGATTGGTCTGCGCGATACGATGCTTTTGCCAGACGTAAACGCAACTGCCGCACAACAGCAGCAACATGCAGGCGGTCGCCGCGATGACGGCGCGATGTCGATGCAACGTTTTGCGGATCCGATACAGGGCGCCGCCCCCGACGGCGGCGACCGGCTGTGATCGCAACCATCGGCGCAAGTCTTTTCCGAGGTCTGCAACGCTACCGTAACGCTCCCGAGGGTCATAACGCAGGCATTTGTCCAGGATCGCGCCTAGGTCGCCGCTGACGAGCCTGGCCAGCGCGCGCCGGTTGCGCAGTTTTCGCGCGAGCAAGACGGTGTCGTCCGCTTTGGCGATGAGTGCGCCTGCTTCGAATGCCGATGTCCGCCCATGGCCGAACAGGCCGGCCATCATCGCCGCGGCGTTGTCCGTCGGCGGCGCCGCAGCGATCAGCCGGCATAACACCGCGCCCAGGGCGAAGACATCGCCGGTGGCCTCCGCCGCGCTGCGCGCCATTGATTCCGGGGCGGAGTAGGCGAGCGTCGCGCCCGCGAAGGATGCGGACCGCTCGGCCTTGTCGACGAGTATCGATACCCCGAAGTCCAGCAGCACCACCCGCCGATTCTGGTCCACCAGCAGGTTTCCGGGTTTGATATCGCCATGCAGGACGTTCTGGGTATGGGCGTAATCCACGGCGTCGCAGGCCTGCAGGAACAGTTCGACCCGTTCGCGAACCGTCAAACGGTGGCGGTCGCTCCAATCGTCGATGCGTTCGCCGTGGATCAGTTCCATCGCCAGCCACGGCGCGCCGCTGCCGTCCATTCCGCCATCGATCAGACGACAAATGCCGGGATAGGACAGCCTGGCGAGAATCTCGCGCTCGCGCAGGAAAATATCGGTGGCGAATCTGGTGTGCTTGTCGGCGCGGATTCGCTTGATCGCGACCGTTTGCGCATAAGCGCCGTCATCGCGGTGCGCGAGGTAGATATTGCCCATACCGCCCTGCGCCAGCAGGGCGTGAATTCGCCACGGACCAAGCCGGTCGCCCGAGATCAGGTCCGCGGGTGCGATTTGTTCATCGGGCGCCATGGCCAATGCATCGCGCATCGAGCCGTCGATGATGCTATCGCCCGTAGCGGGCTGTGCTTCGAGCCATTCACGCAGTAATCGATGCGCCGCAGCGTCGCGCCGGTACAGCCAGCGCAGGTGCAGGCTGCGCAACACGCGGGGCAGTCCCAGATGGATGCGCAGGCGACGCAGGTCTTCGGCGGTCTCTTCAGTGCGCATCGTCGCGGGTAAGGGCGATTCCGGCGATCCTCCGATGCAGGAATGCACGCGCGGCCTGCCAGTCGCGGCGCACGGTGCGCACGTGGACGCCCAGCACCGCTGCGATTTCGTCTTCCGACATGCCGCCGAAGTACCGCCACTCGACCACTTGCGCCAGCCGCGGGCTGAGGCTTTCCAGCGCATCCAGCGCATTGTTCAGGGCCAGCAGTTCGTCGAGCGGCGCTTGCGTGCTCAATGCGTCACAGTCCGTCAGCGGCATCGTGTCCGTTCCGCCGCCGCGCTTGTCGGCCTGTCTGCGTCGGATTTCGTCGATCGCCGCCGAACGCATGGCTTTCATCAGCAAAGCGAACAACTGACGGCGATTTTCCGCGAGCGCGGATGGTTTGGCGACAAAGCGCAACCAGGTCTCGCTGATCAGCGTGGTCGGCGTGAGGGTGTGATGATGCACGCGCCGAAGTTGGATACGGGCGAGTCGATACAGGTCGTGGTACAGCGCCGAGTAGATGTCGTTCCAGGCAGTTGGCTGGCCCTGGCGGGCGCATTCGAGCATCTCAGTCACCGACTGAGTCGCGGTTGAAGCGTGGCCGATCCCGGGCTCGTACGACATGGCGATCATCACTATAGGCGACCCGCACGCCGTCACGTCACCTCGGAAATGTGACGTCACCGTGTCTGTTCTTTGAAATCACGATGTCGTTCGCGCTTATTGCGTGCCGGAAATCACAAAAATCCGGTCGCGAGCATTCGTGTGGTTGAAATGTCCTGTTTCGGGCGCGGATTACGGCTGTCGAAAGTATGGATATCGAAGCCATCAGCGGCGACGCCGTTTTTTTGAATCCGCGAATCGCTGGCCGAATGCGGCGTTGCCGTCTGCGCCGACAGCGCCGCCGGATTGCGCCTATGGCTCGATGTGAACACGGCGATATGCGCGCGGGAATGCGCCGCATGTCTCTTCGTATCGTCGGCGACCCAACGGCGACGCCGACGCTGATCAGAACACTCAGCGCCCTACCCGAAAGAATAGGGCGAGCGCGTGCTTGGCAGATCGTTCAGAAACGATCTGCCAGAGGCGCCAAACATGCGGTTCCAGACACAAGGAGGCAGCAATCATGGGTCGAATGACACAGACGGAAAGACAGAGAGCGGAGCAGGTGCTGATCAATCGCTATGGCGAGGCTGGGCGGCATTTGCTCGCGACGAAAGCCCCACCGGGACTTGCCGAAAATTTGAAGCTCCGCACACAGACCGCTGCGAGCGCGACGGCCGAGCAGACGTTCTCGACCAAGGCGGCGATGGTGACGCCGCCGTTCGCGGTGCGCGTTTTGAACCATCTGACGTATGGCGCGACTGCGCAGTCGATTGCGGAGTTCAACGCCTTGGGGACGACGAACGCGGCCAGGTTGACCGCATTCGTCGAACAGCAGTTGTATCCCGGGGCCATCGCCGATCCGCTCGTCAATACGATTCTGGATGATCCGCTCGGCAACTTCACGACCTTGAAGTTGACCTTGCAGGAGCAATGGCAGACGTATGTCATCGACCATGTGGGTCCGGGCACCGGTCCGCGGCCGGCGCAGGAGGTTCAGCTCGCCGCGTTGGTGCGCGCGGTGTACTCGAAGCGACAGCTCCACGAGATGACGGTCGGCTTCTGGCACGACCATTTCAACGTGTTCGCGCGCGATCTGTTCCAGCAGTCCGTCTATGTTCACTACACGAACGTCATCCGGACCCATGCTTTCGGCAATTTCCGCACATTCCTGGAAGCCATCGCCAAGAGCACGGCGATGATGTACTACCTGGATAACGCGTTCAGCACGGTGTCCGGCCCGAACGAGAATTTCGCTCGGGAGCTGTTGGAGCTGCATACCTTGGGCGCCGATAACTATCTGGGGCATATGAACCCGCTGGAAGTGCCGGACGACGACGAAGATCCGGCCTTCCCGATCGGTTATGTCGACGCCGATGTGTACGCCACCGCGGAAGCCCTGACCGGCTGGACCGTGAAGAACGGTAGGGGCGTGGCGACCGAGAACGACGGCACCTTCGTCTATCGCTCGCAGTGGCACGACGACTATCCCAAGCTGGTGCTGGGCATGTACCTGCCGGCCGCGCAAGCCAATATGAAGGATGGACGCGACATCCTGGACCGGTTGGCGCAGCATCCCAAGACCGCGCGCTACATCTGTTCGAAACTGATCCGGCGTTTCGTCGCGGATGTGCCGCCGCCGACGCTGGTGACCAGCGCAGCGCAAGTATTCCGCAACAATTGGACCAATCCGGAACAGATCAGGATCACCTTGCGCCACATCCTGACGTCGCCGGAGCTGCAGAACAGCTGGGGCAACAAGGCGCGCCGCCCGTTCGAAGTCCTGGCGGCCGCATTGCGCGCAGGCGGGACCAACTGGGCGCCGCAGTTCAATGGCGCCACCGCGAATTTCCTGCTTGCACGGCTGACGGAAACCGGAAACGGCATCTACGAATGGCAGCCGCCGAACGGGTACCCGGATGTCGCTGGCGCATGGCGCGGCACCAATACGCGCGTAACCACGTGGCGGATGGAGAACTGGTTGCAGGACGCGCTCGAAAATGGCGCTGGCAGCGAGAATGTGCTGCCGATCCTCGAGATCACCCGCCAGAACCTCACCGGCGGCACGGCGGCGACGACCTGGACCGCGCAGAACCTGGTCAATTTCTGGTGCAGGCGGCTGCTGGGCTATCTGCCGACGGAAACCCACCGGATCGAACTGGTCAATTTCATGGCGCAGAACGGCGATCCGCTGACGTATGTGATTCCCGACACCAACGCGGCCTCGGCCGCCGACCTGAAGAATCACTACAACCAGCAGCGCATCAAGAGCATGGTGGCGCTGATCCTGATGTCGCCGGAATTCACCAGTCGTTGAGGAGAAACAGACATGAAAGACATCAAGATGGATCGACGCGAGTTCATGAAGAGCGCCGCCGCCGCCGCTGCGGTCAGTGCGGCCGGCACCTCGCTATTCTTCTCCGAGAACGCAATGGCGGCCGCGAACCCTTACGACACGGTGGTGCTGGTGTTCCTGCGCGGCGGAATGGATGGTCTGAACATGGTGGTTCCGCTGTCGGGCGCGGACAGAACCAACTACGAAACTTATCGGCCGACTCTGCAGATTCCCGCGACCGGCGCAGATGCCGCATTGCCGTTGACTCTGGTTACCGGCGCGGCTACCGGATTCGGCCTGCATCCGTCCGCCACCGGCCTGCGCGATATCTGGGATGCCGGCAAATTGGCGATCGTGCATTCCTGCGGCATGCAGAGCGTGGTGAACCGCAGCCACTTCGACACCCAGGGCTTTCTCGACGCAGGCACCCCGGGTGTGAAAACCACCACGACCGGTTGGCTGGCGCGGGCCTGGCAGACGCAAGAAGCGCTGGGCGCGACCGGCCAGATGCCGGTGCTGGCGGCCACGGAACGCAGCCCGAGAAACATCAATGGCTCGCTTCCGGCGATTGCGATGTCGACGCCCGCCGCGATGGAAATCAGCTACGGCGGCGGCCAATGGAGGACCGCTGCGCAGAACACCATCGGCAAAATCTGGTCCGGCGCTTCCGCGCTCGAAGTCAGCGGCCAGTACGCGGATGCGGCAATGAAACTGATCGACACCCAAGCCTACCAAGCCACGTTGCCGACCGGCTGGCCCACCACCAAGTTCGCCACGCAGATGTGGACCATCGCGCAAAGCATTCGCTTCAATCTCGGGCTGCGCTTCGCCACGGTGGATCTGGGCGGCTGGGACACCCATGAGAACCAGGGCACCGTGGGCGCGTCGTACTACAGCACCAAGATCAAGGAGCTGTCGGATGTGCTGGCCGCGTTCTACAACAACCTGAACGCCGATGGCGTGATGGGCCGGGTCACGGTGATCGTGCAGTCCGAATTCGGGCGCCGCGTCCGCCAGAACACCAGTGGCGGCACCGATCACGGTTACGGCAATCCATTGTTCGTCCTCGGCGGCCAGGTGCAGGGGCGCAAGTTCTTCGGCCAATGGAAGGGCTTGGCGTCGACCACGCTGGCGCCGACCTTCGGCGATATCCCGGTCACCACCGACTACCGGCGCGTGCTCAGCGAAATCCTGATGCGGCGGATGGCCAACAACAAACTCGGTGTGATTTTCCCGGGCTATACCTACGGCGGCAACATGGGCATCGTCGCCGGTCCGATCATGACGCCCGACTACGGCGCCACGCTCAGCGTAGCCAGTCTGGCATCTCCCACACAGCCGGAGATCGGACAATCGCTGCAGCCGGTACCGGTTGAGAGATCGACGACCGCACGCGGATCACGCAGAACCTGGTTCGAGCGGCTGATGGCGGCGCTGGGCGTAACCAGCTGAGGCGAGGGATATCGCCGGTTCACTTCTGCGGGCCCGTTCGACGGGCCCGCAGCCTAGATAGGCCGTATTGCGGAGAGATCGCTTGCAACGTGTCCGGTCCGACGCATGGCGTCGGACAAAGCCATACTGTCGTGGGGTGGATGCGTATCGATCACCGCGGCGATCACGATGTGTTGTGAAATCGCGCCCTGCCCATAGCACACAGGCTGAAATCGCGAAAATCCTGTCCTCTGGTCCAGGTTCTGTTGCGGACAAGCATGTAGCCATATCGTCGCTGAGCGGTTGTTGTCCTGGGTATGAATTGCAATGCCGGATCTTGCTCGTACCCGCTTGAGGCTTGGCTAATGCAAAGCTGTCTCATATTCCGAGAAGCGTTGTTCGGATGAAGCCGCGCCTGCTTCGGACACTCACCATCCAGCTGTTTTCATGGGGTTTGATTCTGCTCGAGTTGTAGGTCGGGTTCCGCTTGCTCGCGGCCCGATCCTGTACCGCAGGGGCGGGAAGGTGGCGAGGATCATGTACGAAAGGTCAGGGTGATCGGCGGCGGCGCATCGTGTATGCGAGCGCATTCGGATTTTCACTTGCGCCGCTTTTGCATTTTAGGAACCATTCATCCGTTCGTCGGAATGGATTTGTGATTGTCATATTCGCGTGTTAGCACTAGTCGCTAGCGGCGGTTGGAAACTATGGGGTCATAGAGGCGGGTCACACGACAGAAACAAATCAGGTGCAACCTCAAGTGCACGATGTCTTATGCACGCCTGATCGAAAGTCGAATCCCGCCAACGTGTTCCAACGCCGTATTACAAGCCAAAATCACTCGGACGACAGTTGAGATCTGTCGACGCTGTGTCCGGTGTCGCCAGAGTTTGGCGTTGGCTTACATGTGTGGGCAATTACAAAGACGTATCGGTCATCGAGATCGATGCGGCGATGTTCGTGTGGAATGATAAGAGTACGACAAGGAGTGCTGATGGAAACCGCAATCATCGGAATGGCGTTCCGTTTTCCGGGATGCGATGATGGCGAGACGTTCTGGACCAATCTGGTCGAGCGCCGGTCTAGCGTGACCGAGGTGCCGGCCGAGCGTTGGGATTGGCGTGCGCTGTGGGGCGATCCCAAACTCGAGGTCAACAAGACCTTCAGCAAATGGGGCGGTTTCGTCAATGACGCCGACGCCTTCGATCATCAGTTCTTCGGTTTTTTGCCCAAGGTCGCCCAGACCATGGATCCGCAACAGCGGATCATGCTGGAGCTCGCCTGGAACTGCATGGAAGACGCGGCCGTCGCTCCGTCGACGCTGGCGGGACGTAACGTCGCGGTCGTGGTCGGCGTGTTCAACCACGATTACAAAGAATTGCAGGAACGCGGCGAACTCTCGATCGAAGCCCATCATTCGACCGGTACCGCGACTGCGGTGATCGCAAACCGGGTTTCGCATTTCTTCGATTTGCGCGGCCCCAGCGTGCCGATCGACACGGCCTGTTCCAGCTCGCTGAATGCGGTTCATAACGCGATTCAGTCGTTGCAATACGACAGTTGCGAACTTGCGCTGGCCGGCGGCATCAATCTGATGCTGACGCCGACCCGGCATATTTCGTTCTCGAAGATGGGCATGTTGTCGCCGACCGGCACGTGCAAAACTTTCGACGACACCGCGGATGGCTATGTGCGCGGCGAAGGCGCCGGCTTTCTGCTGCTGAAGCCGCTGCATAAGGCGATCGCCGACGGCGATCCGATCCACGGCGTGATCAAAGGCTCCGCAGTGAATCATTGCGGCGGCACTTACACATTGACCTATCCCAGCCCGCGCGCGCAGTCGGAAGTGATCGTCGCCGCGCACGAGCGCGCCGCGGTGCCGGTAGACACGATCGGATTTGTCGAATTGCACGGCACCGGGACGCCCAAAGGCGATCCCATCGAATTCGAGGGTCTGCATCGGGCTTTCGAAACATTGGCCGAGCGTCAGGGCCTGACGTTGCCTGAGGCGCGTTGCGGCCTCAGTTCGGTAAAAACCAATATCGGCCACCTGGAGGCTGCGGCAGGTCTGGCCGGCATCGTCAAAGTGCTGTTGGCGATGCGTCATCGCCAGATGCCGGGATTCCAGAATCTCACTCGCCTCAACAGCCGCATCAGCATGGAGGGCACGCCGTTCTACCCGCTGTACGACAGCCAGCCGTGGCTGCCGGCGTCTCCCGGCGCGCCTTTGCGTGCGGGCGTGAGTTCTTTCGGCTTCGGCGGGACCAACGCCCATGTGGTGCTGGAGGAGGCGCCTTCGGCGCCCGCCGGCGCAACCGCGCGGCGCAAACGGGGCGAAGCGCCTGCTCTGATCGCGCTATCGGCGAAGACGGCCGATGCGTTGCGTGGTCGCATCGAACGATTGCGTGACTGGCTGCGCGCGGACGACGGCGCGACATCACTGATCGACATCAGTCGCACCCTGCTGCTGGGGCGCGATGCGCTGACGAAACGATTCGCCTGTGTCGTCGACAGCCATGCGGCGCTGCTGAAAGCCCTGGAGAGCGCGCTCGCCGCGCCTGCGGCCGCCGTTGCCGAAGAGCGTTCCGATTCGACTGACGAGGGCGAACGCGAAGCGCTGCAGGCGCTCATCGCGCAGTACCCGACATTGAAAGGCGGCGCGCGCGCGAAAGCGCTATCCCGTCTGGCCGATGCCTTTCAGGCGGGCTCGATGCTGATGTGGCCGCCGCTGTTCGCCGGCGCTCCCGGTGGCAGGCTGCGCTTGCCGGGTTACCCCTTCGCCCGCGAACGTTTCTGGATTCCCATGTCTGCCGACGGCGTCGACAGCGCCGACAAGGACGCCGGCGGTTATGCGCGCCTGCATCCCTTGCTGCACCGTAACGTTTCCACGCTGGGTCAAATGCGCTTCGCCTCGTCTTTCGATGGCAGTGAAGCCTTCCTGTCCGATCACATCGTCAACGATCGGCGCGTACTGCCTGGCGTGGCGTATCTGGAAATGCTGCGTGAGGCGGCATGGCGTGCATTGTCCCTGCCCAAAGGGGTGTCGGTGCGCGTGCAGGATGTGGTGTGGCAGCGGCCGATCGAAGTGCTTGACGATGCGGTCGAGATCGGTCTGGAGCTCGCCGCAGCCGATAGCGATAGCGATGAGACGCCGCGGCGCCTGGATTTCAGGGTGTTGAGCGCCGGCGCCGAGGGCGCGACCGTGGTGCATTGTCGCGGTCACGCGGTGGTGCATGCCTTCGCCGATGGCGCCGAGCCGACTGACCTTGCCGAAATTTCGGCCGATTGCCGACAAGCTTACGACGCGGAGTCCTGCTATCGGGCCTTCGATGCCTTGGGACTGCACTACGGCCCCACGCATCGCGCCATCGCCGATTTTCATCTCGGCACAGGGCAATGCCTCGCGCGGATCGTGCCTCCGCAGTCGCAGGGAAGCGGTTTCGTCGTGCATCCGGCCACTGCCGACGCTGCGTTGCAGGCGGCGGTGGCGTTGGTCGCCGGCGTAGATCCCACCGACGCCGATGCGCCGTGCATGCCGTTTGCATTGGACCGGCTCGATATCGTCGCTGCCGAGTGCCAGAGCGACGCTTCAGGCGATTTGTTCGCCTGGGCGCGTTTCGCGCCGGGCGTTTCGTCCACCGATCGCGTGCCGAAGGTCGACATCGACCTGATCGAGATGCCGCCCGGAACCAGCGCCGCCAGCGCGGGGCGGGTTCGACTCGCCTTCCGCGGTCTTGCCTTGCGTCCGCGCTCGGCCGACATCGCCGCGCCGAATGCCGTTCCCGTATCGTCAGCCACGCCGATACCGACGGCGCTGGTCGATGCCGTGTATTCGCCGTTATGGGTTGAAACGGCGTTGCCGCCGCTCGCTCCGCCGCCGTCCTCGGTGTTGCTGGTCGGTTACGAAGACGACGTCGACTTCCTCCACGCGCGAATGGCCGAATCCGCGCGTTTCTCCGGCGTGCGCTTCGAACGCGTTCGCCTCTTGCCGGCCGCAGCCGAGGCGGCGGATGGGGGCGCGGGCGAGATGCGGGCTGGCGTGCTGGAGGATGCGCAAGCGCGG
>SSEV01000234.1 GCA_008015095.1 Lysobacteraceae bacterium | reverse complement strand
GCCGGGGAACTTGCGCTTCCGGGGCGAGTCACATAAGCGCCCGCAGTGGCGGCCAAACGCCGCGAACGGGTATCCTAGCCTGTCGTTTGTCTATCGGGGGCGGCTTGGCCGCCCCCTTCCATGCCGGCCCTCGCCCGGCGAGTCATCTCGGAGAGTTTCTGAATGAAGTTGCGTTTGCTCGCCGCCGCCACTCTGGTGGCCATGACCCTCGCCACCGGCGCGGTCGCCGCCCAGGACACGACGTCCGAAAAGGGCAAGCTCAGCTACGCCATCGGCTATAAGACCGGCATCGATCTGGCCCAATTGATGGCCAGCGGCGAGCAGGTGGACATCAACACCGTGATCAAAGCGTTGCAGGACGCCGTCGCGCGCAAGGATCCGGCGGTTCCGGCCGATCAGCTCCGCACCGCGATCCAGAACATGCAGAAGCGGCAGATCGCGAAGGCCAAGGCCGAATTCGAGAAATTGGCGGCCGAAAACAAGACCAAGAGCGACGCATTCATGGCCCAGAACAAGGCCAAATCGGGCGTGAAAACCCTGCCCAGCGGCGTGCAGTACAAGGTCATCGAGGCAGGCGGCGGCGCCAAACCGGTGCAGGCCAGTCAGGTGACGATCGAATACAAAGGCACCCTCCCGGATGGCCGGGTCATCATCGACACTGCGCAGGCCGGTCCGAACCAGCCCGCGGGTCCGGTGCCGATCAAAGTGAGCGAAGTGCCGCTGGCCGGTCTGCGCGAGGCCTTGCTGATGATGCCGACTGGCGCACGTTGGGAAGTGGCCATTCCGGGCGGCGACAAGGGTTATGGTAGCGGTCCCGAAGCTGGCGAAATGGCCAATCAGGCCGTGATCTTCAATCTGAAGCTGGTCAGCATCCAGAAATAAGCGCCATGCGCTTGCGGAACGCTATCCGCCCGTCCCGCGTTCGCCGCGGGGCGGTGTCGCAGGGGTGAGCGCCTCTGCACAGGGGCGCTCGATAAAAGCGTATCCTCTTTCTCGTGCCGAACCATCGGCACGATTTGTTTGCGATCATGCGTCTATGAATACCGCTCCCCGCGCCGTTCTCACGCCTTGCATAGGCGTCTGCACGCTCGATCCCGCCGGCTATTGCGATGGTTGCCTGCGGACCGGCGCTGAAATCGCCGGCTGGTTGCAGATGGGCGAAGACGCCCGGGCCCATCTGATGCTGACCATTTTGCCGGCGCGTGAAGCGCGTCGTGATGAGGCGCAACAGCCCTCATTTCTTTCGTCCCAGCCGACGTGATGATCGTGGCCGAATCCTCACTCTCGATCCTGCCCGATGCATTGCATCCGCTTGATGCCGCACCCGTGGACGATCCGTGGAATCTGACCGAACTCGATGACCTGTTGTCCGAAGTCGAGGCGGTCGATGCGGCCGTGCTGGTGGGCTTGATTCCACGGGAATCGGGCATTCGCGTCCTGCTGACCCGGCGCACCGAGAGTCTGCGTCATCACGCAGGCCAGGTCAGCTTTCCTGGCGGCAGAATCGAGCGCGCCGATGCCGACCCGGTTGCCGCAGCGGTGCGCGAAGCGCAGGAAGAGATCGGCCTGACCGTGGAATCGATCACGCCGCTCGGATTTCTCGATCCGCTGGCGACGATCAGCGGTTTTCGCGTACTGCCTGTAGTGGCCTGGATCGATCCCGGATATGTCGCCACACCTGATCCGAATGAGGTCGACGAAGTCTTCGAAGTGGATCTCGATTATCTGATGCGGCCCGACAATCTCGAACGCATCCCGATCGAATATCGCGGTCGCAGTCGGCAGGTGTTGCAATTCCGTGATTCTCCGCAGGCGTCGCGGCACCGGATATGGGGGGCGACCGCGTCGATCCTGTTCAATCTGCGTGAACGACTCGCGCGTTTCGAGGCGCAGACATGAGCGGGTGGTCCACTTTGGTGCAGGCCGAGATGCTGGCCGAACGCCTCGCCCAGATGCGTTCCGGACGGTGCGCGACGCAGGCCTTGCGCATTTTCGATTGCCGTTTCGCCCTTTCCGAGCCGGGTGCGGGAGAGGCCGCATGGCGCGAAGGGCATGTGCCTGGCGCGATCTATGCGCATCTCGATCGCGACCTGTCCGGCGCGCATACGCCTGGCGCGGGGCGGCATCCATGGCCGCACGATGCCGTCTTCGCGGCATGGCTTGCGCGATGCGGCGTTGGTCCGGAAACCCAGGTGATCGCCTACGATGCCGCCGACGGCGCTTTCGCCGCGCGGTTATGGGCCTTGTTGCGTTTTTTCGGCCATCACGATGCCGCGGTGCTGGATGGCGGTTGGGCGCGCTGGACCGCGCTTGGCTTCCCGGTCGATACCGACGCACCGTCCGAATCGGAGGCGCCGACCGTGGCGCATCCGGGAAGTTTCGATCGCAGTCGCCTTCTGGACGCTTCGGCGGCCGGCGCTGCGGTGCGGGCAGGGGCCTGTTTGATCGATGCACGGGCTTCAGAACGTTTCCGCGGCGAGGTCGAGCCAATCGATCGCATCGCCGGTCATGTGCCGGGCGCGGTCAATCGGCCCTATGCGGCGAATCTGGAAGCGGGCCGCTTCAAATCGCCGCAAACGCTGTCTCACGAGTTCGAGGCACTGATCGGAACTCGTTCCGTGGACGAGGTGGTGGCCATGTGCGGTTCGGGCGTCACCGCCTGTCATCATCTGCTGGCGATGCAACATGCCGGTCTGCCGATGCCGAAATTGTTCACCGGGTCCTGGAGCGGCTGGATTGAAGATCCGCAGCGCCCCGTCGCTACCGGCGCAGGATGAGGCGTTCGGCGATCTCCGTTCGTTCGCAAGAGAGACGACATGCCAACCGTATTTGCCCCATCGGACACGACGCAGGTCGAAATCTGGCACAACCCGGCCTGTGGGACTTCGCGCAATGCATTGGCATTGATCCGCCACGTCGGGATCGAACCCCGCGTGGTCGAATATCTGAACGAAACGCCGGATAAAACCCGGTTGACCCAGGCGATCGCGGCCGCGGGCTTGTCGGTGCGCGAAGCGATCCGCGAAAAAGGCACGCCGTATTTCGATCTGGGCCTGGATGATGCCGATTTATCCGATGAGGTCTTGCTCGATGCGATGATCGCTCATCCGATCCTGATCAATCGGCCGTTCGTGTTTTCGCCGAAAGGCGCGCGCTTGTGCCGGCCCTCGGAGCGGGTGCTTGATCTGCTGCCGCCTTGCGACAAGCCTTTCGTCAAAGAGGATGGCGAGGTGGTGATCGATTCCGACGGCAAGCGTGTGCGCTGAGTCCAAGAGCGATCGAAGAGCGAATCCGACGGCGCCAACATGGCGTCGGCCTATGGATCGCACAAACCAGCGGCGGGGTGTCACGCGGCGTCGAGCCGCATGGACGCAGCACGTCGAAACGCCGAAGAGCGGCGTTTTTCAATAGCCCGCAAGACGCGGCTCATCCGCATCCGGTGGGTTATTTGCGCAGTTTCGCCATCAGGGCCTGCAAGGCGGCCTGGGTATCGGGATGCGACCAATCATCGATGAAACGTTCCAGATCGACATGCTCCGAGGCCATCGCTTCGACCACTGCGGCCCGGGCCATCGCGCGGGTCTGCAGCATCGGGGCGCGCGGCAGTTTCAACAACGCCTCATGCCAGGCGAGGGCTCGCGCCACGACCTGTTCGCCATCGGCCAGTTCATCGACAAGCCCCATCTGCAGGGCGCGCTCGGCCGGCACCATCTCGCCCGCGACCAGAAGACGTTCGGCGCGCAATTCACCGACCGCTCGACGCATCAGGCGCTGGATGCCTTCCGGCACCACGAGCCCGACCTGGGTTTCGTTGAGTCCGATCGTGTACGGCTTGTCGGCATCCGGGCTGCGCGCCATCACTCTGTAATCGCAGCACAAAGCGAGGACGCAACCTCCGGCCGGAGAATGTCCGGTGACCGCTGCGGCCGTGGGGATGCGCGATTCGGCCAGCAATCGCGCGGCGCCGAAGAATGCTTGCCAAGCGTCCATGAGCGCGTCGCGATCGTCGCCGAGCGACACCAGATAGGGCACGTCCAGGCCGGCCGAAAAGATCTTGCCGGCGCCAGCGAGGATCAAGCCCCGGACGCCGTCGCCATATGCCGTTCCCAGCGCGGCGATCAGCGCGCGGCAGAGGTCTGGATTCAAGGCATTGACCGGGGGGCGGGACAGGCGCAGGCAGCGGATCGAGCCGTAATCCTGCGATTCGATCAAAGCGGTCATCGGGACAGAGGATATTCGTCGACGGAATGGCAGACGTTATCATAGGCGGATGGACACCATCACATCCCGTTTCGCCGCGCCGGTGCGCGCACTACCTGCCCTCGGCACAGGCCTCTTGTGCGCGGCATTACTCGCCGCACTGCTGCTCGGTATATCGGTCTCTTCGGCCGAAGCCAAAGAATGCATGCCGAAAATCCGTGAAGGCTGGGTACGGATGCCGCCGGGAAAAATGCCGATGGCCGCCGGATTCGGTCGGATCGTCAATCCATGCCCGATGCCGGCCACGATCGTCGGCGCAAGTAGCCCCTCCTTCGGAAGCGTCGAACTGCACGAAACCCGTACCGTCGACGGCGTCAGCCGGATGCGGCATATGCCGGAACTGCGTCTGGCGCCGGACGGCGCGGCCATGCTCAAGCCCGGCGGGATGCATCTGATGCTGATGCAGCCGCGCGTTCCCCTGCAGCCCGGTTCGCGTATCGTGATCGAATTGGAACTCAAGGGCGGCGGCACGTTGCTCGGCGAGTTCGAGGTGCGCAAGACGACGCCTTAGCAGGCATCGCAAACAGCCTGCGCGCAGGCATGAATGATTGCGACGACGTTCGATCGTGCAACCGTCTGATGCGTCGCAAGAAAAGCCGGCGATGCCGGCTTGGCGATATGAAAACGCGCACGAGGCGCGTTTTCGATCCTGATGAATCCAGAGCGGTTTTTCCTCACCACCTAAATCCGCCTCATGTGCCAGTTCATTACCGCTGTGATGCCGGCCGATGCGGATGCCGGAGCCCTGCGCAAGATATTCCGCGCGCATGGTCGCGCTTTCGGTGAGTACGCGAATCCCGCATTGATGGCGCAACTTCCGCGCGGCGAGCGCTGCGTCTGGACGACGCAGGGACACTGCGATTGCGGTACGCCGCTCGGGGCGTATCCGAAAGAGAAAGTAGCCGCGACCGAACATCGCCGAAGCGAACGGATCGCGCGCCTGCGCCGACGCGGCTGGAGCGAGGCCAAGATCGCGCGCGCGCTCGACCAGCACGATGCCGCCGAAGCGCGCGAACGGATCTTTCGGGGGCAGGAACCGCCGCCGACCAGCCTGGCGCAATGGCTGGCGCTGATCGAGGCGGCATTGAACACGAAGGCCACGCCATGGCTGGGGCTGTTGCTGAATACGTATCGCGGCGATGTCGAGAGCGAAGCGATCGTATTGCTGGGCCGTGAGGTCGTCGGTCACGGACAGCATCGCGAGCAGACGCTTGCCGCGATGCGCCACGGGACGCTCTACGAGTTCCGCCGTTGAGGCTGCCGTCAGCCGTGCGTCACCGCCGCGCGGATCATCGCCGGTAGCGGCGCCGGTCTGTTGCCGATGCGATCAATCCAGACCATCACCGTATGACCATCGGCATGGAGCCTGTCGTCATCGCCGAGAATGCGGTGACCCAAGGTCAGGCTGGTGTTACCGACCCGCTCGGCGAACAACTCGACTCGGATCGTCGCGGGATAGGGAATCGGCGCGCGGTAATTGATGTGGACCGAGGCCAGCAGCGGCATCGTCGAGTCCGTGAGCCAACCTTCGCCCAGACTGTTGAACCAGCGGATCCGCGCTTCCTCCAGGTATGTCAGGAAGCTCGCGTTATTGACATGATCGAAACTGTCCAGGTCGCGCCAGCGCAGTTCGATCGGCATCTGCAGCAGGAGCCGTTGGGACATCGCGCCATCGTTCGACGGCTGCGTGGAAGCGGTCATGCGCGGGCCTTCCGTTTCGTGGTTTTCGCCGCTTTGGCTGCGCGAGTGGGCGTGGCCGTGGTCGCGGCTACGGGCTTCAGCATGCGCGCCAGAAAACGTCCGGTATGCGACTGCGGCATCGCCGCCAGCGCTTCCGGCGTGCCTTGGGCGATGATCTCGCCGCCACGATGACCGCCTTCAGGGCCGAGATCGATCACCCAGTCGGCGGTCTTGATCACGTCCAGATTGTGTTCGATCACGACGATGGTGTTGCCTTCGTCGCGCAGTTTGTGCAACACCGCGAGCAGATGCTCGATATCGTGGAAATGCAGGCCGGTGGTCGGTTCGTCGAGGATATAGAGCGTGCGGCCGGTGGCGCGCCGCGCCAGCTCCCTCGCCAGCTTGCCGCGCTCGGCCTCGCGGCGGCCGCGCGCGGGGGCGGGCTGCCCGTGCGCGTGGTGCAGCAGCCCGACGTCG
>SSEV01000104.1 GCA_008015095.1 Lysobacteraceae bacterium | reverse complement strand
GGGGGGAGGAGGGCGCGGGCGTCGCGGGCAGCCGGTAAACTTGCGTTTTCGCCTGTTTCCGCCTTCCGGAGCCCCCCTTGATCAAGCCGCGTACCCCGCCCGGCGTCCTAGAACTGCTACCGCGCGAGCAGATCGCCTTCCAGCGCATGCTGGACACCATCCGCCGCACTTTCGAACGATTCGGCTTCCTGCCGGTGGAAACGCCGGTGATGGAATTGTCCGAGGTCTTGCTGACCAAGTCCGGCGGCGAGACCGAGCGGCAGGTTTATTTCGTCCAATCGACCGGAGCCCTCGAAAAAGGCGGCGACGGCCTGCCCGAGCTGGCACTGCGCTTTGACCTGACCGTGCCTTTGGCCCGTTACGTGGCCGAGCACGAGCATGATCTGGTTTTCCCGTTCCGTCGTTATCAGATGCAACGGGTCTATCGCGGCGAGAAGCAGCAGGAAGGCCGTTATCGCGAGTTCTACCAGTGCGATATCGACGTGATCGGCAAGGATGTGCTGTCGACCCGTTACGATGCCGAGATTCCGGCGGTGATCGCGGCGGTATTCGAAGCCTTGGCGATCGGCGAGTTCACCATCCATTTCAACCATCGCAAGTTGTTGCGTGGCTTCTTCGAAGGCCTGGACATCGGCGAAGACGCGCGCCAGGTCGCGGTGTTGCGTGAGATCGACAAGCTCGACAAACGCGGCGAGGATGCGGTGCGCGCGACCCTGACTGGTCCGGACTTCGGGTTGGAGGCGACGGTGGCGGATCGGCTGCTGGCGTTCTCGCGCGTGCGTGCGACCGGGCACGACGCCGCACAGGCAGCGCTCGATGCGCTGGGCGCGGGAACGCCGCTGTTTGAACAAGGGCGTGCGGAGTTGCGCGAAGTCCTGCGCGAGTTGCGCGCGCTAGGCGTGGCCGATCAGCGCTTCGCGTTGAATCTGTCGATCGCGCGCGGTCTGGACTACTACACCGGTATCGTCTACGAGACCACGCTCAATGCGCATCCGTCGATCGGCTCGATCTGTTCCGGAGGCCGTTACGAGAATCTGGCCAGTCACTACAGCAAATCCAATCTTCCGGGCGTAGGTATTTCGATCGGCCTGACCCGCCTGTTCTATCAGTTGCGCAAGGTCGGTCTGGTCGGCACGGCGGAAAGCTCGGTCGATGTCATGGTCTCGCTGATGGACGACGCCGGGCTCGAAGCGGCGTTGGCGTTGTCGCAGAAACTGCGCGCGGCCGGGCTCAACGTCGAGACTCAGCTTGAGGCGCGCAAGTTCAAGAAGCAGCTCGAGTACGCCAATCGCGCCGGGATCCGGTTCGTGGTGATTCGTGGCGAGGACGAGGCCGCGCGCGGCGTGGTCGCGGTGAAAGATATGCGTCGCGGCGAGCAGTTCGAGGTCGCCGAGGCGGAGCTGGCGCGGACGCTGCTGGTCGAGCGCGAGCAAATGCGTGCATTACCGGCGATGGGGACTTGAGCGGGACAGGGTGCGAATGATGATCGCGCATGCGCTGAAGTCGCTGCTGCTTGATCTATGGTTGCCCTGGGCGGGCGTCGCGGCGGTCCTGTTCGGATTGTGCCTGCTGACGACGACGGGGTTCGCCGGCTTCTTCGGAATCGCCGGTCTTTGGCTTTTCGCGTGGTTTTGGTTGCTCATGGGCATGGCGCTGCGGAGTTCTCCCGCGAAAGCCGGACCGGGCATCCACTGCGCGTCAACATCGGGAGTGTTTTCGTGAAACCCATTCGTCTCGACGGCCGTTCGCTCAGTCGCGCGCAACTGGTCGAGGTCGCCTACGGCGCGCAAGTCATGCTGGATGAGGGCGCGTTGCGTAATGTCGCGCATGCCGCCGCCTTTCTCGCCGAGCAGGTGCGCCGCGAAGAACCCATTTACGGAGTGTCCACCGGCTTCGGCAGCAATGCCGACAAGCTGCTCGGTGCGCATCCGTTGCGCGACGAACTGCCGGGCGCGGCACCGTCGGGACGATCCCTGCACGAGGAGTTGCAGCGCAATCTGATCATCAGCCACGCGGTGTGCGTGGGCGAGCCGTTCGCGCCCGAAGTGGTGCGGGCGATGTTGTGCATCCGCATCAATACCCTGTTGCGCGGGCATTCCGGCGTGCGCGTGCAGACCCTGGCCGCGCTTGCGGCGATGCTCAATGCCGGCGTGGTGCCGGTGGTGCCGCAGCTCGGATCGGTCGGCGCATCGGGCGATCTCGCACCTCTGTCGCATCTGGCGATTGTGTTGCTCGGCGGCGGCGAAGCGTTCTACGAAGGCGAACGCCTGCCCGGCGCGCAGGCGTTGCAACGCGCGGGGCTGGAGCCGCTGTCGCTCTCGTATAAGGAGGGGTTGGCCCTCAACAACGGCACCGCGCAGATGCTGGCCTGCGGCGTGTTGGCCTTGAATCTGCTGGAAGACCTGTTGGAAACCGCGGATCTGGCCGCGGCGATGACCATCGACGCCTTCGCCGGACGGCTGGGCGCTTTCGCCGAAGACGTGCATGCGTTGCGCCCGCATCCGGGGCAGGTTCGGGCCGCGGCGAATCTGCGCGAGTTGCTGTCCGCTTCCACGCTCGCCGATATTCCATATCACCTGGTGCCGAAGTTCAGGCCGTGGCTGCCGCACAGTTGGGATACCGACGATGCGCGCCGGTTGAGTTTCGATATCGGTTGGGAATGGGTGCCCGATACCCAGCGCCACGGTCGCGAGAAGTTCTATCGTCGTTTCAAGCCGTTCCGCGGCGGCAAGAAACATCAGCCGCAAGACAGCTATTCGCTGCGCTGCATCCCGCAGGTGCACGGCGCGGTGCGCGATGCGGTGGAACAGGCCAAGCGCGTGCTCGAAATCGAGCTGAACGCGGTGACCGACAACCCACTGGTCTTTCCCGACGCGCGCGCCGAGCACGTCGAACAGCAGGTGATCTCGGCCGGGCATTTCCACGGCATGCCATTGGCGCTGGCGATGAGCTATGTGAAGGCGGCGATTCCGGTGCTGGCCTCGATCAGCGAGCGACGCCTCAACAAGCTGGTCGATCCTGCGACCAGCGACGGTTTGCCGCCGTTCCTGATCGGCAACGAGGACGCCACCGAGTCGGGCTTTATGATCGTGCAGTACACCGCGGCAGCCATCGTCAACGACTTGGCCAGCCGCGCGCATCCTGCGTCGGTGTATTCGATCCCGACCAGCGCCAACGCCGAGGATCATGTGTCGATGGGCGCCAACGAAGCGCGTCATGTGCTGGCGATGGCCGAGGATCTCGGAAAAGTGCTGGCGCTGGAACTGATGACGGCGGCGCAAGCGCTGGACCTGCGTCGCGACATGATCAACGCTGCGCGCGATCTTGCCGATCGCGCCGACGCCGAGACTTTCGCCGCCAAGGTGCAGGGTGGGCCGCTGCCCGAGGCGGCGGCGTGGCCGGTGTTTCTCGCTGAAGTCGAGGCTTTGCGCGTCGAGTTGTCAGCGGCCGAGCCTTTTCACCCGGGGCGCGCGGTGGCGGCGGCGCATGCGACGTTGCGCGAACGCATCCCGTTCCTCGATCGCGACCGCGCGCTGGATGTCGACATCGCCGCCGCCGTCGAACTGGTGCGCGAGGGCAGAGTGCTGACCGCTGCGCGGCAGGCGCGTTGAGCGCATCGACGCCGCCCCAGGTTGACGGCGGCATCGGGATGATGAGGGCCTCGACAAGGAGCGCGTATGACTTCAACGGATGAACCCGGCCCGATGACGGTCGGGCGTGTGGAGGTTGAATCCAAGAACGCGCGCGGCGTCGCGAGCGCCGCGGCAGGGTTCGAGCCCGACGATGCGGCTGCGTTGGCGCAGGCGTTCGCGTTGTTGACCGCGGCCTCACTGGCGATGCAGATCACCGACCTGGTCGGCACGCCGATCGAACGCATGCTTGATCGGTTGCCCAAGAGCGCCGGCAGACGCATCCATGCGGCGGCGGAGTCCGCATTGCGCAAGGCCGTCGGTGTGGCGCTATCGAGCATGCGGGATGCGCCCGCGCGCCCCGCGTCCACGCGATTGCACAAAGCCGCCGCCGCCGCGACCGGCGCGGCCGGAGGGTTCTTCGGCTGGGCCGGGATGCTGGTGGAGATTCCGGCGATCACGATGTTGATGGTGCGTTCGATCGCCGATGTGGCGCGGGCCGAAGGGTTTTCGATCACAGACGCGGAGGTGCGTCGCGATTGCGTGATGGTGTTCGCGCTCGATGGTGGCGGGCACCCGCACGCGGGCGCGGACATCGGCTATTTCGCGATCCGGGACACGCTCGAAGGCGCAGAACGGGCGTCCGATACGCAGCCATTCACCGATGCCGCACGGCGTATCGCCAAGCGTGCGATTGTGGCGAACGAGACGGCGCCGCTGCTGACGAAATGGATCGAGGCCGCCGCGGCCAGGTTGGGGGTGGCTTTCACCGAGAAAGCGGCCGCGCAATGGATGCCGGTGGTCGGCGCGGCGGGTGGCGCGACCCTGAACACCCTGTTCACCGCGCACTTCCAGAACATGGCCCGTGGCCATTTCACCATCAGACGGCTCGAAGGCAAATACGGCAAGGATGCGGTCCGCCGCCAATTCCATGACCTGGCCGCCGCACGTCGTGGCGTCGCTGCGACCACGCCGAGGCCCTGAGTCCGCTGCAGGCCCGTCCCGTCCTTCTCGCGCATCCCGCCCGATTGTTCGGGCTTAGGCGGGGCTTGACCACGTTTATATGTATCAATTAATGTATTAGCACGTTAATACATTAGAAATGTCTGCGAATGCAGGTCCGCCGGTCGCCCATAACGGCGCGGTCGAAAAAACAGATCGAAGAGTCAGTTTCCAGAAGCCCGTCCGCCGCCATGAAACAACGCCCCCGTCCCGTCCCGCAGCGCGATGCCGAGGCCGACCTCGATGCGCTGGCGCGCGCGCTCGCGGCGCTGGACAGGCCGGGACAGGTCCGGTCCTTTCTCGAAGACCTGTGCACGCCGGCCGAATTGGAGGCGATGTCCGATCGCTGGAAAGTGGTGCCGCTGCTGCTTGCGGGTCTGCCTTATCGCGAAATCCACGAGCGCACCGGCGTCAGCGTCACCACCATCGGCCGGGTCGCGCGTTCGCTCGAACGCGGCACCGGCGGATACGGCATCGCGATCGAACGCCTGCAACGAACCCCCCGTCGCAAGGCCGGCGCGTCTTGAAGGATAGGACCATGTCACCCGCGTATACCGAAAACGCCAGAACCCGCCTGCGCATCGCGATCCAGAAAAGCGGCCGGCTCACCGAGCCCGCGCTCGCTTTGCTTTCCGCAGCGGGTCTGAGCTGGCAGGAAAGCCGCGACCGCCTGTTCTATTACGGTGAATCCTTGCCGGTCGATCTGTTGATGGTGCGCGACGACGATATCCCAGGGTTGATCGCCGGCGGCGTTTGCGACCTGGGCATGGTCGGCCGCAACGTGCTGGCCGAACAGAATTGCGAGCGCATCGCGCGCGGGGATGTCTCGCCGTTCTCCGAATGGCGCGCGCTCGGTTTCGGGCGCTGTCGCCTGATGTTCGGCGTGCCCGAGGCATGGGAATGGCGGCCGGATGACGTGTTGCCCGGCAAGCGCATCGCGACCAGCTATCCCGCGCTGCTCTCGCGCTGGCTGGCCGAGCGCGGGCTCTCCTGCGATGTGGTGACCTTGTCCGGCTCGGTCGAGATCGCGCCGCGACTGGGGCAGGCCGATCTGGTCTGCGATCTGGTGTCCAGTGGCGGTACGCTGGCGGCGAACGGATTGAAACCGGTGGAAATCGTCCTCGACAGCGAGGCCGTGCTCGCCGGTCCGGTCGCGCCCTTCGTCGACGAACGCGCGGCCATCGCCGAATTGATGCTGCGGCGGATCGATGGTGTGCTCAAGATCCGCGACAGCAAACTGTTGTTGTTCCAGTCCTCGCGCGAGGCTTTGCCGCATCTGATGCGGTTGCTGCCCGACGCCGAGCCACCGACCGTAACCGCGCTCGACGGCGGCGTCGATGTCGCAATGCAGGCGTTGTGCCATGGTGCGATGACCTGGCAACGACTGGAAGATCTCAAGCGCGCAGGCGCGCGCGGGCTGATGGTCGTCCCGGTGGAGCGGATGCTCGCATGAGCGCGAAATCGTTCATCGACGATGCGGGCGCACCGGCGATGCCAGTGTTCGACTGGGCGAGCGCCGACGATGCCGCGCGCCACGAAGCGCTGCGCAGGCCGACGCAGGCGCACGCCGTGGAAGTGCGCGAGGCGGTCGCCGCGATTCTCGCGGGCGTGCGCGATGGCGGCGATGCGGCGTTGCGCGACTATGCTGCGCGTTTCGATCGTGCGGCTCCACAAACCTTCGCGGTCGAGACCGCTGAATTCGAAGCCGCGGAGCGGGATCTCGATCCGGCGCTCAAGGCCGCGATTCGCGAAGCCGCGCGACGCATCGAAAGCTTCCATCGCGACAGCGGGCCGCGCGAATACGCGGTCGACACCGCGCCGGGCGTGCGTTGCCGCCGAATCGTCCGCGCGATCGCGCGCGTCGGTCTGTACGTGCCCGCCGGCAGCGCGCCTTTGCCCTCGACCATGTTGATGCTGGGCGTGCCCGCGCGTCTGGCCGGTTGCGAGGACATCGTGGTCTGCACTCCGCCGCGCGCCGACGGCGGCGCGGACCCCGCCGTATTGTTCGCCGCGCGGCAGTGCGCGGCGACGCGCGTGTTCAAGATCGGCGGCGCGCATGCGGTGGCGGCGATGGCGTTCGGCACGCAGACCGTGCCGGCCTGCGACAAAGTGTTCGGCCCGGGCAATGCTTGGGTGACCGAAGCCAAACGTCAGGCGTCGCTGTTCGAGGGCGGACCTGCGATCGATTTGCCGGCGGGGCCTTCCGAAGTGCTGGTGATCGCCGATGACGGCGCCGATCCGGCTTTCGTCGCCGCCGACCTGTTGTCGCAGGCCGAGCACGGTCCCGACTCGCAGGTGTTGCTGATCAGCGATTCGCAGCGGTTGATTGACGCCGTCGCTGCGGCCGTGGTCGGGCAGTTGCGCATGCTGCCGCGCGCCGCGATCGCCGCGCAGGCGCTCGCGCGCTCGCGGTTGATCCTGGTGAGGGATCTCGACGAAGCGTTCGCGATCAGCAACCGCTATGCCCCCGAGCATCTGATCCTCGCGCTGCGCGATGCGGACGCGCGTCTCGCCCAGGTGCGCGCCGCGGGCTCGGTGTTCCTCGGCGATTACGCCGCCGAGGCGCTGGGCGATTACAACAGCGGCACCAATCATGTGCTGCCTACCGGGGGCGCGGCGCGCGCTTGGAGCGGGTTATCCGTCGCTTCCTTCCAGACCACGATCAGCGTACAGGCGGTGAGCCGCGAGGGGTTACGCGCGATCGGTCCGGAGGCGATGCTTATGGCCCACGCCGAAGGCTTGGAAGCGCACGCCAACGCGATCGCGCTGCGGCTGGGGGCGCAGGCATGAACGATACACGCGCAATCGATGTCATCGCGCTGGTGCGCGAGGATCTACGCGATTTCGCCGGATACCGTTCTGCGCGTCGCGAACAGAGCGCCGCCACGGCGTATACGGTGTGGCTCAACGCTAACGAATCGCCCTGGTCCAATCCTGTGGATCTGGATGCGGCATTGAACCGTTATCCGGCGCCGCAGCCGGAGCTTCTGCGCCAGCGTCTCGCGGCTCTTTACGCGGTTTCGCCGGAGCAGTTGCTGATCGGGCGCGGTAGCGATGAAGCCATCGATCTGCTGGTGCGCGCGCTCTGTCGCGCCGAGATCGATGCGGTGGTCATCGCGCCGCCGGTGTTCGGCATGTACGCGGTCTGCGCGCGCCTCCAGGCGGCGCGGCTGGTCGAGGTGCCGCTGGTTGAAGCGCAGATCGGCGACGGGACGAAAGCGTGGACCGTGGATCTCGACGCGATCGCCGCAGCCGCGATCGCGGAGCGCGCCAAACTGGTGTTCCTGTGTTCTCCAGGAAATCCCGTGGGGGCGACGATCGCGCCGGAAGCGGTGCGCGCCCTGGCGCGCAGACTCGCCGGGCATGCCCTGGTCGTGGTCGACGAGGCCTACATCGAATTTGCACAGACGGCTTCCTGCGCGAGCCTGATCAATGAATGCGGGAATGTGGCCGTGTTGCGCACATTGTCCAAGCTGCATGCGTTGGCGGGAGCGCGCATCGGCTGCCTGCTCGCCGACGCGGCCCTGATCGATGTGTTGCGCCGCTGTCAGGCCCCGTATCCGGTGCCTGCGCCGTGCGCGGAGATTGCCTTGCGCGCGGTGCAGGACGATGCGCTCGCACAGGCCGCGCGCAGGGCGGAAACGGTTCGCGCGGAGCGCGCGCGTATGGCCGCGGCCCTGGCGCGGATGCCCCGAACGCGACAGGTCTATGCCAGCGAAGGCAACTTTCTGCTGGCGCGTTTCCATGATGCCGACGCCGTGCTGCGCAGCTTGCTCGATGCCGGCGTCGTCGTGCGCGATATGCGCGCGATGGCCGGCCTCGGCGATGCGTTGCGGATCAGTATCGGAACGCCAGAGGAAAACACGGCCGCGCTGGCGGCGATCGCGGCCAGCGCCGCGCCGGAGCGTGCGGCATGAGCGCAGGTACGCCGATTCTGTTCGTCGACCGCGACGGCACCCTGATTCGCGAGCCGGAAGATTTTCAGATCGATGCTTACGACAAGCTCGCTTTCGTCGATGGCGTGATTCCGGCGATGCTGAAATTGCGCGACGTGGGATACCAGTTCGTGATGGTGACCAATCAGGACGGTCTTGGCGGCGCAAGCTTCCCGCAACAGGCCTTCGACGGCCCGCATGCGTTGATGATGCAGGTGTTCGAGAGTCAGGGCATCGGCTTTCGCGACGTGTTGATCGATCGCAGTTTCGAGCACGAGAACGCGCCGACGCGCAAACCCGGACTTGGCCTGGTGCAACCGCTGTTGCGCGCGCCCGGCATCGACTGGGCGCGCTCGGCTATGGTCGGTGACCGCGACACCGATCTGCGCTTCGCGGAGAATCTCGGAATCCGCGGGTTCAAACTCAAAACGCCGCAGTTCGGCGATGGCGCCGACTGGCCATCGATCGCGCATGTCTTGGCCAATGCGCCGCGCACCGCCAGGATCGAGCGCAAGACCAAGGAAACCCGGATCGAAGTCGAGGTCGATCTCGACCTGGAAGCGGAACCGCAGGTGTCGAGCGGGCTGGGGTTCTTCGACCATATGCTCGAACAGTTGGGAAAGCACGGTGGTTTCGCGCTGCGCCTGCGGTGCGATGGTGATTTGCATATCGACGAGCACCACACCGTCGAAGACTGCGCGCTCGCGTTGGGACAGGCGTTGCGCCAGGCTCTGGGCGATAAGCGCGGGGTTGCGCGCTACGGCTTCGTGCTGCCGATGGACGAGGCCCTGGCTGGGGTGGCGCTGGATTGGTCGGGACGACCGCATCTGGTGTTCGAAGGCCGGTTCCAGCGCGAGAAAGTCGGCGATCTGCCCACCGAGCTGGTGTCGCATTTCTTCCGGTCTCTGTGCGAAACCGCAGGTCTGAACCTGCATCTCCGGGTGCGCGGGGACAACGATCATCACCAGATCGAAGCCTGCTTCAAGGCGGTGGCGCGTGCTGTGCGCCAGTCTGTGCGGCGCGAGGGCGCGGCTTTGCCCAGCACCAAGGGGGTGTTGTGAGCGCGGATGCTTCGAGCGGGCATGCGGCCAAAGAGCGTGCGGTCGTAAAGCATGCCGTAAAAAGGCATGCCGTAAAAAGGCATGGAGATCTTGCGCTGATCGATGCCGGCGGCGCCAATCTCGGTTCGGTGCGCTACGCCTTGCAGCGGATCGGCGCGCAGCCACGCTTGGTGCGCGACGCGGACGAACTCGGCGAACCCGCACGCATCCTGTTGCCGGGCGTGGGCGCGGCGGCGCCGTCGATGGCTTTGTTGCGCGAGCGCGGGCTCGATATCGCCCTGCGCGCGAGCACGGTGCCGCTGCTCGGCGTCTGCGTCGGCATGCAATTGCTGTTCGAGTCCTCCGACGAGGGCGATGTGCGTTGTCTGGGCCTGTTGCCGGGACGGGTGCGCAAACTCGCCGATGGGCCGGGCGTGCGCGTGCCGCACATGGGCTGGAATCGGTTGCGCAAACGCACGCCGCCGGACCCGACGGCCCGCACGCTGCTCGACGGCATCGACGATGGCGCCTACGTTTATTTCGTCCATAGCTATGCTGTCTTGGCCGAGGATGGCGCCGCATATGTGCTCGCCGATACAGAACATGGAGGGCGTTTCGCTGCGGTCGTGGGGCAGGGGCTGCGTTTCGGGGCGCAATTCCACCCCGAGCGTTCCGCCGCTGTCGGGCTGCGCCTGCTCGCGAATTTTCTGAAATTGCCGACATGAGTTTCAGCGTGCTGCCCGCGATCGATGTGCGCGACGGACGTGTGGTGCGTTTGCGCCAGGGCGACTACGCGCGCGAGACGCGCTACGAGGACGATCCGTTCGCATTGGCGATGCGCTATGCCGATGCCGGCGCGCAATGGCTGCATCTGGTGGATCTGGACGCTGCGCGCAGCGGCGGCTACACCCTGGCTCCGTTGCTGCGTCGGATCGCCGCCGATGGCCGTTTGCGCGTGCAGACTGGGGGCGGGCTGCGCGACGAGGCCGGCCTGGCGTCGTTGTTCGAATGCGGTGCGGCGCGCGCGGTGATCGGTTCGCTGGCGGTGCGCCAGTCCGCGCGTGTCGAAGCCTGGATCGCGCGTCATGGGGCGGATCGGATCGTCATCGCGTTGGATACCCGGCAGGACGCACAAGGCGCGTGGCGGCTGCCGGTCCATGGCTGGACCGAATCCGACGGTGCGATGCTCGAAGATCTGCTGCCGCGGTACCGCGCGGCCGGTGCGCGGCATGTGCTGTGCACCGACATTTCCCGCGACGGTATGTTGCAGGGGCCGAACCTCGATCTCTATCGCGCGTTGGCAGCGCGCGGCGACGGCTTCGCGCTGCAGGCCAGCGGCGGCGTACGCGATCTGGATGATGTGATCGCCGCGCGCGCGGCCGGTTGCAGCGGCGTCGTGCTTGGACGCGCATTGCTCGAAGGCGGGCTCGATCTGCGGGATGCGCTGGCATGTTGAGCCGCAGGATCATTCCCTGTCTGGATGTCCGCGACGGCCGGGTGGTGAAAGGCGTGCGCTTTCGCGACCACATCGACATGGGCGATATCGTCGAACTGGCTTGCCGATATCGCGATGAAGGCGCGGACGAACTGGTGTTCTACGATATCGGCGCCAGCCCGGACGGCCGTTCTGTCGACACGGCCTGGGTCGAGCGTGTGGCGTCGGTGATCGATATCCCGTTCTGCGTCGCTGGCGGTATCCGCGACGCCGATACCGCGCGGCGCGTTCTCAATGCGGGCGCCGACAAGGTGTCGGTGAATACGCCGGCGTTGGAACGGCCGGAACTGATCGCCGAGATCGCCGACGCCTACGGCCGCCAATGCGTGGTGGTCGGTATCGACTCGGTGCGCGACGCCGACGGCGAGTGGCGCGTGCGCAGCCACACCGGCGACCCGCAACGGATGCGTGCGCCGGGTCGGCGCAGTCTCGATTGGGTGCGCGAGGCGCAGGTGCTCGGCGCGGGCGAGATCGTACTCAATTGCATGGACAGCGATGGCGTGCGCAGAGGCTACGATCTCGAACAGTTGAAAGCGGTGCGCGCGATCTGCGATGTGCCGCTGGTGGCGTCGGGCGGGGCGGGCGCGATCGATCATTTCGTCGACGCTTTTCGCCAAGCCGATGTCGATGCCGCGCTGGCCGCCAGCGTTTTCCATTCCGGCGCGATCGCGATTCCGGATCTCAAACGCGCCTTGCGCGCGCAGGGCGTCGAGGTGCGCTTGTGAACGCGACGGAGAAGACGGTGCGCGAGGACGCGTCGGCGGGAGCGGCGATGCAGAACGAGCCTGGCGGCGCGCAGCATGGCTGGGAGCAGCAGGACTGGGAGGCGCTGGCCTGGGAAAAGCAGGGCGGCCTGTTGCCCGCCATCATCCAGGACGCCGACTCCCGCCGCGTGCTGATGCTGGGATATATGTCGCGCGAGGCCTTGGCGACCACGCTGCGGACCAGACAAGTCACCTTCTTCAGTCGCAGCAAAGGCCGCTTGTGGACCAAGGGCGAATCCAGCGGGCACACGCTCGATCTCGTGGCCATCGAAGCGGATTGCGATCGGGACAGCCTGCTGGTGCTGGCGCGACCGCAGGGGCCGACCTGCCATCTCGGCACCGCCAGTTGTTTCTCCGCCGCCCCGGGCGATGTGCTGGGCGAACTGCAGGCGCTGATCCATCGTCGTCATGCCGAGCGGCCCGCCGGCAGTTACACCACGAAGCTGTTCGATGACGGGATCAAGCGCATCGCCCAGAAAGTCGGCGAGGAAGGTCTGGAAACGGCGTTGGCGGCTGTGGCCGAAGACGACGCCTCACTGCTTGGCGAAACGGCCGATCTGCTCTATCACCTCATCGTCCTGCTTCGCGCGCGCGGGTTGGATCTCGACGATGCGAAGCGGGTATTGCAGGAGCGGATGCGCTAGGGCCTGTTAACGCGATTCGGGCGCATTGCGCGGCCATGTCGAGGGCGCGCGACCACCAATTCGCCACCACGGTTTATCGAGCCGGTTCGCGCCGGTTCGCGTCGGTCAGCGTCGAATCTAGGATCAGGCCGCGGTGATCGATGTGCGTACGCAGTCGCGGCCGTTGGCTTTGGCGCTGTACAGCGCCTGATCGGCCACCGACAGCGCCGTGTCGGAATCGACGCCGGCTCCGGATTCGATCGTATGCACGCCGATGCTCGCGGATACCCGCAGCCGGTGCTCGCCGGAGGGGCAGGGCTCTTCGACCAGCTTGCGCCGCAGCGCTTCGGCCACGTTGACCGCGGCGTGGAGATCATGCCCTGGCAGCACGACCACGAATTCCTCTCCGCCGAAACGCGCCAACAACGACGACTCGTGCACGCGCAATGCCTGGCCGATGCGGTGCGCGGCCCAGCGCAGGCAGTCATCGCCGGTCAGGTGGCCGTATTTGTCGTTGATCGATTTGAAGTGGTCCAGGTCGATCATCAGCAACGATACCGGCGTGCCGTTCGTGTTCGCACTGGCCAGATGCTTCTCGAAGCTTTCGTGGAAATGAGTCCGGTTGTAGAGCCCGGTCAGGCCGTCGCGGCGACTGGAATCATGCAGCCGGCGATGCGCGTCTTCGAGCTGGGTCAGCGCGCTGCGCAACTCCTGAGTGCGCTGGGCGACTTTGCGTTCCAATTGCTGATGGGCCTCCATCGCGATCCTTTCGTTTTCGTTGCGCAACGAAGCGTAGCGATAACTCAGGGCGATCGAGAGCAACAGCATTTCCAGCGCGGAACCGATCTGCACGCCGTATTCGGTCATCAGGTTCTTCGGCACGATGCCGAAGGCCAGTGCGGCGATCGCCGCCGCGCCGGTCAGGAACACCGCCCAGGCGGCCAGGAACAGCCGCGCCGGTCTGTAGCCTCGACGCAATACGACCACCGCCGCGGTCACCGTCCACAACACGCTGACGATCACCGCCCGGGTGGCGAGCGGTGTGGCGATGTCGTAGGGCAAACGCAGCGAGGCCAGGCCCAGGCCGGTGCAAAACACGATGAAGACGATGCTGACCAGATTGCCGAGAGGGAAACGCTTGGGCAATTCGAGGAAGGTCCGCGCGAACTGCTGCATGCCCACGATCGCGAGACAGATCGACAACGGCACCGCGACATTGGCCAGCCATGGATTGTGCGGCCAGATGTATTCGAAGCTGTAGCCGTTGAGGGTGAACAGCACCAGGCCGAATGCGGTGATGTGGAACAGATACCAGAAGTAGCTCGCATCGCGCAGGGTCAGCCACAGCACGAGGTTGTAGAAGAACAGCGCAAGCAGTATCCCGTAATACAGGCCCATCACGAACTGCGCATCACGCGAGAGCGATGTGAATGCGGCAGGCGTGTATAGGGCCAGCGGCACCTGCATCGAACTTTTGCTTTGGGTGCGGATCAGCAATTGCACACGCTGGCCGGGCGGCAGTTCGATGCGGAAATTCGGATGCCGATAGGGGATGCTGCGCGAGTCGAAAGGCACATGGTCGCCGCTGGCCTGATGCACGATCCTGCCGTCGGGATAGCGGATATAGACGTCGATCGAGTCGATCAGCGCGAAGCTCTGCACCAGCATCCAGTGGCGCTCGTCCGGATTGTGATTCACGACTTCGGCATGGAACCAGAACGCGCCCCTCTGGAATCCGAATGCGGTCTTGCCGGACGGTACGGGCGCGAACTGTCCGGCGGCGACGCGGCGCCATGCATCGTCGACGCTGTCGTCCGCGGCCTTGTCGTGACGGAATCTCATGTACGGGGTCAGTGACGTATCCGAGACGCCGCTGAGAAGTTCGGCCGGCTCCCTGGCCTGGACTTGTGCGCAAAGGATCGCCGCGATCAGCGCCCCCGCGATGCGCCACCAGCCGAATCGAAGCCGCATGCCTCCCCCTGTGCCTTCTGCAGCCCCCGATCTTACTGTAGCCGGGCGCTCATATGCCGTTAGAAACGTGGCTGCGGGGGCATAATGACCACGAACAGTTAATGGAGTCGGTATGACGGTGCGGCGAAACGCAGCGGCCCTGTGTGTAGGCATGGTCATCGCCTCGATAAGCGTGACCGCTTTCACGCTGGAGCCAGTTCCGTTTCAGGTGTCCGGACGGGTCTATCAGGATCGCGACGGCGACGGCCGGCGTGATGCGGGCGAACCTGGCGTTTCAGGTGTGGTGGTCTCCAACGGCCGCGCATTGACCAGAACCGGCCGAGATGGCGGATACCGCATCGATGTGCGCCCTGGACAAACCCTGTTCGTGGTCAAACCGGCCGGTTGGCGGCTGGTGCGCGACCCCGCGACGCTGCCTCGGTTTTGGCTGCATGCTTCTCCTGACCCGACGCCTGTATTGAAATACGGCGGCATTCCTCAGGTTCCGACGCTGCGGCGTTTCGATCTCGGTTTGCAGCGCGAATCGCCTGCGCGCGCACTGGATGTCCGTATTTTCGGCGACCCGCAAGTGAAATCGATCGAGGATGTCGGCTACTACGGCCGTGATATCGTCGACAGCGTGCTGGCGGAACGCGCGCGTCCGGATGTTGGCCGCCCTCAGCTCGGTCTGAGCCTAAGCGACATCGCCGACGACGTGTTGTCGTTGTATCCGGCTCTGAACGCGCAGACCGTGCGGATGGGCATCCCCTGGCTGCACGTCGCCGGCAATCACGATCTGGATTTCGACGCCGTGCGGGATGAAGACTCGTTACTGAGTTTCCGCAACGCGTACGGGCCGGATACCTTCGCCTGGGAGGAGGCGCAGGCGGTATTCATCGGCCTCGACGACGTGATCTACCGCCCCGGGCAGCGGCCGGCATACATCGGCGGTTTTCGCGATGACCAGTTCGCTTTCCTCGAAGCCTATCTCCCTGGGGTGCCGAAAGACCGTCTGCTGGTGCTGGCGATGCATATTCCGCTGTTCGAGCCCGACGGACGCGACACCTTCCGCGATGCGGATCGCGAGCGGCTGTTCGCGCTGTTGCGCGACTATCCGCGCGTGTTGATCCTCAGCGCGCATTCGCATACCCAGCAGCATCGCATGCACGACGCGCGCAGCGGTTGGCATGGTGCGCGCCCGCTCCACGAATACAACGTCGGTGCGGCCTGTGGCGCGTTCTGGTCGGGAGTCAAGGATACGGCCGGGATTCCCGACGCGACCATGGCCGACGGCACGCCGAACGGTTACGCCAGCCTGCGCATTGCCGCCGACGGCGACTATGCGCTGGCCTGGCATCCGGCGCGCGATACGCAGGACACCCGCATCGGCCTGCACGCGCCCAGAGTATTGCGACGCGGCGCCTATCCGGCATGGAGCGTGTACGCCAACGTCTACATGGGACGTGAGGACACTCGGGTCGAATACCGCATCGACCAAGGCGAGTGGACGCCGATGGCCAGAGTGGCGCGTGCGGACCCGCGGTTGTCTCGCGAGAACGCGCTCGATGATGCGGCCGGCACCTTGCGTGGCTACGATCGCTCGCCAGAGGCCGAGGTCTCCACGCATCTGTGGCGCGGCGCGCTGGCGACCGACCTCTCTATCGGTGCGCATCGCATCGAAGTGCGCGCGTTCGATCCGTGGCTCGGCGAATCGCGTGCGCATACCGAATACCGATTGCAGGAGGCCGTGCGGTGAGCGCGACCGGATTGCCGAGTGACCTGCCGATCGAGGCGTTCGCGGAGGCCGCATCCTGGGAGGCGTGGCTGATCGCTCAAGCCGACAGCAAAGGGCTGTGGTTGAAGATCGCCAAGAAGGGCTCCGGCATCACTACCGTCAATTACGATCAGGCCCTGGATGTGGCGTTGTGTCATGGCTGGATCGATGGCCAGAAACGCAGCTGCGACGCACGCTATTTTCTGCAGCGGTTCACGCCGCGCCAGCCGAAGAGTCTATGGTCGAAGATCAATATCGGCCGGGCCGAACGACTGATGGCCGAAGGCCGGATGCGGCCTGGCGGCTTGCGTGAGATCGAAGCGGCGAAAGCCGATGGCCGTTGGGACGCCGCCTACGATGGTGCGCGTGCGATGCGGGCGCCGTCGGAGCTCGAAGCCGCGCTGGCGAAGAACAAGAAGGCGCGGGTCTTCTTCGAGACGCTCGATAAGGCCAATCGCTACGCCGTGTGCTGGCGGGTGCAGACTGCGAAGACCGCGCAAACGCGTGCTGCGCGGGTCAAGGCCCTGGTTGAGATGTTGGCCAGGGGCGAGCGGTTGCACTCCTGATTCGCCCTGCAGGCGTTTGAACGTCCTACGCAAACGTTTGCTGCTTCGGTCTCGGCGCATGTCCGCGATCGACGTCTGTGATCGAAGCCCGCGATCCGGCGCTATGCGCCGGTCGCGGACAGGTCATTCCCGGCCCATGTATCGTCCCGACGATGCAAACTTCACATCGTCGGATCAATCACAACCCGCGCCGCAGACCTGTGGCGTACGGCGAACGAGGTCAGCGATGCTCGTGAACGCTGCCGTCCGCGGGCGCTTTCGCGGCGGCGCGCGCGTCCGTCTCGTCGTTCGATGGCGTCGCTGGCGCGTCGTACGGATACGGCACCGGTGGGCCCGGTACGATGTGGTCGCGCCAATGTCCCAGACGCGCGCGGATATTCGCGCCGATCGAGATCTGCGGCAGTGAAGGCTCGAAGTCGTCGGCTTTCTCGCGCGCGTTGATTCGTTTTTTCGCATCTTCGAAGGCGGTGACGAAATCCGCACTGCTGTTCAGACCTTCGATCATCCAGGCGCGGCCGAAATAGGTCGCCTCCGAATCCGGACCGCAACCGAACGACGTACGGTCGTGGCGCGATGCGGTCAGCACCAGCGTGTCGGGCGAACTCAACGCCTTGACGAATCCGCCGGAATAGCATGCCGAAATCACGATGACGCGATGCCTAATGCCTGCATCGTCGAGCGCGGCGCGCAGTTCTTTCGGGTCGATCAGCTCCTGGAACAGCGGCGGCATCTGTGCGACGAGAAAATGCTCGGCGGTGCCATGCATGGTCATAAACAGCAGCAGCACGTCCTCTTCGGGATTCATCGTCTCGGCCACGCCATGCAGCGCGCGGCGCAGGTTCTGCAGCGAGGCCAGCGGCGTCTGTGCGCCGGTCATGCTGTCGGCGTGGTTAATCAGGCTTACGACCCGGTCGCGCGCGCCGAAGCGTTGGCGCATCAGGGCTTCGAGATACATCACTTCGTTGCGGAATACGTCTTCGGTGCTGTCGCCGCCGAAACCGATCACGTACAGATCGGTCTTGCCCGGACGCTGCGGCGCAAGGGTCGCGAACCTGGCTTCGAGCAGAGAGCGATCGCGTCGCTGCAGTTCCGGGTCGATCGGGCCCAGCGCCGAAGCGGGCGCGAATGCGCCGATGCCGGCGAGCAGCGTCGCCAGGAGCGCGAACCACTGTCGGCGCATGGTATTCATCGTATGGCGTTGCCTTCGTCCGAGAGCCCGGTATCGATGACGTCGAAGCGTTCGACCCGGGAGTGGCCGTGTGTGGCCGCGCCGGTGCGCGGGGCGGGATAGTCCTGACGTCGATCGATCAGTATCGTACGCACACCGGCCTCACGCGCTGCGTCGAGTTCCTCGACCACATCGGAGAGAAACACGATGTCGGGCGCGGCGCGTCCCAGACGGCGCGCGATCTCGCGATAGCTGTCGGCCGCGCGCTTGTGCCCGACTTCGGTGTCGAACCATGCCTCGAACAGACCGGTCAGGTCGCCGGCATCGGTATGCCCGAAAAACAGTTTCTGCGCCGGCGCCGAGCCGGAGGAATACACCGCCAGCGGAATACCTGCGTCATGCCAGCATTGCAGCATACGCGCGGCGTCGGTGTAGATATGGGCGGTGAAATCCGCGTCGCGGTAACCATCGCCCCAGATCATGCCCTGCAGCGCCTTCAGTGCGGTGTGCTTGCGGTCTTCGTCGATCCAGCCTTGCAGGATTTCGACGATTACCTGGTCGCTGCAGACCGCGCCGTGCTCGGTCGCTACCGCATCCAGCCAGCGACGCACCTCGGGCTCCTGTCCGCGCTCGCGCACGAAGCCGGGCAGCGCACGGCGCGCGTAAGGAAACAGCACGTCCTTCACGAACGAGATGGACGAGGTAGTGCCTTCGATGTCGGTGAGGATGAGGGGCATGGAGGACCGTTGCAGGGGTTGAAGATCGAGAGATTCCGCGCCGTCGCGCGGGTGACTTTCTTTGCTTGCCCGAAGAAAGTCATTATCGAAGCGCGACACTTTTCCCGTTGATGAACATCATGCTGCGGCCGCGGAAGTACGCATGGTGACCGGGACTGCAAAGCCGGACATTCGGAACCGGACGTTCAGGTTTTTTATGCGGCCTGTCCGATTTCATACCGCGGAAAGCGCTGTGCGATATCCGTCCCGGTGAAATGTCCGACCCAGCCGTCGGGCTGCTGGAAGAAGCGGATGGCGACGAAGCTCGGCGCAGGGCCCATATCGAACCAATGCGTGGTTTTGTCGGGCACCGAGATCAGATCGCCGGTCTCGCACAGCACTTCGTAGACACGCCCATCCACGTGCAGACTGAACAGGCCGGAGCCGGCGACGAAGAAGCGCACTTCGTCCTCGACGTGATAGTGCTCGTCGAGAAACTTGGCGCGCATCGCCTCGCGATTGGGATTGTCCGGTGCGATGCTGACCACATCGATCGTGGTGAAGCCGCGCTCGGCGTTGATCCGGTCGATGTCGGCCTGATAGGCGGCGATGATCGTCTCCGGCGCATCGCCTGGCGCGATCGGCTGCGTGGCCCGCCATTGTTCGAAGTCCACTCCGACGCCGCGCAACGCGGCGGCCATTTCGGCGTGATCATGGGTGACCGAGAGCGGAGCGTCGGGGCGGTCGTCGACGAAGATGCGCAGGCGACTCATGAGGGATCCTTTGAGAATCGGATGCCGCCATGATGGGGCCGAGCGGTAAGGCGATCAACGCCGCTGGCGCGAACCGGGATGCGGCGGTCAGGCACGGATTCGCGATTCAGCGAACAGACGCCCGTAGGAAGGTTTCAAGCCTACAGCAGGGCTCAGCTGCGCAAGCGGTGGAGGTCGAGTTCGCACCCGATCAGGAACTCGAAAGCGTCCAGATGCCTGCGCGCCTCCGCCATGTCGCGGCCCCAGGCGTAGAGGCCGTGGCCATCGATCAGATAGCCCCACATCGGACCGGCATCGAGCAGGGCCTCGACCTGCGCGGCCAGCGCCGGCATGTCCTGCGAATTGGGCAGCACCGGCAGATCCAGCGTGGTCTCGTGCGTCGTATGGCCACTGAACGCCTTGAGCAGTTCGTAGCCCTCCAGACGCATCCGGCCGGCAGAGCCGAACAGGCGCGAGGCGACGGTCTGATTGCGCGAATGGGTATGCAAGACGCAGCCCAGTTCCGGAAAGCGCCGGTAGAGCTGGGTATGCAGCAGGGTCTCCGCGGAGGGGCGGTGATCGCTGCCGACGGCTCGGCCGTCTACATCAACGACCATGATGTCTTCGCGGGTCAGTCGTCCTTTGTCGCGGCCGGAGATGGTGATCGCCGCGTGGCGTTGATCGAGCCGCATCGAGAAATTGCTGCTGGTCGCCGGGGTCCAGCCAGCAGCGGCCAATTCGCGCACGTTCAGGACGATGTCGTCGGCCAGGGCTTGCAGCCGTGCGGGGTCGTAAGGAGTGGCATTCATAAACGGGAAGTGTAACGGAAGCGCCTGTTGGCGCCGGTCGTGGGGATAAGCCGCGTCGAATTGACCTGGCTCAAGGCGATGCTTTACTTTGCCGACGACACTGCGCGTCAGTCCCCAGCGAAGGTCTTCGCCCCATGAGTCAAGCACTTTCCCGTCGTCGCTTCCTCACGATCGCCGTCACCGCCGCGGCCACCGCTCCCTTGGCGTTGCATGGCCTTGAGGCGGATGCAGCGGCTCCGGCGCCCGCTTCGGCCGCCAAGCCTTTACCGAAACTGGCGTTGACCGACCCTACGGCCAAGGCCCTGGCCTATTCCGAAGACGCCACCAAGGTGAAGCACGCGTCGTTCAAGGCCGGCAGCAGTTGCCTGAATTGCAATCTGTACAAAGGTGCGAAAGGGCAGACTTACGGGCCGTGCACGATCTTCCCGAAGAACACCGTCGCCGCGAAGGGCTGGTGCACGGCATGGGCGAAGAAACCCTGAGTGATGGCGCCGGGTATTGGACGCTTGAATGCCCGGAGCGGATGCCCTGGGTCGCAGGTCTAGTGAATAAAGGCGGCTGGCGCGCGTCTGACCCGTAATCCCGTGTGCTCTGAAACGAAAACGGCGCGGATTTCCGCGCCGTTTTCATATACGTCCCCGACATGGGCTTCAGGGGCCCGTATTCGGACCTTCCTGCACCAACGGATCGGCCTGCAGCTTTTGATCCTGTGCGTGGCCATGCAGCAGATGTTCGTTGCCAGGAGCCAGGTGGCTGCGGCGGCGCGCGTAGCTGAAGTAGACCACTAGGCCCACAATAGCCCAAGCGCAGAAGAATTTGATGGTCGGGTTCCAGCCCAGGCTGAAGAACAGCAGCACGCAACCCGCCATCGCCAACGGACCGACGATCCAGACCAGCGGCGTTCTGAACGGGCGTTGGCGATTCGGTTCGGTCCTGCGCAGCACCATGACGCCAGCGGCGACCATGAAGAATGCGAACAGCGTACCGGCGTTGGAGATGTCGGCCAGGATGTCCACCGGGAACAGCGCAGCGAACAGCGCGACGAAAATACCGGTGATCCAGGTCACCACATGCGGCGTGTGGTAGCGCGTATGCACCTTGGACAGGCTTTCCGGCAGCAGACCGTCGCGCGCCATGGTGAACAGGATGCGGGTCTGGCCGAAGATCATCATCAGCACCACCGAGGGCAGCGCCAGAATCGCGGCCGCCGCGACCATGTCACCGACTTTCGGCCAGCCGATCTCACGCAGTACGAAGGCCAGCGGTTCCTTGGATTGCGACAGCAGGCCACCCGGTTGCGCGCCCATCGCGCCGACCGCGGCGTAGGCCACCAAGAGGTAGAAGATCGTGCAGATGCCCAGCGAACCGATCAGGCCGATCGGGATATTGCGGTTGGGATTCTTGGTTTCTTCCGCTGCGGTTGATACTGCGTCGAAACCGACGTAGGC